>CALIRD010000148.1 GCA_938042355.1 uncultured Thiotrichales bacterium
GGTTGGTCTGTTTGGTGGTGCGGGTGTTGGTAAGACCGTAACGCTGATGGAATTGATCAACAACATCGCCAAGCAGCACTCGGGTCTGTCTGTATTTGCCGGTGTTGGTGAGCGTACTCGTGAGGGTAACGACTTCTATCACGAAATGACGGAAGCTGGCGTACTCGACAAAGTAGCCCTGGTATACGGTCAGATGAACGAGCCACCGGGTAACAGATTGCGTGTTGCTTTGACCGGTTTGACCATGGCGGAGTACTTCCGTGATGAAGGTCGTGACGTATTGATGTTTATCGATAACATTTATCGTTACACCCTGGCAGGAACCGAGGTATCAGCACTGCTGGGTCGTATGCCATCGGCGGTAGGTTATCAGCCGACACTGGCTGAAGAAATGGGTGCGCTGCAAGAGCGTATTACCACTACCAAAACAGGTTCGATTACTTCATTCCAGGCGGTTTATGTACCGGCGGATGATTTGACCGATCCATCACCAGCATCGACCTTTGCTCACCTGGACGCGACGCTGGTATTATCCCGTTCGATTGCCGAGCAGGGTATTTATCCGGCGGTAGATCCACTGGATTCAACCTCACGCATGCTTGACCCGTTAGTTATCGGTGAAGAGCACTACAACACGGCTCGTGATGTACAGGGTCTGTTGCAGCGCTATAAAGAACTGAAAGACATCATCGCCATTCTGGGTATGGATGAATTATCCGAAGAAGACAAGCTGACGGTAGGACGTGCGCGTAAAGTTCAGCGTTACCTGTCACAGCCTTTCTTCGTAGCCCAGGTCTTTACTGGTGCTGAAGGTAAATATGTAACTCTGGCGGATACCATCAGTGCCTTCCAGGGTATTGTTTCGGGTGAATATGATCACATGCCGGAGCAGTCCTTCTACATGGTTGGCTCGATTGATGAGGCGATAGAAAACGCCAAGTCAATGGAATCATAATCAAGGCTAAACGGTAAATTCCAATGGCATCAAATTCCACCATGCAGTTAGAGATCGTTTCCGCCGAGGGTGCGCTGTATTCGGGTGTCGTACATGAAGTTCATGTGCCAGCCGAGCAGGGCGAGATTGGTGTACATCCACGTCACGTACAGTTAATTACTCGTATGGTGCCGGGCGAAGTGCGCTTGTTACCTGAAGGTGAAAAAGAGTTTGAACATCTGTATGTCAGTGGCGGCATGTTGGAAATTTTGCCCAATGTGGTCACGATACTGGCGGATACCGGTGCCCGTGCGGCTGACCTGGATGAAAAAGAGGCACTGAAAGCCAAGGAGGCTGCAGAGGCTCTACTTAAAGATGCGGACAGTGATTATGATGCCAAGAAAGCCAAGGCTGAATTGCTGGCGGCGGCTGCACAACTAAGAATGCTGGAGAAAATCCGTAAAAAGCGTTAATACAATGTGAAACATACAACATTGTGACAAAGGCAGCCTCGAGCTGCCTTTTTTTATGCTTGTGAGTGGGTTAAATTGGTTGTAATAATTCAATGGATTTGAATGGATGAGTCTTGCTGTCATTATCCTTGCCGCTGGTAAGGGAACCCGTATGAATTCCGACCTACCGAAAGTACTGCATACACTTGCTGGTGAGCCCTTGCTCGGGCACGTCATTGCTACCGCCAAAACTTTGCAGCCAGAAGAAATCAGTGTAGTGGTGGGTCATGGAGCAGAGTTGGTAGAAACCCTGTTTGCTGATGCGGGAGTGAGCTTTGCACTGCAAGCGGAGCAACTAGGTACCGGTCATGCGGTACAGCAAGCGATTGATAAAGTCAGTGCAGATCGTGTGCTGGTGCTCTATGGCGATGTACCATTGACCAAACCTGAAACGCTGACCGCTCTGCTGGATGCGCAAGCCAACGACCCGCTGGCGATACTCACGGTTGATCTCGAAAATCCATTTGGCTACGGACGCATCGTACGTGATGCTGCTGATAATGTTCAGGCGATCGTCGAACAAAAAGATGCTGATGCAGCACAACAAACCATTACGGAAGGTAATACCGGTATTTTATGTGCCGATCGCCAGCGACTTGAAAGCTGGCTATCCAGCCTAAAAAATAATAACAATCAGGGTGAGTATTACCTGACCGATTGTATTGCCGCTTGTGTCGCAGACGGTGACAACGTCGCGTCAGTCATGTGTAACGATGAAGCAGAAGTGCTAGGTGTGAATGACAAGTTGCAACTGCATCAACTGGAGCGTGAATGTCAGTACCAACAGGCGGCCACATTAATGCAGCAAGGCGTGACTTTAATGGATGCTGACAGAATCGATATACGGGGAGATCTAACTTGCGGTAAAGATGTCAGTATCGATATAAATTGTGTCTTTCTAGGGTCGGTCGAAATTGGTGAAGGTGTTTCAATTGGCCCGAACTGTGTGATCGAAAATAGCACTATTGGCAGTGACACCTCGATCAAAGCCAACTGTGTGCTGGAAAGCGCGCGGATTGTTGGTAATGCTTCAGTGGGTCCTTTTGCGAGATTGCGACCCGGCGCGGTATTGGCCAACGGCGCGAAAGTAGGAAACTATGTCGAGATTAAGAAGTCACTAATAGGTGAGGGCAGTAAAGTCAGTCATTTGAGTTATATCGGTGATTCGGAACTCGGTAAAGACGTGAATGTGGGTGCTGGTACTATCACGTGTAATTACGACGGGGTTAACAAACATAAAACCAAAATTGGTGATAATGCCTTCATTGGTTCCAATAGCTCGTTAGTGGCACCGATTGAGATCGGTGCTGACGCTACAGTTGGCGCCGGATCTACCATAGGTAGTAACGCCCCGGATGGTCAGTTGACCATCGCACGAAGCAAACAAAAGAGTATAAAAGGCTGGAAAAGGCCGGTTAAAAAACAGGATTAATTTATGTGTGGAATAGTTGGCGGAGTAGCACAACGCGATGTCACTCCAATTTTACTGGAAGGTTTAAGACGTCTCGAATACCGAGGTTATGACTCAGCTGGATTGGCTGTCATTAATGACCAAGGCCTGGTTCGTCATCGCCGTTTAGGCAAGGTTATCGAGCTTGAAAATGCGATCAATGAAGCACCGATTACCGGTGGTACCGGTATTGCTCATACTCGCTGGGCAACCCATGGTGAACCTTCTGAAAGTAATGCCCATCCCCACTTTTCAAACGACAAGGTCGCGATAGTACATAACGGCATTATCGAGAATTATGAAGTGCTGAAAGGTGAGCAGGAAAGTACCGGCATGATTCATACTTCTGAAACCGATACGGAAGTTGCGGCTCATCATATTGCTGGCTATTACGAAGAACTGGGTGATCTGGTTGCGGCGGTAAACCGTGCACGCAATGAATTCCAGGGCGCTTACGCACTGGGTGTTATCGCACATGATCGACCCGATGAAATGATTGTCGCTCGTCAGGGCAGCCCCGCTGTCATAGGACTGGGTATCGGTGAAAACTTTGTTGCTTCCGACGTACAAGCTCTGATTCCGGTTACGCAAAAAGTGATCTATCTCGAAAATGGTGACCTTGCTCATTTAACCCGTGACAAGGTGACGATTTATGATGCTGATGGTAATGAAGTAGAGCGTGAGGTTCACACCACCAGTCAAAGCCTGAATGCCAGCGATCGTGGTGGTTACAAGCACTACATGCTCAAGGAGATCTATGAGCAGCCACAAGCCATTACAGAGACCCTCGAAGGACGTTTAACCAACAACACCGTTAATGCCAATATCTTTGGCGTTAAGGCAGAAGCTATATTTAAACAGGTAGAGCGTGTACAAATCGTTGCCTGTGGCACCAGTTATCATTCCGGTCTGGTCGCCAAGTACTGGTTTGAAGCACTCGCAGGTGTATCTTGTGAAGTAGAAGTCGCCAGCGAATTTCGTTATCGCCCTCGTGTGGTGCAAGACAATACCTTATTCGTGACCATTTCACAGTCCGGAGAAACGGCTGACACATTGGCGGCATTAGACAAAGCCAATAATGAAGGTTTTTTGAGTAGTCTGACTATCTGTAATGTCCCTGAAAGCTCGATGGTACGTGATTCCGAGCTTTGCCTGATGACGCATGCTGGACCCGAGATTGGCGTAGCATCTACCAAGGCATTTACTACTCAGTTAGTCGCTTTGTTATTGCTGGTACTCGCGATTGGCAGAGAGCGCGACATTGCTGAAGAGCAAATTTCCGTGATGGTATCTTTGCTTAACAAGCTGCCTAAAAATATCGCGGATGCGTTGGAAAAAGATGATTTGATTAAAGAGATGAGTAATGATTTTGTGGATAAAAATCATGCTTTGTTCCTGGGTCGCGGTATGCAATTCCCGATTGCTATGGAGGGGGCACTCAAGCTTAAGGAGATTTCCTACATCCATGCCGAAGCGTATCCAGCAGGTGAGCTCAAGCATGGCCCATTAGCGCTGGTCGATGATGAGATGCCTGTCATTGCGGTGGCTCCGAATGATCAGTTACTGGATAAATTACGTTCCAACCTGGAAGTGGTTAAAGCCCGTGGTGGACAGTTATATGTGTTTTCTGCCGGTAACATTGGTTTGGATGATGGCGATATCAAATTAATCGAGATTGAAGATATTCCAGAAATGCTGGCACCGATCGTCAATGTTGTTTACCTGCAGTTACTTGCCTACCACGTCGCGGTGCTCAAGGGCACAGACGTGGACCAGCCCAGAAATCTGGCTAAATCTGTGACTGTAGAATAATTATCAGACTGAGTTCGGGCAGGGTTGAAATAGTTCTGATCCTTCTTTTTTTTGTAAATATTGAATTTTATTTGGTCGTTACTGGCAAGTTTACGATTTTACATTCTCCTGCATCCGCGAATATACGTAAATTTCAAATATACTTACTAATTATTATGAAATAATTAAACTTTATTACGTTCAGGAACCCCAACAAGAAATATTATTATGCCGCTACTGGTATTAATACAACACTTTGAAGGTAGTTGTATCTTTTTGGCATCAAAATATTGTATTTGTGGCTACTTAGAGTATATTAGCCACCAATGAGATATCGGTCACGAACCGAGTCTTTTATTGTTTGGGGAGAACAATATTTTTCAACACCTGTTGTTAGGTGTTGATTCTTCTCGAACTTCATAACATAGCAATAGTTATAAACGAGAGGATCACATGAAAAACTCCCCCAACCTTACGAGGACACCTGTCTCGTTAGCAGTAAAAGCAGCACTGTTATCGACAGCTTTCGGTGTCACCGGAGCATATGCTGCAGATGACGATCTGGAAGAGGTCATGGTAACGGGTTCGTACATTAAGCGAGCCGACCTTGACAGCGCCAGCCCAGTAACTGTTATCAGTCAAGAAGACATCAAGCTAACTGGTATAACTGACGTTGGTGATTTACTGCAACGTCTTCCTTCTATGTCTGGATCACCAATCGGTACTACTACCAACAACGGCGGTAACGGCTCGGTTCAAATCGACCTTCGTGGACTGGGAACAGTACGAACGCTGACACTGGTTAATGGTAAGCGAACTGTTGACGGTGGTGACTACCAAACTATTCCTGCAGCTATGATTGATCGCGTCGAGATCCTGAAAGACGGTGCTTCTGCTATCTACGGTGCTGATGCTGTTGCCGGTGTTGTGAATATTATTACTCGCCAGGACTTTGATGGTGTCGAAATTGAGTTATTGACTTCTGACTATTTTGATATGGACAGTGGTGCACAAGACAACCTCAACATTGTTGCGGGTAAATCATTCGATACAGGTGGTTTCGTGGTCGGTGCTGAGTACATCACTCAGGAACAAGCGTATCAAAGCGATGCTCCATGGGATTTCTTCCAGGACTCCTGGTACATCTACCCGCTAGGTTGTGAGAACCAGGTAACTGCTCCATATGACGGTACACCACAAGGTGGTTGTTACCCAATCGGTTCTTCACGTATTCCTGAAAGTCGTTTGGCGTTTGAAACGCAAGGTACTTTCATGAATGAAGATGGTTCAGGTCTTGTACCTTACGATGGCCGTACCTATAACTACGCACCGGTAAACTACATCCAGACTCCATACGAGCGTATTAACGTTTTTGCTGATGCTCATATGGATATTTCTGATAATGTCAGAATCAGAGGTGAAGTACGCACAAACATGCGTACCTCGGCACAGGAGCTCGCTCCACAGCCATATAACTCACCTTCTGACCCTGCGTTTCAAGGTGTGCGTGCCGATGGTGTGACGCCATACAGCGGTATTTCTCCTGACAACTTCTATCTGGTACAAGCAGCTACTGCTGCTGGCTTAACGCCAGAGCCTGTGGTTGATGCTCGCCGAAGAATGGTTGAAACCACCCGTCGCTTTACCCAGGACAACACACAAATTATTGCCAACGTTACTCTTGAAGGTGAAATGTGTTTATGGGGTGAAGAAGAACTAAGCTGGAACATCTATGGTAACCGTGGTCACCAGAATCAGATCTTTGAAGATTTTGGACAATTCTACGGACCTAATCTGGCTAACGCTTTTGGACCATCGGCAGATCTCGATGGTGACGGAAGCCCAGAATGTTATGGTGATGTTAATGATCCAAGCACTCTGATTTCTGGCTGTGTGCCATTCAATATGTTTGGTGGACCTGGTTCAGTAACACAAGAAATGATCGACTATGTAGGTGTAGATTTGGTTGATTCATTGTCAGCTGATCAAATGCAAGTTGGTGGTGTAATCGCTGGTAATCTTCCATTCAGTTTGGGCAGTGACCCACTGGGTTTTGCTGTCGGTTATGAGTACCGATGGGAAGACTTTACGTTTACTCCGGATTCAGCCAAGCAGCAAGACCAGGTAACGGGTAATACCGGTGCAGGTACTGCAGGCGGCTATCACGTAAACAGTGCGTTCGTTGAATTCCTGGCTCCTGTTTTTGATAATGGCGCTCAGTCACTGGATTTGAAACTCGGTGCACGTTACGACGACTTTAGTACTTTTGGTGACGATACAACCTTCCAGGCGGGTGTCGAATTTCAGGTACTGGAATCACTCAAGTTAAGAGCAACTTACGGTGACGTTTTCCGTGCTCCAAATATTGGTGAATTGTTCGCTGGTGTCGTTGATTCTTTCCCTACCTATCTCGATCCATGTACTGTCCCAGGCACGCTTAACTGCCCTGGTACATCAGTTCAGTTAGATTCTCAGGTACTGGCCCGTGTTGGTGGTAACCCCGATCTAAAGGCAGAGGTTGGTGACACAGTCACAGCGGGTATTGTGTTCACTCCTACTCTGGGTTCAGGTGATTTATCTGTAACGGTTGATTACTGGAAGACTGAGTTAGACGATGTTATCTCTGCATTAGGTGTTAACTTTATTCTTAATGATTGTCACGGTAACGGAAACCTGAACGCCTGTGCTCTGATCGACAGACGTGCTGATTTCAGTGTTGCTTCAATCTCTGATGCTGCTTTAAACATTGCCAGTGCTACTGCTGAAGGTGTTGATGTTGAAGTTAAGTATGGCTTTGATACAGCAATGGGAGAGTGGGATCTTGAGTTTTTGTGGGCACACATGCTTGACCGCTCAAGAACAGCATTCCCTGGTGATCCTGTTGAGCAACTCGAAGGTCGTTTCAATGGATCTGCTTTTGCTGAAGACAAGATCAACTATAAAGCGGCATGGACGAAAGGCGATTTCCGCATTTCATACCTCGGTGAATACATCAGCGATATGGATGCAGATGTTCAGTTCTTCCCTGCTGATACACACGAAGTAGAAGCACAGCTTTATCACGATCTGATCTTTAGCTACAATCTGAGCTCTACTAACACAAACGTTACTTTGGGTATTACCAACGTAACAGATGAAGAGCCACCATTTATCGACAGTGGTTTCAATGCTAAGACTGATCCATCTACTTATCGCTTGTTCGGTAGAGGTTATTACCTCCGCTTGAACCAGCAATTCTAAAGTAGATTGCTAGATTAAAAGGCCGCTCATTGAGCGGCCTTTTTTTTTGTGACAATAGTTAATAATGAATGCTACTGCTTGCTCGCGATTAAAATCCACGCGAGTGGTAAGTCACTATCCTGAGGAAGTAATGGTTCACGTTGTGATATTGAAAAACCTAGCTCTGTTAACTGATAACATATTTCAGAAAATTGTTCAGGTGTTAATGCAGCAGAACACATAGACTCCATTCGGCCAATATAGGATTCCATTTCATTATCCATTTGATCTAACCATGAGATAATTTCAGTTTGTTCATAATTAGTAATACGTCGGTTGATGTTTGCCACATCATCGTATAAACGTTTAATGGTATTTCCTGCTACATGCTCTCCATATTCCAACATTATTTTCTTCATTTCCAGCACGGCAGGTGCCATACGAGTCTTCGCTGATTGATAGTTTGCAGGGTTACCACCATTAGCGACCGCAAACCGTGCTTCCAGCAAATTACCCGCAAGCGTGATAAAACTTGCTGCTTGCATCCGTTTTACAGCTTCTGCAGCATCGGAGCACTCTTCAAAAATTCCACCATTGGCATGGTGTGCAGCGATTGCTAGCTTACCGCCCGGTTTTACTAAGCCAGCCATCTCATAAAATGCTGTCGTACCCGCATATTCAACCCCATATTGACTGGTGGCTAGATCAAAGCTGTGTTTTTCTAAAGGAATGTTCTTTGCATCTGCTTCACATATGAGCACATTGGGAAACTTTTCAAGCAGTGATTGTAATGCGCTAGTTGAGTAATCAACGCAAGTCACGTCTGACTTCTCGGCACCGAGTATGTCAACTGCTATTTCGACAACGGCACCATTACCACTGGCAACATCAACGATTTTTAATGGTGAAGTCGCAGGAGCTTCTTGAAAAACTCCTTGCCAAAATTCTATTAGTAAAGAATGGTTAACACCACCACTACTAAAACTGGAGCCGTCTTTAGTACCACGCCAATAGGCGTCCCAATCTACAGGAGCTGTAGTGTTGTCTTCAGTCATAATTTATCCAGTGGAATGCTATTTGATACGCTTTACACCAACTTTTCTGTCAACACTTACAATTCGCATATTGAAGTAACCTAACTTCGTTTGATAGATTTCGACTTCAGGGTTTTCCAGGTTTCCTGCCCAGCGGCCCCTTAATCGTTGCTTCCAAACCTGACCATTTTCTAATACAAAAATAGTCTCGCCTTTCCAGCCTTTGAATGTTCCCGGAATTCGTGATCTTAGAATTTTATCTGTTCGCTTCTTTTTTTCTATCAATCCGAAACGATCTTGTTCCTGCTGTTGAGTGTCTGAAGGAATTTGATCAGCGATTACGATTGGTGATTCGTCACTACTAATTTGCCTATTTTTGGATCTTTGTCCAGCCAACCACTGTTGTAAGTACTCGAGCTCTTGCACTGACAATTTCGACAAGCCACTGGCATTGAACTCTTCTTCGCTCATTTGGGTATTAAAATCATGAACATTTACTGTTTCAGCTAGTGCTGAGCCGGAACAAATTACTAAGCCAAGCAGTATGAGTATTGCAATAATTTTTTCCACAGTTAATCTCGACCTGGTCATTGAATGATCTGATTCTGACACACAGTTAATAATGGGTAAAACATTTCTCTCATAAAAGAGTAGTGGATGAGCGTATTAATAAATACATAATTTTGATAGATTAATGAAATATTTAGTATCAAATTCAGGTTTTAAATGAGCCAGCAAAAAATAGCTGATTTGAGTCAAAAAGGTAGGTTGGCAACTCAACAAAATCAAGTACAGGTTCTTCAGGATTGTGCTCTTGAAATTATCAAACTCGACGAGAAAGAGCCTGAAGGTCATTTTCTGAACGGCTTATTTTTTAAAAGAACCGAGAAACCTGTAAAAGCAGCAGATGCTTTTTCGAAAGTATTGCAGCTTAATCCTGATCGTTATGATGCTGCGATTGAACTTGCCAATCAATATGTGGTTTCTAAAAAAAATGCGGAGGCTGTAGAGCTCCTCGATGCGTACTGTGGAATGCTTACTAATAGTCCTCGCTATCTTGATATGGCGGGTACCTGTTATTCAACCTTGGGTATGCCTGAAAAGTCCTGGCCACTCTATAAAGAGGCTAACAAGCTTCAACCAGGGATAGATTTAATAGAAGGAAATTTAGCTGCTTGTGCAGTTTTTTTAGGAAAAATTGATGACGCGGAAAAAATCTATAAAAAACTTCTCAAAAAGTTTCCTGCACATCAGCGCAATCACTATCATCTGTCGAGACTTAAAAAAGCTACGGATAAGACCCATATCAGGGAAATGCAACACCAATTACATAGTAATAGCCTGACCCCTGATAAAAACATATTTTTATATTTCGCTCTGGCTAAGGAATTTGAGGATTTGGAGGAATGGGACGAGGCATTTCGCTATTATAAAATTGCAGGCAATGCTGTTTCTACTGTCTCAAAATACAAGGTGAGTGATGATATAGCGATCATCGACAAGATAATCGAGACTTGTAATACGGATTGGTATCTTGATCAAAATTCTCAATCAGACCAAGTTTTCGAGCAACAACCGATCTTCATTGTAGGCTTGCCGCGAACAGGAACAACTCTAACCGAAAGGATACTTGCCAGCCATTCGCAAATTACCAGTCTTGGTGAAACCTCGTTTATCCAGGCAGCGTGCCGGATGGAAAGTAAGGTGGAGACCAAAGAGAGACTTGATGTGGCGATCGTCGAGTCACTTACAACGGTACCAATGCAAAATATAGCGAATCGTTATATGGAATCTGTCAATTATCGACTAAAGACCGAGCCATTCTTTATAGACAAGTTGCCCTTTAACTTCTTGTATCTTGGTTACATAGCAAAAGCCTTTCCCAAGGCCAAAATAGTACACCTTAAAAGACACCCCATGGATGCCTGCTTTTCAATGTACAAACAGGTCTTCACCAACTGGGTCTATTTATTTTCTTATCATCAGGACAATCTGGGTAAGTACTATCTCGCCTATGCACGTATTATGGATCATTGGCGTGAGCTACTTGGCGATCGTTTGGTTGAAGTCGAATATGAATCTTTGGTGGGAAATCTAGAGCCAGAGGTGCGTACGCTATTAGCTAAGCTGGACCTTGAATTTGAAGATGGTTGCCTGAATTTCGAGAAAAATAAAGCGGCCAGTACAACCGCAAGTTCCGTGCAGGTTAGAGAAAAAGCACATACGCGTTCGGTAGGGCGATGGAGAAACTACGCCAAACAGTTACAACCGTTAAAAGAGTTTTTTGAGAAGTCTGGAGTAGATGTTTAATTCTACTTTATGAATGACGAAGTAGAAAAAATGCTGGGAGCCTACCCGGATCACATAAAAGCAAAGTTACTGAAATTGAGAGCATTAATACTGTCAGTTATTTCAGACTGCGGTCTAGGCGAGTATGAAGAGACTTTAAAATGGGGTGAGCCAAGTTACCTGGTTGATGGTGGTAGTACAGTTCGTTTTAATTGGAAGGAAAAAGACAATGACCATATTTTCGTGTTCTTTAATTGCAACACCAAGCTGGTTGATACCTTTAAAGAACTTTATTCTGAAGATCTTGAGTTTGATGGAAATAGAGCTATCGTTCTAAAGCTCTCTGAACCATTGCCAGTCGACGAGTTGCGACAGTGTATTGAGTTGTCCTTACGCTACAAAAGTATCAAACACCTGCCCTTGTTAGGTGCATAAGGTTCGATACAGGTAACTATATAATATGATCCTCCTCCCGGTGTAGGGGATACCATTTGAATAAACAGATTTTTCAAAATTTTATCCAGTAAGGTATTCCGATGCCGAAGCCTGCTAGAAGTTATAAACCAGTCCAAATTGTAGTGTGTTCGTTTGATAATCAATGCTTTTAAAATTACCTGGATCATTAGCTTCACCGCTTAGATCTATGTCTGATATTGATCCATAGCGAAACTCAGTTTGCAGGTACCAGTTGTTATTTAGCTCATAGTTAACGCCAGTAAATATTTGGAAGCCGATTTCACCATCACCTGAGTAAGATTGCTCAACACCATTGCGCTCGAGATCGAGATCTATCTCTTGAGCCCAGCTTAAGCCAGCTCCAACATAGGGTTGCCATTTACCGGAATTACTAAAATTGTAATGCCCATTAATGTAGAAAATATTCGAAGCGTAGTTGCCGTCTGTGAAGACTGAGGTATCAGCCAGATTAACCTCGGAATCATTGGAGCGATATTCCCAGCCGAGTTCAACAGCAAGGTGTTTATTGTAGCGATAGCCAATACCAAGGCCGGCAGTAACGCCACCACTTAAATCGATGTCTGTTGTACCTGAAATGCTGTCAATATCAGTGAAAACAGAGCTTAGGTCAGACATCTGACTCAAGCCAGCATAGGGCCGTACAAACCATCTGTCCTCTGCTGCTACTGCATTGGTGCATAATGCGCCTAAAGCAGCCATGACTATTAGTTTCTCGATTTTCATTGCATTATCCTCATTCTTATTTCGATGCTGAAATACTAAGCAAGGATCGCTATTGATAGGAAGGTATTGTATGAATGGGCAGTGTTTTTGTACGAACGGGCAGCTATCTAACTTAATTGGGTGGGTTTTATCATGAATGGGCAGATTGATTTTGGGGAAATCAAGCCAACGCGGTATTTCTTTACGGTTGCTTTCATACTTGGCGTGCTGTTTGCCCTCACTTCAAACGATGATAGTACCGCGCCAATACTGAGTTTTCTCCAATGGCAATTACAGACATTGGTACCAATTACATTGCTTATTGGTGCACATATGGTGTTGTTGAAAAACACACGATTTACTAGTTTCAATCCATGGTTGGCATTGTTGATATCCGGGCTGCTTGGTTCAGCACTATTCGCGCCAGTCTCGATGCTGATCGAGCAATGGTTGCAAGTTGAGGTAGCTGAACAACCATTTGCTACTGAATTATTCAATGAGTGGATTAACGTCGTAGTGCCGGTCACATTGAGTTGGTTAGCAATGAATTCACCCTGGGTTTTGGGTTATAGAATCGAGAAACCCGAGAAACTAAAAGAACACAGTGATGACAAGCCAGATGCTTTGCAGCAAGCTGAATTCATGTCTCAAGTGCCAGTAGAGAAAGGGGGGATGCTGCTTTTTCTAAAAGCAGAGCTACATTACTTACAAGTAGTAACCGAAAAAGGAAGTTCTTTGGTTTTATATAATTTGAGTGATGCGGTATCTGAGTTATCAGCAGAGGCGGGTCTAACGGTACACCGGTCTTATTGGGTTTCCTATGATGCCATCAAGTCACTTACCCGGCGTGGGCGACAAGGGGTGCTTGAATTACAAAATGGGGACTCTATACCTGTCAGTCGAAGCAAGTTTAAACATGTCAGTGAGTTGATAGCAGCGAGAGAGGGTTAGTGCTATGGACATTAAAGAACCGGATCCGTCCGTTATCGAATTATCGACTGCCTACTTCAAGTCATTAGAGCAGCCGGTAAGCATTCTCCCTTCGTACTACTTTTGTGATAATGAACAAGACGCAAATGAGTGTGCTGTACTGGTGCTTGCTGGTATCAAAAAAGCCACCGCTTCGTCATTATGGTGGTATGAGTTATCCGGAGAGGCACTACCTGAAGTAGGTGATTTGAGTATAGTGACCAATTGGACTGGCGAGGCCTTATGCGTTATTGAGGTAATGAATATTGAGGTGACCCGCTTTAACGCAATCACCCCGGCATTTGCCGAGCTGGAAGGTGAAGGGGATAAAAGCCTGGCCTATTGGAAAGAAGTGCATTGGGCATTTTATTCAAGAGAGCTCGCAGGCACCAAATACAGGCCAAGTGAGGATATGCCCATAGTATGCGAAGAGTTTCGTGTAGTTTATTCTTGAGTAATTCTGTTGTAGAAAATCTATTGGTAGTCATTACTGACTATCACGTATAAAATTTCGTTTGTAATGAATCAGTCATAGAGTAAGCCTGTGCCCAAGCTTCGGGTTAGTAACAACCAAGATGAACTTGATGTTTCAGTAATCCATCAGTTTCTGTCGAAACAATCCACCTGGGCGCAAGGTATCAGTGCTGATCTGGTCGAGCGTTCCATAAAAAATTCGTTGTGTTTTGGCGGGTTTATTGGCGACCAGCAAGTCGCTTTTGCACGCGTGATTACCGATAGAGCCACCTTTGCTAATCTGGTTGATGTGTTTGTACTTCCCGAGTTCAGGGGTAATGACTTTTCGAAAATATTGATTGAGAACGTGGTTTCTCATCCTGACTTGCAGGGCTTGAGACGCTTTACTCTGGTTACCACGGCTGCACATTCCTTGTATGAGCAATTCGGGTTTAATCCGCCCTCGAAACCTGAAAGCATGATGGAACAGTTTTATCCCGATATTTACAAGCATTGATACTCGATATTCATTGAGGACATCAAATAAAACCGGATTTGTGTATCTTGTCTGACTCTGGAATAAGGTAGAATTATCGTTCATACATTTATAATTAATACTCACTAAGAACACTGGTTTTATGCTTTCCACCTTATTGCTTCTAATCTTTCTTTTCTATGCTGCCGGTTTAGCCTACTTCTACTTCGGGCAGCGTTCATTGATCTATTACCCGCAGCCCGGTGCGTTCGTTTATCAAGATCATGCTTTTGATGTCACGATTGATGGTATTAATTTGCGTGGCTGGGTTTTGAATGAGGGCTGCGATTCAGTCTTGTTTTACTTTGGTGGTAACAATGAAAATATTCAGATGAATATTTCACGTTTTGAGCGATGGTTTCCTCAATATACCGTGTATCTGGTTAATTACCGGGGTTATGGCAAGAGTGAAGGGGCGCCGACCGAGACCGCTTTGTTTCATGATGCGTTGTGTTTGTATGATCGATTTGCAGAAAAATATAACCGGGTAGGAGTCATCGGTAGAAGCCTGGGAAGTGGTGTGGCGTGTCATGTCGCTTCGATGAGACGTGTGGACAAACTTGCCTTGATAACTCCCTATGACAGTATCAATAATGTTGGCAAGAACAAATATTGGTTCATGCCCGTTCAACTGTTGCTGCAGGATAAATTCGAATCCTGGAAAAAAGCCGATAAAATCACGGCGAGTACGATTGTTTTTACTGCTCAGGGCGACGATGTAATTCCCAATGCGCGTACAGAAAACCTGTTGCGGTTTTTCAAACAAACAAAACCACGTGTAATCGAGTTAGAAGATACGACTCATGGCTTGATTATGAATCACGCACGCTTTGCGGTGCGAATCAAAGATTTTTTCGAATAAATTCATCTTAAATACCTCTGTTAGCCATGCCATAACCTTCTGACAGGTATGGAAATTGTCCTAAAGTACTAATTGTAAACTCAACTCGTATTCGGTTCCAAAACGTACATTATCTGTACATTTTTTTTCCTTTACAAACATGTCTCTGAGTTTTGACTCAATAAGCCAATGTAATATGAGATGCAGTGGTTGGTTATGGAATTAAATTTGGATTTGCAATGAAAGGTGTGTTTTTTACTAAATTTCTTGAAATGGTCAGTGAGCGATATTCGGATGATCTTGTAGACCAGATTATCGAAGCGTCAGACTTGCAAACGGATGGCGCTTATACCTCGATTGGGAACTACAACTATAAAGAACTGGTAGCACTGGTAAACAACCTTAGTGAAGTGACCAGGATTGAGATCCCTGTGCTGCTAGAGTCATATGGTCATTATTTGTTACAGAACTCTAGTAACTTTTACCGGGATTATTTTAGTAATTATGATAAGTGTTTTAATTTCGATAAAGCTGTTGAGGATTCTTCTCGCAGATTTTTGGAAAATACCCATCACGATGTTGAACAAGCCAGTTTAAATCGCAAACACCAGAAAGAAAAAGCATTCGATTCCCGCTGTATCTCAGAGCATCCTTTTGCAACTCTCATTGAAGGTATTATCAATGAATCTAAAAATGATACACGAGAATATCGGCAGCTGAATAGTGAAAACAACATAAAGATGAAAGTTTGAATGCGGGTTTTAGAGTAAGACAGATACATGGACAATCTTATTGAAAAGTTTGAGCGACGTATTGCTCGCGCAGATGCGGCGCGTAAAGAGGCAGAAAGTTTGTTGGAGAAAGAAACTGAACACCTTTATCGCCTCAATAACAAGCTGCAGCGTAAAGCCTATTGGCTGGATGATCAAATAAGAATTCGCACTCAAGAGTTAAAGGTCGCACGCGATCATGCAATGGCGGCCAATAAAGCCAAATCAAGATTTCTGGCTTCAATGAGTCACGAAATTCGAACCCCGATGAATGGCATTATCGGCATGACGAATTTATTAATGAAGACTGATCTTAATAAAGATCAGATGCGTAAAATTGCTGTGGTGAAAAACTCCGGTGAGTCATTGTTGGCCATCATAAATGACATTCTTGATGTATCTAAGCTTGAGGCTGGCAAGGTCGAGCTTGAACTCAAAGATTTCTATATCCACCCATTACTTGATTCAGTAACTTCAGCAGTGGCGCCTTCAGTAGCAGATAAAGAAATAGAACTGCTGACGATAGTTGAACCCGAAGTTCCCCTGGAATTTCATGGTGACGACAGCCGCATACGCCAAATACTCATAAATTTAATTGGTAATGCTATTAAGTTTACAAAAGATGGCTATGTAAGACTTGAGCTAAAGCGGCTTGAAAAAGAACATGATGAGCGATTATGGGTACGCTTTGAAGTACATGATACCGGTGTAGGTATCTCTGAAGAAAATCAAAAATTGTTGTTCAGTGATTTCCAGCAGTTACAGCAATCAGAATATACCGGTGTTGAGGGTACAGGGCTGGGGTTGTCAATTTGTCGGCGTCTGGTGACGCAATTAATGGATGGTGATATTGGGGTTGTCAGTCAAATTGATCAGGGAAGTACATTCTGGTTTGAGGTGCCATTTGACAAGCATCGTCAGCCATTTGAAACCAGGAGACCACATACGAGTTTTGCTGTTTTTCATAATAAACCCTTATTAAAAGATCAGTACGTCAGTATGGTCAGTGATATGGGCTATCAATGCCACAGCATTTCGTGTGTTGATGAATTGATAGAGCTTTCTCAAGAGAGCTCGTTTACCTATTTGCTATTTGATGTAGATTATTTAACCGCTAAACAGTGCAGCCGTATTTTACTAGCGGTAAAAGAAAATCCGAAAATACCGGGCAGATGGATAGGATTTAAAAGTATCAAGGATTTTCACGTTGATGCCTCAACTTTGATTGATCTGTGTCAGGCTGGAGAAATCACCAAGCCATTCACACAATACAAACTGGCACGGCGCATACAAAGCCCCGATGAAAGCTCGGTAATTATGGAATTCAGGACGCCGGATGATTTGATGATACCGGAAAATATGGCTCCGCAGCATTTGACTATTCTGGTCGCAGAGGATGACCCGGTAAACCAGATGGTAGTACGTTCGTATCTTGAGAATAAAGGGCATCTTGTAACGGTTGTAAACGATGGAATTGAAGCTCTTGAAGCGTTTGAAAGGAAACAGTTTGATATCGTGTTAATGGATATACATATGCCGCGTATGGATGGTGTCAGAGCATCACGAGAACTGAAATTAAAAATGGAGTCAAGCGGTCGAGCCGTGCCAGTTATTGCATTGACGGCAAATGCGATGAGTGGTGATCGGGAAAAGTTTCTATCACTTGGTTTAGATGATTACCTGGTCAAACCAATCGTTGTAGATGACTTGTATGCAATGTTGGTTACACATTGTGCGCATTAATAAATATTGTCAGGTCGCTACACTTTTGAGTGCGGATAAACTTTCTTCGTAAAGAGGGTGCAGCGCAGAAATCAACTCTGGAATATTATGTTCTTGATTTTGGTTGCATGCAGATTCAATCAAACTACATTGCGAGGCCAGTTGATGTAAACCAAGGTTTGCAGATGAAGACTTTAGCGTGTGAGCGGCAATCATCACAGCTGGGCTTTCGGCATTACTTTGCCAAGTGCGAATTTCATCAACTTGGATTTTGGAATTTGTAAAGTATAGGTCTAGCAAGGTTGAGAAATTGTCATTAAGCGCTTGCTGTACTTGAGAGAGTTGTTCTTTGTCTAGGATCATTGTGCATGTGTCTTGATTGCTGCGACCTGAAAAGTATATGACACAGCTCGATGGGAAATAGTGATCTATGACGGATTCCTGACGTGATTGAAAAGAGTGTGACAAAAGGCATGAAATTTTCGTTAATTGGTTGTTGAGTTGATTGGTGGATTAAAGATTGAATGTAATGAGAGGTAAGTATGAAGATTTTAACGGTAGATGATTCTCCCGAAATGTTGTTAATGATTCGTGCCAGTATTCAAACGCTTGGTCATGACGTCGATACTGCTAATAACGGATTTGAAGCATGGCAGATGATTGAAAAAAAAGAATACGATGTTGTGGTTAGTGACTGGAATATGCCCTTTATCAATGGACTGGAGCTGGTTAAAATAATCCGTGAAGCGGGCTTCAGGCATTATATTTATGTCATCTTGTGCACTGGTAATGATGCGCAGGGTGATTTGGTGAAAGCGATAGATGGCGGTGCCGATGATTATGTCAGCAAATACTCCGGTCATGATCAGTTAAGAGTTCATTTGCAATCAGCTCAACGCATTGTAGATTTAGAGCGCAGATTACTCGAGATGTCAGCTTAAAACTGGCTAGCACCAGAATGGAAATTGCCTGCGTTACAATAATTCAAGGTCTTCTCTTTCATGTATATCCAGTTTATCCATCGCTTTGCCACATCGGTCAAAGAATTCCAATCAATTTACTAGTGTAATCAAGGGTTGACGGTATTCTCAGACTAGACTTAAGCAAGGAACATAAATGAAAGGCATAGTATTTACCGAATTTCTGGACATGGTTGAAGAGAAGTTCTCGGATGATATTGTTGACACCATCATAGACGCTTCGGATTTATCTACCGACGGTGCCTATACAGCGGTAGGCACCTACAGTCATACCGAGATGTTGCAGTTAGTTACTCATCTTGCAAAAGAGACAGACATAGAAGTGCCGGCTTTGGTAGAGGTTTTTGGGCACTATTTATTTCAGCGATTTACAAAAATATACCCCATGTTTTTTGCTGATGTTGATAACAGTTTTGATTTTCTTCAAACAGTTGAAAATCATATTCATGTGGAAGTCAAAAAGCTCTACCCTGATGCGGAACTGCCCACATTTGAAACTAAAATGCTGAACGATAATACGCTTGAGTTGATTTATATTTCAAAAAGGCCGTTTCAAAATCTGGCTGAGGGAATGATTAAGGAATGTGGTATTTATTACAAAGAAAACATCGAGCTGGAAGTTGAAGATAACTCAACCGATGAAGGAATGAATGTCAGGTTTTTGATTACAAAACACTAAATGGATGATCTCAAGAAAAAATACGAGCGTCGGGTCAAGCGGGAAAGGGCGGCGCGCAAGGAAGCTGAAACCTTACTTGAGCAAAAAAGTTTGCAGTTGTATGAGTTAAATAACCAATTACAGCGGCAGGCGGATGAACTGGATAATCAGATAAAACTGCGCACAGAACAGCTTGAGATAGCGCGGGATCATGCCTTGGCAGCAAATAAATCAAAGTCGACATTTCTGGCATCTATGAGTCACGAGATACGCACTCCCATGAACGGTATTATCGGCATGACCAACTTGCTGATGGAATCTGAACTTCATAAAGATCAGATGCGAAAAGTGAGTGTTATCAAAAATTCCGGTGAGGCTCTACTCACGATCATTAATGACATTCTTGATGTCTCAAAACTTGAGGCGGGAAAAGTAGAGCTTGAATCAAAAGACTTCTACTTGCACCCGCTGCTTGACTCAGTGACTTCGGCGCTGGCAGTCTCCGCCGCAGACAAGGATATTGAGTTACTCACGCTGGTTGATCCGGTATTACCAATAGAGCTGCACGGTGATGAAATCAGGATACGGCAAATACTGATTAACTTGATAGGCAATGCCATTAAGTTTACCCATGATGGTTATGTGCTGTTAAAGCTCAAAGCCCTGGAGAAAGAAAACGATGAGAGATTGTGGGTTCGATTTGAGGTGCATGACACTGGTGTAGGTATTTCTTCTGAAAATCAGAAAAAATTATTTGCTGATTTTCAACAATTACAACAATCCGAGTATTCCGGTATTGAAGGTACCGGGCTAGGATTGTCTATTTGTAAAAGGCTGGCAACTCAACTAATGGATGGCGAGATTGGTGTTAACAGTGAGTTGGGAAAAGGTAGTGAGTTCTGGTTTGAATTACCTTTCATGGCTTCTCGCAAACCTTTCGAAACCAGGCGACAGGAAACCACATTTGCTGTATTCCATAACCGGTCTCTGTTGAAAGATAAATATGTCGATATGGTAGTGGGAATGGGGTACGAGTGTGACAGCGTTGCCACGATTCAAGAATTTCTGGAGCTGTCAGCAGAAAGCCACCATTCATACTTACTGCTGGATGTTGATTATCTGAATGCAAAGCAATGCCAGTTGATTCTGGATACGGTTGAGAGTAATCCACGAATTGCTGCTCGTTGGATCGGTTTTAAAAGCGTTAAAGACATGCATACGAATACCACCAGAATTTTTGACTTGTGTGCCTCAGGTGAAATAAGTAAGCCCTTCACTCAATTCAAACTTGCCAGACGAGTACAGAGCCCCGACCAGAGTTCAATGATGATGGAGTTCAGAACACCGGAAGATTTGATCATACCCGACACTTCTGCACCACAGCACTTAACGGTTTTAGTGACTGAAGATAACATGGTAAACCAGATGGTTATCAAGTCATATCTGGAGAAGGAAGGTCATCTGGTAACGATTGCAAACGATGGTGTTGAGGCGGTTGAGCTCTTTGAAAAGAAGCAGTTCGATGTAGTTTTGATGGACATTCAGATGCCGCGTATGGATGGTGTCAGTGCAACCCGTGAATTAAAGAAAATCATGCAAGCCAGCGGTAAAACGGTACCCGTCATTGCTTTGACGGCAAATGCCATGAGTGGAGACCGTGAAAAATTTCTATCCCAGGGCTTGGATGATTACCTGGTGAAACCAATCGTAGTAGAGGATCTCAATGAGTTACTGGATATCCATGGTCGCCCGAAAGCTTAATCTTCTCAAGCTGACGTGGCCTCTACCAGTGCGCTGATGCTTTCGTTGTAGAGTGAATTAATGTTCTCAATCAAAGCTGGTACGTCTTCTGTTTTTTCAGTATGAAAAGCAGCTTCAATTAAATCGCATTGTGATGCCAGTTGATCCAGTCCCAGGTTTGCCGCTGATGATTTAAGGTTATGTGCTTCCCTTAATACTTCAGGATTTTGAGAGGTGCTATCCCATTCACAGATTTGATCTATTTGTACTTTTGAATCGCGCAAAAAAATGTCCAGTAACATAGCGAAGTTATCACCCAATAGTTCCTGCATTTCTGTCAGTTGAGTCTGGTTTAGAATCATTAGAATTTGACGACACGTTTGAAAATCAAGAGCAGAGTATAGGGTACGTTACCTTTGTAAATCGTGATCTGTCACCAATTGTTACTGTGATTGAGGGGGTAACGACAAAAGGTGTGTTAACAGAGATAACTGGTCGCTGGATGTAGTTAGCATAAATCTGAATTCGCATCGCAATTTGCTAATCATGCGGGGTATCCAACGTTATTAAGTCAATAAATATCAGATAATTACACGTTGCTAATGATTGGCATGTTAATTGCTCATTGAAGGGTAATTGATAGTAAGGATATTTAAATGCTCGATTTGAAAGACAAACCCACGTTCATGCTCAAACTGGGCTCAAGTGTCACCAAAGCTAATGCTGCCAGCATTGAGGCTGTGGAAGAGAGTGTTAAGCGTAATGCGCGCTCTTTTCTCATACTGGATCTCCAGGATACAACGGTAATGGACATGTTTGCATTGTCGACCTTGATTTCTATCAGACAGCGATTGAATAAATATGGTGGCGATCTCGGCATCATTAATATGACTCCAGCGATTCGAACCTTGTTATATCTGACCCGTACAGTGGCTGTACTTCCGGGTTATCGAAATGCCGAGCATGCCTATCAAGTCATGATGGGTGGCTAATGAAATATTTGATGCCACTACTGATCGTCTTCTCGCTTAGCGCCTGCGCCAATAAACATATATTGCCTCGCACCGAAGCACTAACGACAGATGCTTTTCGTATTACCTATACCAAGAATCGTCCAGGCCCTGAGCAATCCTGGGCGACGGACTCCAATCTGCTACGTGAGCGAGTCACCAAGTCATTACCGAATATGATTGCTCCAGTTTATTTTGAGTCGGGCAAGAGTCAAATTCCGGAGGGATACGTAGATAGCCTGCGCCGTATGATTGACAGCCTGGCAGACAAACAAAACCTGAGGCTCAAGTTTACAGGCCATACCGATAGTGACCCGTTATCAGGCGCAGCGGCAGATTTATATTCTGACAATTACGGTTTGTCTGAACATCGCGCACAACAAGTTGCCGGGTTTATAGCAGAGGGTCTGGATATCGATAAATCTCAGACGGTAGTTGTTGGCGCAGGTGCTGATCGACCGGCTGCAAGTAATACCACGGAAGCTAACAAGCGATTGAATCGTCGTGTAGAAGTAGAAGTGTTATTTGACGAGATAATCAGTCAGCCAGTCGTTTTTACTGGCCAACGTCGTCCTGGTGCGGAGCTCATGCAGAATAATATGGTGACGCTTTCAGCTGGAGACCGGGTCAGAGTAATGATTCCTGAGGGTGAGGAATTCAGTGGAATTTTTGAAGTAGACATCAACGGCACGATTCAACTCCCTTACTTGCGTTCCATCGTAGCCGTCAATCAAACGCTTCCTGCCTTAGAAAAATACATCGAAGATGCACTGGTTTTGAAGGGCTACTTCAAACGACAATTTGTTGATGTGACAATTTCACCGCTACAGTGGGCGCAAACCAATGTGCTCATCAAAGGCGCAGTGAATAACCCCGGTTACACACTCATCAATGATCGTAAAAGTGAAGAGATGGAATATGACCAGGAGCAACAAAGTGGTGACTTTGCCTATAAGCGACAACTTTCATCTGCCTTGCGAGCTGCAGGTGGGTTAACTCCCGATGCCAATTACAAAGATATTACTTTAACCAGAAATGGAGTGTCGTACGCCCTGGATTTGAGTGGGATGTTATCCGGTGAGCCCTCAATCGATCCGATCCTGGTTGATGGAGATCAAATAATCGTGCCGACTATCGGCTACTTACAAGAGGACCTGTTGCGTCCTTCACGCCTGACTGCACCTGGCTTTCGAACCTATATCTCTAACTTGTCGATCAGTGCGGGAAATAATACCGGAGCATCGGTCGGAAAATACACCAATAATCTTCCCCCGGGTTCACGCTTGTTGACAGCTGCCATGTCGGGTAACTGTGTCGGTGGAACGGTGAGCGTCAATGCCAGTAGACACGTCATACTGGTTGGCAAGGATCCACTAACGGACAGCCTGCGGGTGATGCGGCGTAGTTTGAAGCAAATGTTGGACGCGCCAAATGAAGACTTGATGAACCCTTATTTGTTGCCGGAAGATCACGTGGCCTGTTTCGATTCTGAAATCACAAATTTACGCGATATCGGCAGAGCGCTTAGCGATTTCCTGGGACCTTTGAAAATATTGATAGGTGATCAAGGGTTATGATCGAACGGTTCTTCCAGCGTTTACTGGCACCATTGAACGCACTGCTCAATGCGTTTGTGCGAATGATGCATGTATTCTCACGTCCGGGACGATACGTAATTATATTTTTCTCTATCGCTGGTCCTATATGTTTATTGGCCATCATAGCCATTACGTTCATGCCCGTGAGCTATGCCAGTAAAATGACGCTGAATCTACCCAGTTCAACCATAGGTGGTCAGGTTGATCTCACCGGAATTGGTAGTGCGAGTTCATCAGTTATTTCACCATTTTCCGGGTCATCATTAAGTCCAAAAGTAATTTATCAATCCATTGCAACCAGCTCAAAAGTTATTGAGCGCGCGGCCGAGATTACAGGTATTGAAACACGTAATTTTCCCAAGCCTAAAATAAAACTGGTGGATCAGACCGCATTAATTTATCTGACAGTGACGGGTCCGACGCCGGAACAAGCACAACAGAACACCCGGGCAATTTACCAGGCGTTGCAATATGAATTGCAACAGCTACGTCTGGATGAAATAGATCGCCGAGAAGAGGGTATAGAATTAACCTTGTCTGGTTTTACCGAAAAATTAAGTGAGGCGAAGAAAAGGCTCATCGATTTTCAAAGCACCTCGTCGATCGTTACGGTAGAGCAATACAATCAGCTACCTATTTTGATGGAGCAGTTGCGTCAGCAAAAATCACAGTTATCAGCTGACATTGTAAAAGCTGAACTTGAAATGCAATCGCTGAAAAAAATTGTCAATCTTCAGCCACAGCAAGCTTCACAAGCGCTTACCTTGCAGGCCGATGCCTATTTCCAGGAACTATTGACAGAAAACTCGGCTGCCACCTCTGCGCTGGCTACTTATCGAAGTAAGTGGGGTGAGAATCACCCGAAAGTAAAGGCTGAAGTCTTGAAGTTACAATCCACACTAGCGGCTATGCGTCAGCGTGCCAAACAATTAATAGCGGATTTGAGTGAAGAGGACTTTACCCTTATTTCTTTATCAGAACACCCCAAACGTTCCGAGCTTTTTTATGAATTGATAGCCCGACAAAGTGCGCTTGAGGGTATGCAAGGCAAGAAATCAGAATTAGACGCTCTATTGTTGGAGAATCAGGACCGTTTGCAACAAGACTCCGAGGCGTTATTTGAACTCGCAGAACTGGAACGAGAACATCAGCTGGCAGAAGCTATTTTTACTTCTGCAGTCAGTAAAATTGATACGGGTAAAACCGATATCTATGCATCGTATCCTTTATTGCAAGTCTTTATGGATGCATCACTTCCCTATAAGCGCAGTGGTCCACAACCTTTCCACATCGTACTCGGAGCTATCGCAGGCTGTATTCTGACTGCCTTGGCCTTGCTTATCTTATGGTTACAGCGCAAAAACTAAAACCTGAAAATCTTGAAGAAGCAGTTGTCTGGTATGCGTTGCGCTACACACTGCTGTTCTACTTCACAGGGGTTCTTTATGTGGTTGCGCCGGTGATTGGCTGGGGGTTGTTGTTTCTTCTCTTCATTTATTGGTTTGAGGGTAAAAATAATATCGTCATTCCGCCCGGTGTCTGGATTTGGGCTGTTGGTATGATTGTGATGTTGGTGGCTTTGTTCGCGGGTCATTTCAATTTTGAATTAGGCTTGGGAAAAACCATCAAATCAACTTTTGGTTGGGCTAAGGGTTGGGCCTTGCTGGCTGTGTTTCCCTTTCTCGCTTGTCTGGACATCAGACCGGAGTTAATTACACGCGCAATCATGCAACTCTGTAAACAGTGTTTGTTTCTGATTCCATTGGTACTTCTATTTCCTTATATAGGAATACCCGGAGAACTGTTCACTTCACCG
>CALIRD010000149.1 GCA_938042355.1 uncultured Thiotrichales bacterium
GATGGTTTTTTCACTGCGCCACCATGAAAAACCTGCCTCGACTAATAAATATCCCAGGTGACGAAAGTTATCTTTGGCAATCGCTGTCAGTTCATCTGAGCTTTTATCCGGAAAGCAGGCTTCCAGATTAATCATGGTGATACGGCGGCGAGATGGGACAAGATGGTATAGCAAACTTCCTATACCGCCGCTGATACGACTGGCGATAGAAAATGGTAGCTGACAAAGACACCACATGATCATCAGGCCAAACCAGACCAGCCAGTATTTAGGTTTGATAACCTCGGGAATTGGGAAGGGTGTTTTAGTCAACTGCTGCTAATTAACCATTCGTTAATCATACTAATGTCAGTTTCGGTGACGGCACCGGCCGCTTGTTTCAAGCGTAACGAGTTGAGTATGAAGTCATAGCGGGCTCGAGAATAGTCTCTCTGAGCGGCATAGGTTTGGCTCAGCGCAATCAGGACATCGACCGAGGTACGCGTCCCGGCTTCAAAGCCGGCTTCGGCTGCTTCGGCCGCTGTGCGGGTAGATTTTAAAGCTTGCTGTAATGCCTTCACCTGACTGATTTGTGAGAGTACGTTTAAATATTGCGCGCGGGTATTGCGCACAACGTTACGACGGGTGGTTTCCAGTTGATGTTCGGCTACGCGAGCCAGGCTGGCAGCTTCATTAACCTGAGACTTGATATAGCCACCGGTATATAAGGGTATGTTGAGTTGCAAGCCCAGTGTCGTATCTGAACTGGTGCCTTCCGAGAAGCCGCCATCGTTGATCTGATCTCCAGTCTGGGCGCGAAAACCAATGGTCGGGTAGCGCTCTCCTTTGCGTCGTTGAATTTCCTGACGTGCAATTTCCCAGGTGTATTCAGCAGCAATTACCTGCGGGTTGCTTGCGCTTGCCGTTTCAACCCACTGATCAATGTCATTGGGCTCCGGTAGCGGCAGCGGCGATGCTTCATTGAGCGTTTCCAGTTGTTGGGTGTCTGCGCCGGTCAGAGCGCGCAGGTTTTCAATACTGATTGCCAAGCCGCTCTCCGCAGCAAGCTCTTGCGCGGTGGCCAGATCAAATCGCGCCTGGGTTTCCTGTACATCGGTTATGGCAATCAATCCTACTTCAAAACGTGCCGTGGCTTGCTCCAGCTGTTGTTTGATGGCTTCTTTTTCTGCACCGAGATATTCGAGTGCATCCTGAGCGGTCAAGACTTCAAAATAGGCTTCAGTGACCCTGACGATTAAATCCTGTCTGGCGTTTGCCAGTGTTGCAGCTGCTCTGGCTATTGACGCATCTGCTTGATGCAGCTGCACGCGAGCCTGGCGATTGAAAATAACCTGATCCAGCCGGATACCGTAGTTACGGCTATCAAAGTTGGTAGAGCTTAAAGAAGAAAAGATCGCATTGGCATCTTCAAAGCTCTGATCTATTTGTGAATATCCGGCGAAGGCACTGATTTGAGGAAGTAAGGCAGAGCGAGCTTGTGGTTTGGCTTCCAGGGTTGCCTGATAACTTGCCGTTGCAGCCGCGTAGACTGGGTCTGAGGCTAGAGCTGCCTGATAGACGTCTGCGAGATTTTCCGTTTCTGAAAATGCCGGACTGCTGCAGGTGATAATCAGCAACAGACAGATTATCTTCAGCAACAGACTTTTGTGTACTGTCAGCATTAAAATACAAACTCCTCTTTTGCTTCGCTGCCTATTAATGCCTGGATGCTGGTTTCAAATAATCCAGTTGCCTCCATTTCGCCCTGGTTACCGCGAGTGTAGAGAGTCGCTTGCATTGCTGGTGCAGCACCAACAATCATAAACAAGCGGCCATTATCGTTGAGTAGTTTTTCAAATCGATCATCATATGCCGGAACGGATCCAGTCAGTATGATGGCATCGTATTTTTTATCAGCATTCCAGTCTTGCATCACGTCGCAAATTTGCAACTCAACATTATCGATAGAGATTTTTTCCAATCGTTGTTTGGCCTGGCTGGATAGCTGGCCATGAATTTCCAGACTATCGACATGTGCACACATAGTGGCAAGACAGGCGGTCAAGTAGCCGCTGCCAGTACCAACTTCGAGTACATTGTCAGTACTTTGCAAAGTTAGGCTTTGCAAGATGCGTGCTTCAACCTTGGGTGTCATCATGCATTGATCATGATCGAGTGGCAGGCGTAAATCCGCGAATGCGAGATGCTCTTTGCCGCTAGGTACAAATAGCTCTCTCGGGGTCACAGAGATTACATCCAGCACTTTTTGATCCAGCACATCCCAAGGACGGATTTGCTGTTCAATCATGTTTGCTCGAGCTAAATCGTAATTGGCTTCCATCAGTATTTACCCAGTCAAAAAATTTGTCATAGAGTACGAGTATTCCGGTTAGTCAGCAAGCCATCTCGTACTGAAAAGTGCGGTTCATATTGGTCGTTGCAGCTAATGTCAATAATACCGTAGCCCCGAGCCTGCTATGCATTCTACAGATACTGATACAACAAGCGTGCCAAAATCACGGGTAATTGATTAAGTGGCTGTTTTTACTATTAATTCGAGTATTTGTGTAAGTTCAAGGTGATTCATTGACTGTCCGCATTCAGAGATTAGAGAAAACGGCGGACATGTCGGGCAGCTAACACACTTGATCTAAATCTACTAGTGCCTGCCGGGCTATTAATCAATCAGCTTACTGTGATAAATTTAGATGTCGCAAAAGAGCATCTGACGGACTGTTTTTCAGCCGACAGAACTTCTGAGACAATGACTCCATCGCCACATGCGCTGGCAGTATTATTGCTGACTTTCATCGCATTGATATTGTTTAGCCGAAAAGAAATTCCGCTCGAAACATCGGCACTGATTGTGTTGATTGTTCTGGTGTCCGGGTTTCATTTCTTTCCCTATGAAGACGCGGCAGGACGATTTAATCCTTTGCAATTTTTCGAAGGCTTTGCTAACCAAGCCTTGATCGCCGTCTGTGCGTTGATGATTGCAGGTCAGGCCTTGGTGCGAACTGGTTCTCTGGAACTGGTCGGGCGCTTGATGGCCAAAATTTGGGCGGTCAGTCCCAGCATGTCTTTTCTGGCGACATTGGTAGTCGGTGCCTTATTAAGTGCCTTTATCAACAATACACCAATCGTGATTCTGTTAATCCCTATACTCATAAACGTTTGTAACAAGAACAAAATGAGTCCAACTAAAATCATGATGCCGATGAACTTCGCCACCTTGCTTGGCGGTATGACAACAACGATAGGTACTTCTACTAATCTGTTGGTAGTGGCGGTAGCGGCCGACATGGGTGTCAAACAGTTCAGCATGTTTGACTTTTTCCTGCCGGCCTGTGTTGTGGCAGCAATTTGTATATTTTATCTGTGGCTGATCGCCCCAAAATTATTACCTGAGCATTTGATTTCATCCGAGGAGGAGTCATCACGCTTATTTACGGCGCATTTCCAGATTGGTGCAGATAGCGAATCGGTTGGTAAAACACTTTCAGAACTGATTAATGTTACGGGCGGTAGAATGCAGGTGCAGCGAATCAGGCGTTCGGACACGGTTACGGTAGTGTCGTTACCGGATGCGCGGGTACGCGCGGGTGATCGCTTGCTGGTAGACGACACGCCGCAGAACTTGAAAGAGTTTGAACAGTTGATTGACGCAAAGATGTATTCTGGTGGTGAAGAAGTGGATGATGATCATCCTCTTAAACAGCAAGAGGCGCAGCTGGCAGAGGTCTTGGTTTATCCGGGTTCGCCGTTGCATCGCAGTACCCTGAATGAAGCAAATTTCTTTATGTATAACAATCTTGAGATTCTAGCGATTCACCGTGCGGGTAAATCCATCCGCGCCATGCCACAAGGAATAGCCAATGCGCGTTTGCGTATGGGTGACATTCTGCTAATGCAAGGGCCGCCGGATGCGATCGATACGCTTAAAGAGCAGCAGGAATTTGTGGTGCTGGATAATACCCGTGATCTTCCTTACACCCGTAAAGCGCGTATCGCGCTGATTTTAATGGGCGCAATCATACTGGCCGCTGCCACTGGAATTATGCCGATTCATTTTGCTGCGCCGGTTGGCGTGTGTCTGATGCTGTTAACCAAATGCCTTAGCTGGAAAGACATCACTCAGTCACTCAGTCCGCAAATCATCTTTATCATTGTCACCAGTTTGGCTCTCGGTAAAGCCCTGCTCGCCACCGGTGGTAGTGAGTTTATTGCAACCAGTTTTGTACATATGACGGGCAGTTTTACTCCGATCATGGTGCTGGGTGCCTTGATGTTTATGATGATGATTCTTACCAATGTGGTTTCAAACAACGCAGCGGCGGTAATCGGTGCGCCGATAGCCATTAGTATTGCTACCACGCTTAATCAACCTCCCGAACCGTTTATTTTGGCGGTAATATTTGGCGCGAATATGAGTTTTGTCACACCAATGGCCTATCAAACCAATTTGTTAGTGATGAACGCGGGTGGTTATCAGTTTGAAGATTTTGTAAAAACGGGCTCCTTATTAGCTTTAATTGCCTGGGCATCTGCCACCTGGGTGTTGGCAGTGATGTATAACATCACCTGATGCAACAAATGTAACAGGCAAAAAAAAGCCCGTCAGTGACGGGCTTTTTTACTTATAGACTTGTACTTAGAATCCGTAAACTACACTGATAGCAGTTGTTGAATCAGTCTTGTCAGTAGGAGCAATAACATCAGTGTTGTGCTTGATGATGTAGGCAGCTTCTACCGCAATGTTACCAGCGACTTGCGCACTGATAGCAGTCTTGGAGTCAATAGCAGTGTTACTTGAACCGGCAATCGCAACCACATTCTGAATGAAGCTGGCAGTATCGCTAATCTTGCGCGTGTAGAACAATGCACCACGGAAAACAGCTTCATCTTCTGAAGCACCACTGACTAACTCACTGGTTCGGTAACCGATACCTGCTTCTATATCCAGTTGGTTCCAGTCATCGTTTAATACTTTGCGACCATAACCGGTTGAGCCAATCAGCTGGTTGTCGTAACTGCTGAATTTGTCTTGCTCATAACGACCTTCAACCCAGATGTATGAAACATCTGACAGTTTGTAGTCGTATTTGTAACCTACTAAAAAGCGATCAGCAGTTTTGTCTCCGCTGTCTTCTGCATTTAGCAAGTTGGCAAAGTAGTTGTGACGTGCTCGTTCTGTTTCATTTTTGATGTAAGCATCCAGAACAGCGTTAGTGGTATCAGTATTACCTGAAGTCATGGTTAAACCGGCACTGGCAGACCCTGACCAGCCGTATTCAACGTCTTCAGCTATAGCGACACTTGTCATACAGCATAATGCCAATGGCAGTAAAATCTTCTTCATTTTGTAACTCCTAAGTAGTAAACGATCTATAATGATTAAAA
>CALIRD010000150.1 GCA_938042355.1 uncultured Thiotrichales bacterium
GGCAGTTTTGCCATCAACGGTTGCCAGAGCATCAACTTTTAGCATGCCACGACGATACTGGCGCGGCTCAATACTCAATATTAGTTGATCACCCGGGACGACTTGCCGACGAAACTTGGCATTGTCTATGCCGGTAAATAAGTACAAATATTCATCCATATCACCACGTTCACGTAGTGATTGAAAAGCATACAAACCCGTCGCCTGCGCCAGAGCCTCGAGTATTAAAACACCCGGCATTATTGGATGACCTGGGAAGTGTCCCTGGAAATATGGCTCATTCGCCGTAACGTTTTTCAATGCGACTAATTTCTCATCCTTGGTGTATTCAAGGATTTTATCTACCAGCAGCATCGGATATCTGTGCGGTAGAAGGTCCAGTATTTTACTGATGTCACCCGTATCCATTTCTTTAGTGCTCATGAATTATCTTCCAGTTTCTTAACGCGCTTGAACAGCTCATTCAAGCGCCGCAAGCGTACCGCGTTTTTTCTCCATTCTCCAGTTTCCTGCACAGGCAATCCCGAAGAATATACTCCTTTCTTTAAGGAATGAGTCACCATACTTTTTCCAGTTAGCGTCGTACCATCTGCAATACTCAAGTGGCCAGCAATACCGACATCACCGGCAATATTGCAGTAGGCACCTATATTGGCACTCCCTGCAATACCAACACAAGCCGCCATCGCCGTATGCTCACCGATAGTTACGTTGTGTCCGACTTGTATATGATTATCCAGTTTAACGCCATTACCAATGCGCGTATCTCCAATTGCGCCTCTATCAACAGTGGTACAAGCACCTATTTCCACGTCGTCACCGACAATCACTCTACCCACCTGCGGAATTTTTACCCAACTACCTTTATCGTTTGCAAAACCAAAACCATCAGCACCCAGGACAGCTCCAGAATGGATAATATTTCTGGCTCCCAAGACCACACCTTCGAGCAAAGTGACGTTAGGCTCGATTCTGGTTTCAAGTCCAATCTGAACATCTCTACCCACATAAGAACCAGCACCGATTACCACGCCATTAGCGATAACAGCGCCTGCTTCAACGACGACATTCGCGGCGAGGCTCGCACCCGGGTGAATATTTACGTTTGTATCAATGACTGCCGATGGGTGTACCCCTGCTTCAGGAGTGTGGGCTGGATACAAAAGCTGCGCTGTTTGAGCGTAACTAAGATAGGGATTCTCGCTAACAATTATTGCGGCACTTTTAGCAGCATCTTTGTCCTGCTCACGCATAATAATGACAGCGGCTTTGCAGTGCTCAACTTCTTTTAGATAGGCAGGATTACTAAGAAAAGAAATACTGCAGTCATCGGCATTCGACAGAGTCGCGACTTTAGAAATTTCGACATTACCATCACCCTCGAAGCTCTGGCCGATTTTGTCAGCAATCTCAGCGACAGTTAATTTCACTTGGTCGTTATTGCCTTCAAACGTTCAAGAACCAGCGCAGTCATGTCAACACGTTTACTAGCAAATAAAACACTTTCACTTACTACGAGATCGTAATTTTCCTCTTCAGCCACATCAACTATAGCTTTGTAGACATCTTCCTGAATACTCTTGAGCGCCTCATTGCGCGCCAGACTAAAATCTTCTGTGAAAATATCTTGGAGACGTTTCAGTTCTCTACTCTGCTCTCGTATTTTTAACTCGAGGGCGTCGGACTCTGCTCTGGATAACTCATTACTGGTATTTGTATAATTCTCTTCCAGCTTCCTGATTTCCTCTCTCTCGGCAAGTATTGCACGCTCACGATCTACGAAACTTTCTTTCAAACGATCAGTCGCTACTTTTGCCTGCGGAGCTTCCTGCATCAATAAGGAAATATTAACCGAACCAATTTTTGTTTCGGCCTGCAGTGGCATCGCCACTGCATACAGCGACAACAATAAAATACTGAAATGGATCTTTATTCCGGGCATAAATTAGAACTGCACACCCACGTTAAATTGAAATGATTCTCGCTCATCGCGAGGACCATAATTGATAGGCTTGGCAAAGCTGAAGGTCAATGGCGCAACCGGAGATAACCAGCGCATTGAAATACCAACCGATGTTCGAAGCTGATCAGCCTCAAAATCGCTAGCGTTGGCAAATACATTACCGGCATCAAGGAACAAACCGGTTCGAATAGAACGATTCTCTGCCGCGAACGGTGTAGGGAAAATTAGTTCATTAGTAACCTGAACTTTGAGGTTACCACCAATTGGATCATCATTTGATATCGCCGTAGCCAAGGATCGTGGTCCGAGACTGTTGGTTTCAAAACCACGCAAACTGCGAATACCACCGAGATAAAACTTCTCAAAGAACGGTACATCCGAGGTATCGTTATACGCCTCGCCATAAGAAATATCGGTTTTCAAGGCATAGATGAAGCGCGTACTAAATAGCGGTATAAATAAATTATTCTGATAAGTTAACTTCCAGTACTCCAAATCACTACCTGGTATGACTGCCTGAAAACTGAGAATATTTTGCATCCCCCTATCCGGGAATATAGAGCGGTTGCGCGTGTCATGCGAGTAGGCCAGATTCAAAATAAATTGATCATAACGATTGCCATTCGCATCAAGAAAATCTGTGATCTCCACCGGCGTAAATACAGAGGAAGTAATTTCGGTCTGTTCATAACCCAGTGAAGCACGCAGGAAACTCACCTCTGATAACGGCACGCCATAACTGGCTGAGAAACCAAAGCGATCAGCCAGATATTCTGCCAGAAAATTTTCACCAGCATTCGTCTTTCTGTAAAACGCACTGAATCCTCGACTTACACCATCTACGGTGTAGTAAGGATTGGTATACGAAAGGCTATACACCTCATTGAAACGAGAGTTATTGAACTGCAATGCCATACTGTTTCCAGTACCGAGGAAGTTATCCTCTTGTACCCCGAGACCAAAAATAAATCCGCTGTCTCCCGAGTAACCAGCGGTAGCAGTGAAGTTGCCGGCCAAACGTTCTTTTACCTGAACCTCGATATCTACCTGATCATCCTCACCGGCTACAGGCGTAGTATCAATTTCAACCTCTTCAATAAATGGCAGTCTTTCTATACGTACTTTTGAGCGATCAACGTTGGGTTTGGAATACCACGCGCCTTCCATCTGACGCATTTCACGGCGAAATACTTCATCCTGTGTTTTGTAGTTACCACGAAAATGTACACGACGCACATAGACTCGCTTACCCGGCTCAATAATAAAGTTCAGATCAACTTCATTCGTATCGTTGTCCAGCTCCGGTCGAATATCCACCTCGGCAAAAGCATAGCCCCGCGAACCAAGAATACTTTTATAACCATCGATACTGTTAACAACGGCTGCACGTGAAAACACTTTATCAACATGATGCTCGACGGCACTCAGCATTTGTTCTTCAGTAAAGATCAGCTCGCCTTCAACATTAACGCTTCTGACGGTGAATTGCTCACCTTCATCGACATTCAAAGTTACATAAATATCTTCCTTGTCGGGCGTGATGGTTACCTGGGAGCTATCAAGGTTGTAATTCAAGTAACCATTATCCAGGTACTTTGAATCCAGGGTTTCAAGGTCACCTTGCAATTTAACTTGAGAATACTGATCTTTACTACTGAGGGGGTTCCACCAGGGTGGAATACCTGTCTCGAATTCCTTAAGCAATTCTTTTTCAGTGAAATCATTGTTTCCGATGATATTTATATTTTTTATTTTCGCGTTATCACCTTCTTTAATATCTATCGCAATGGCAACCCGATTATCCTGTTGAAACTGCATATCGGTATCGATAGCGACATTATACTTTCCACGAGAAAGATATTGCTCCTTCAGCTCACGCTCCAACCCTTCAACCACGGATCGATTGTAAACCTGACCTTTGGCGATCCCGGAACTCTTCAAGGCATTGGTTAAATCAGCAGACTCAATTGCCTTGTTACCATCGAAGGTAATACTTGAAATTGCCGGTCGCTCCTTAACCTTGACAACCAGGACATTGCCATCAAGACCGACATCTATGGTTTCAAAGAAATCACTTTGATAGAGGCTTTTAATTAACTGGGTTGCCTTGGCTGGATAAAACGAATCACCAATATCGATCGGAAGGTAGGTATACACTGTACCTTCAGAAATTCTATCCAACCCTTCGAGACGGATATTACCCACAGTGATTTCTGTAGCTTGCGAATGAGCAGACTCGATTGTCAAAATAGAAAAAACAGCAATAGCTATTACTTTGGTAAAAACATTCATACAGTGAATAACCTACTTAAATCATTATAAAAAGCCAGAAACATCAAGCCTCCCAGCATAGCCAACCCTACACGTTGACCGACAGCTTCCACTGCTGCCGAAACAGGGCTACCCTTGATCATCTCGATCAAATAGAAAAACAAATGCCCACCATCGAGAATTGGTATCGGCAACAGGTTTAGTATACCCAAACTGACGCTGATCATGGCCAAAAATCCAAGAAAAGCTGCGACACCTATAGCCGCGCTGACACCGGCATATTCGGCGATAGAGATCGGCCCACTGATATTCTTGGTCGAGGCCTGCCCTGTGACCAGTTTCGTCAGCACGCGCATAGTTAGCGCGGTCAAACTCCAGGTTTGTTGTACACCTTTACCGATCGAAGCGAAAAAACCAAACTTCTCCTTCACCCTGACCGCGTCATAGGCGGCTGGATCAACTTTTGGGCCAGCGCCAATTTTTCCTACCAAGCCGTCTTTTTCAACGACCCCGCGAGGCGTCAGTGCTAACGAAAGGGTCTGACTATCTCGACGTAAGACCAAATCGATTTCACGATCTGGTGCTGCGCGTATGACATCCACCAACCCCATCCAGTCAGAAATTTGCTGACCATCTGCACTAATGACCTGATCCCCGGACTGAATCCCCGCTTGAGTTGCGGCGCCATCCGGTGAAAGCGCGCCAATCGTCGCTGCCAGTGTTGGTCGCCAGGGCTCGATACCCAGATAATCAAGCAGCATCTCGTCACCCAGAATTTTACGACTATCACTTAAATCGATTCTATGTGTTTTTTGGGCACCACTTTTACTGGTTACATCAACTTCAATAATACCAGTATCCAGCGCTTCGCTAACCATGGTAACCGAAGCTGTTTGCCAGCTCACCACTGGCTTGTTATTAATCGCAGTAATCAAATCATCAGCTTTAAAGCCGGATTGTATCGCAATGGAATCGGACTCCATTTGACCGAGCACGGGCTTCACGCCATTCACCCCGACCATGTACATGCAGGCAAAAGCAACGATAGCAAATAAAAAATTCGCTAGCGGGCCGGCCGCCACTATCGCAAAGCGAGCCCAGACTGATTGACGATTAAATGCGCGCGGTAAATCTTCTTCAGACACATTGCCTTCTCGCTCATCGGCCATTTTGACGTAGCCACCGAGTGGGATGATGGCAACCTGGTATTCGGTTTCATCAGCTGCCACTTTCGACCACAAGGGTTTACCGAACCCTACTGAGAAACGAAGGACTTTGACGCCCAGCTTTCTCGCCACCCAGAAATGACCAAATTCGTGTATGGTCACCAAAATTGCAATGGCTACAATAAACGACAAGATACTTTGAATAACACTCATAGACTATTTACTCTGGGGACTCATCCAGCACTGGCTTTGGTATAGCTGGGTTCTTTTCCTATCAACCCTGTGGCTATACGACGCGTTTCTCTATCGACCGCCAGAATGCCGCCAAGTTCAGTTTCATCACCACTGATATTAGCCTGCAGGGTATCTTCAACGACACTACAAATCCCTGTATATGAGATCTGTTTTTGTAAAAAAGCCTCTACCGCCACCTCATTGGCTGCATTCAGGACAATTGAAGCCACTCCGCCAACTTGATAGGCCTCGCGCGCAATCCTGATCGCAGGGAAATGATTCTCGTCTGGCGCTTCAAATTCAAGCGCGGCAATGGATTTGAAATCCAATGGCTGCACACCTGAAGCTGTTCTCTCAGGCCATGCCATGGCGTGAGCAATCGGTGTACGCATGTCTGGATTCCCCATTTGTGCCAGCACGGAACCATCTGTATAAGACACCATAGAATGCACAATACTTTGGGGGTGCACCACAATCTCTATTTGCTCACTAGGCACATCAAACAACCAGCAAGCCTCAATATATTCCAGCCCTTTATTCATCATAGTCGACGAATCGACACTGATTTTCTTTCCCATATCCCAATTCGGATGATTGCAGGCTTGTTCGGGCGTTATTTGTGCAAGCTGTTCAGTGGGGGTCGTTCTAAATGGGCCACCAGAACCGGTTAGTAAGATTTTTTCTATGCCTTGAGTACCACCCGGTAAACATTGATAAATAGCATTGTGCTCACTATCTATCGGCATCAATTCAGCACCGGATTGTGCCACACTCTCGATAAACAATTTCCCCGACATAACCAGCGCTTCTTTATTGGCAAGCAAGACGCGTTTGCCCGCTTGAGCAGCAGCTAGCGTAGGCTCAAGCCCTGCTGCACCTACAATTCCTGCCATCACCTGATCAACCTGATCGTGAGAGGCAATGTATTGAAGACCTTCCTCACCACTGAGTAACTCGGTACTGAGCCCTGCCTGCTGTAAATTCTGTTTTAAGGCGGCGTGTTTTTGCTCATCTGCGACTACCGCATACACCGGTTTGAACTTCCGGCATTGCTCAAGAAATAAATCGGTATTTTGAAAACAACTGAGTGCGAATACTGAAAACCTCTCCGGATTAAGCTCAATCACCTGCAAAGTGCTAACACCGATTGACCCGGTTGAGCCAAGGATTGCGATACGCTGCGGCGACATCAGGCTACCAGTATCCAGTGCAGTCCGGCATAAAAGATTGGCAACACGGCTATGTGGCTATCAAGACGATCCAGAACTCCACCATGACCAGGCAGGATATTGCCACTGTCTTTATGTCCTGACTCTCGCTTCAACATACTGAAGAATAAATCTCCCAACACCGACACCAGACTCATCAAGACACTCAACAAAATAAATGATAAAGCGCTTGAGCCTGGCACTGGTAACAACAAGGATGCAAACAAGGCAATAATTAACACCGCGACCATACCACCAAACAATCCTTCACGCGTTTTGCCAGGGCTCAAATGCGGTGACAGTTTTTTCTCGCCAAATTGTTTACCAACAAAATAGGCACCGACATCCGCGATGGCAGTAATAATTAGTGCATACAACAACCATACTGGAGAGAGTTGGTGTAAACCGACAGCAGCAACAAATGCCGCCGACAAAAGTAATGGCGCAGCTGCCGCAAGCAAGGTTTGTTCGCGAGGAGGTGTGCCATCATCCTGACGATAACTCCAGAGCCCGACCGAGATCATTACCCAGGCAAAAAACACCAGGGTTAAAATTACGCTACTGAGTGAGGTTTCACGCAACACATAGGTCAACACCAGACAGACCGCAATCACGGTCATGAACAAGCCCTTGACCAACACATCTGTCTGACTGGTAAGCCGGCTCCACTCCCAGGCTGCAATCATTAGAATCGCAGCCGACACCAGTGTAACAACCCAGTTTGGCATAAGCGTAACCAGAGCAATTGCCAAGACCGCCATAATGACGCCGCTAATGATGCGTTGCTTTAACATTAGCCAAGCTCCTGTAGCTGCTCGCTGGTTTTACCAAAGCGGCGCTCACGATCCTGATAATACTCAAGTGCAACCCCAAATTGTTCAGCATCCATTTGTGGCCAGTACAAATCGGTAAAATAGAGCTCGGTATACGCTAACTGCCACACCAGGAAATTACTGATGCGGTATTCACCACCGGTACGTATCATCAAATCTGGTGCAGGTACTTCGCCTGTACTCAATCCTTCTTCTATGAGTGTTGAACTTATATCGGCAGGCTGAAGCGTTCCTTGTTTTACTTGCTCGGCCAACTGACGTACTGACTGGGTTATATCCCAGTGACCGCCATAATTAGCGGCTATCAATACCTGCATTTGATCGCAATGTCGGGTTGATTCTTCTGCCGCCTGCATCGCCTTTGCGACTTTTTCTGGGAAACGGCTTTGATCGCCGAGTATGCGCAAGCGAATATTATTTTCCGCAAGTTGCCCCGCCTCTTTGCCCAATGCCGACAAGAACAAATCCATTAATGCTGACACTTCTTGCTCGGGGCGATTCCAGTTTTCTGAACTGAAGGCAAACAATGTTAGATAACGAACGCCGGCACGAGCAAAATACTCAATTGCATTTCGCGCCACATCAACACCTTTTTTATGGCCCGCACTACGCGGCATGTGTTTATCTTTGGCCCAGCGACCATTGCCATCCATGATGATCGCAACATGTTGTGGTGGGTGAGATGACATAGGCAATATTGGAGAAAAGCCCTGCCTATACTTCCATCAATTCTTTTTCTTTTGCTTCCAGGTGCACTTCAATTTCTGCCACAGCTTTATCTGTCACTTCCTGTACTCTGGTTTCCGACTTACGCAAATCATCTTCAGAAATTTCTTTGGCTTTCTCAAGTTCCTTTAGATCGCTGATCGCATCACGACGGATATTACGCACTGCCACACGACCACCTTCCGCCTCACTTCGTACGACTTTAACCAACTCCTTACGTCGCTCTTCAGTGAGCATCGGCATTGGCACACGTATCATCTTGCCAGCAGAAGCAGGGTTCAATCCAAGATCGGCCGTCATGATTGCTTTTTCAACTTTGGCAACCATAGCGTCTTCCCAGGGCGTCACGGTTAATGTTCTTGAATCTTCCACGCCCACATTAGCCACTTGATTCAACGGTGTATCAGTACCGTAATAATCCACCATTATGTGGTCGAGCAAGCTGGTATGTGCACGCCCGGTTCGTATTTTTGCGAATTCCTGACTCAGGGACGCAATACTTTTCTGCATTCTTTCAGCAGCATCTTTAAGAATATCTTCAATCATATTAACCTCGCTCCACGTAGGTACCAACATCTTCACCAGCAACCACTTTGGCTAAATCTCCTTCCTGGTACAAATTAAAGACCCGCATCGGGATATTGTTATCTCTACACAATACCATTGCAGTGGCATCCATCACATTCAATTTTTTCACAATGGCTTCATCATAAGTCAGAGTCTTGTACATCACGGCATCTGGATTTTGCTTGGGATCCGAGTCATACACACCGTCTACCTTGGTAGCCTTGATCATTAAGTCAGCATTAATTTCACTGGCTCGTAAGGCCGCCGCAGAATCAGTCGTGAAGTAAGGATTACCAGTACCAGCCGCAAATATAGTAACGCGCCCCTTTTCCAGGTGCCGCACAGCTCTTCTGCGTATATAATCTTCGCAGACCGAGTTGATGGGCAAAGCGGACATAACTCGGGTGAAAATACCTTGTTGTTCCAAAGCGTCCTGCATAGACAATGAATTGATGACAGTTGCCAACATACCCATCTGATCGGCTGCTACCCGATCCATACCAGCTTCAGCCAGTCCTGCACCCCGAAATATATTTCCACCACCGATGACCAGGGCTATTTCAACACCCAGCCCATTCAAGGCTTTAATCTCACCGGCAATGCGGGCAATCATGGCTGGCTCAATGCCGTAATCAGCATCGCCCATCAGAGCTTCGCCACTTAATTTCAGCAGCACTCTTTTGTATGCAAGATCCTTAGTCATATCTACCCCGTCGTGAATGAGAGTTTTTGATAAAAAAAAGGACATCATCGATGTCCTTTTTTTGTTAGTCGCCTTTGACCTGTTTCATTACTTCGGCCGCAAAATCTTCTTCTTCAACCTCTATACCCTCACCGACTTCAAAACGGGTGAACGAGGCGACTTCTGCACCGGCGTCTTTTAGTAATGCAGCCACTGTTTTATCCGGGTCTTTAACAAAGTCCTGACCCAGCAACGTGATTTCTGCCAAATACTTGCGCAATCTTCCCGTCACCATTTTTTCGGCTATCTCTGGCGGCTTGCCACTTTCAATAGCTTGCGCGGTGAAAATTTCTTTTTCTTTTTCCACCAGGTCTGCAGGTACATCATCTTCAGCCACACAGACAGGCTTACTTGCCGCTACATGCATGGCGATATCTTTAGCCAGCGCATCATCACCACCGACCAACTCGGTCAATACACCGATTTTAACACCGTGTTGATAACTACCCATTTTACCGGCGCTGGTCTTCTGATAATGAGCGCGACGTATCTGAACATTTTCACCAATTTTACCGACCAGATTCTGGCGCATGGTTTCGATAGAACCATCACCCGCATCCAGTTCAGATAGTTGAGCAACATCTGTCGTGCCGGTTGCCAGTACTTGATCAGCAACAGTGTTGGCGAAACCACTAAAGCCTTCATCCTTCGCGACAAAATCCGTCTCACAATTCACTTCAACCAGTGCCGCTTTAGAACCATCATCAGAAATTCTAATCACGACAACACCATCAGCGGCTGTGCGACCGGCTTTTTTGTCAGCCTGTGCCGCACCTGATTTACGCATCGCTTCAACCGCCGCTTCCATATCTCCTTCGCTGGCAGTCAAGGCTTTCTTACACTCCATCATGCCTGCGCCGGTACGTTCGCGCAGTTCTTTCACCATCGCAGCAGAAATTTGCATGCTTATACTCCGTTTATTCGTTTATTCTTCTTCGCCAGAATCTTTGCCAGGCAGCTTGCCGCCATCCAGCTCATCCTGCCACTTCTCAAGCTCATCCCATTTACCATCAGCGGCCATCTGTGACTGCTGTGGCCAGGTTTCTGGATCATGAGCCGCAAAACGACCACCGGCATCCGCCAGGATCTTACGAATATCATCCGCACTCGCCGCACCCAAGTTTGCAAAGGTGTTGATGCCCGCTGCATGCAATAACTCTTCAATTTTAGGACCGATGCCTTCAATTCGAGTCAGGTTGTCTTTTTCTGCAGCTTCAGCAATTGGAGCCGTGTCAGTTTCAACCGCTTCAGTTTTCTCAGTAGCCGCTGCTTCATCCGCGGCAGCTTTTACTGAATGAGATTTTCCGGCTGCTGGTGGCGCTGTTTTCTTTGGTGCTTTTTTAGGCTCTGCCTTGTGCTCTTTTGGAGCAACCGGACGACTCGCCTTGCCTTGAACCACAGCATCGGCAATTGAAGCAACATATAACTGAATTGCGCGAATTGCATCATCATTACCAGGCACGACATAGTCGATGCCCTCAGGCGTGTGGTTGGTGTCGACAACAGCAATGACCGGGATATTGAGCTTGTTCGCTTCCAAAACCGCGATTTTCTCATAGCCAACATCCAGAACAAAAATGACATCAGGCATACGCTTCATGTCTTTGATACCACCAAGACTTTTCTCCAGTTTGTCCAGCTCGCGCTGTAACATCAAACCTTCTTTCTTGGTCGCGGTGTTGAAGCCACCCTCACCCGCCATCGCTTCAAGATCCTTAAGACGATTAACTGATTGCTTGATTGTTTTAAAATTGGTCAACATACCGCCTAACCAGCGGTGATTGACGTATGGCATGCCACAACGCTCGGCCTCTTCTCGAATGGCGTCACGCGCAGAGCGCTTGGTGCCAACAAATAAGACCGTGCCACCATTGGCAGCAATCTTTCCGGCAAAGTTAGTCGCGTCGTTCAGCATCGGCAACGACTTTTCCAGATTGATAATGTGAATTTTGTTACGATCCCCGAAGATGTACGGGGCCATTTGAGGGTTCCAATATCGGGTCTGATGACCAAAATGCGCGCCCGCTTCTAACAGCTGGCGCATAGTTACGCTAGACATAATGTACTCCTAATGTCGGGTTAAACTTCCATAACACCCCAATCAACCACCCTTACGGGCACCCAGTTAACTGTGTCGGTGCATGTGATAATTAAACTCTGGCTACCTTGAACATCCAAGCCTTGCCAGAGTGGCGCGTTTTATACCACAAAAATGGCTTTCCACCAAGAAATTCAACAACTTTTGGAAATATTCTTTGAATATCACAAATAGAGGTTCAGATTTCACAAATACGGTGTCCATGAGGTGCCGATTTCGCTACACTTTCGCAAATTCAGGAGACACCGAAAGAACATGTCAGTTAGCATTAAAACACCTGCCGAAATCGAGAAAATGCGCGTCTCGGGAAGACTCGCTGCTGAGGTGCTGGAAATGATAGAACCACACGTCAAACCCGGTATTAGTACCGATGAACTCAACACCATCTGTCATGACTACATCGTCAATGTACAAAACGCGACACCAGCGCCACTAAATTACAAAGGATTTCCCAAATCAATCTGTACATCAGTCAACAATGTTATTTGTCACGGCATTCCCAAACCATCCAAAGTCTTGAAAAACGGCGATATCATTAACATCGATATTACAGTCATCAAAGACGGTTATCACGGTGACACCAGCAAAATGTTTCATGTTGGTAAAACCAATATTCTGGCAAAACGTCTGGTAGACACAGCCAGGGAATCCATGGTCGAAGGCATACGTATGGTTAAACCGGGTGTACGCCTCGGAGACATTGGCCACGCCATTCAAAAAAAGATCGAAAAGCAAAGATTCAGTGTAGTCAGGGAATATTGCGGTCATGGCATCGGAACCGTTTTTCATGAAGATCCGCAAGTCCTGCACTACGGCAAGCCCGGGGTTGGTTTAAAACTGGAAGAAGGCATGACCTTCACCATTGAGCCCATGGTAAACGCCGGCAAGCGGCATACCAAACTGATGAAGAACGATGGCTGGACTGTTGTTACAAAAGACCGCAGTCTGTCGGCCCAATGGGAGCATACTCTGGCGGTAACCAGTGACGGGGTTGAGGTTTTGACACTACGTACAGGCGAAACGATTTAAGCATGGAGTCGCAAGCGCCGACTGATTTTGAACAGTGGCAAGACATACTGGCAAAAGTACAATCCTCCAGCAGCGATTATCAAAATTGTTTAGATCAATTACGCAACTATCTACATCGTGATTTTGAACAAGGCGAACCAATTGAAGGCCTGATCTTTGAACTCACACAAGGTACCGATCTGGTCCTGCAAAAAATCTGGCAGCAATTCAACCTCGATCAAAAAAATATCGCCTTACTGGCTACCGGCGGTTACGGGCGAGGTGAATTACACCCCGCCTCGGACATTGATCTACTCATACTACTCCAGAAAAATCCCGACAAAAAAACCAACGAGAACATCAGCCAGTTTCTCACTTTTCTTTGGGACATTGGGCTCGATGTTGGCCAGAGTGTCAGAACTTACAAGGAATGCTCAACCCAGGCGAAAGACGACCTCACCGTTATTACCAATCTTATGGAGACTCGCCTGTTATGCGGGCTGGAAAAACATAAAACCAAACTCGACAAGTTGATCAACCCGAAAAAAATGTGGCCCGCCAAAAAATTCTTTCTGGCTAAAATTGAAGAACAGGAACAGCGCTACCATCGCTACGGGGTCAGTGCCTACAAACTGGAGCCCAATCTGAAAGAGAGCCCCGGGGGTCTGCGCGATGTGCACATGGTGGGCTGGTTGACGACGCGCCATTTTGGTGCAGAACGACTGGTTGAAATCATTAATGAAAGTGGCGCCTTTGCTGAAGAACTCAAGGAGACAGCAAGCTATCGCAACCTGTTATGGCGAATCCGCTGGCATCTACACACAATCACTGGACGCAAAGAAGATCGACTATTGTTTGATCATCAACATGAATTGGCAACGGCACTTGGTTATCAGGAAGCCACCCGCAATCAAAGCATAGAAGCATTAATGCAGGACTACTATCGCGCAGTAACCCAGCTTGAACGTTTATCGAATATGCATTTACAGCTGCTCAAGCAACGGATCTTTCCGGTGAAAAAAGAAAAAATTATTCCAGTCAATAGACGCTTTCAAACCAACAATGGCTACCTTGAAGTCAACAGCCCCAAAGTATTCGAACACTACCCCTTTGCATTACTAGAAATATTTTTGTTGTTGATGCAGGATCGTGAAATTCTCGGTGTCAAGGCAGACACCATACGGCTGATACGACAAAACCTGTTTCGCATCGATGACGAGTTTCGAGCCAGCATCATCGCGCGCAGTTTGTTCATGGAAATGCTACGACAACCCCATGGCATTATCCACGAGTTTCGACGCATGAATACCTATGGTGTACTCGGTGCCTATTGGCCAGCTTTTCAAGATGTGACCGGACGGATGCAGTTTGATTTGTTTCATATCTATACCGTTGATGAACACATCATGATGGTACTGAGAAACGTGCGCCGTTTGAGCGTACCCGAGCATGCTCACACATTACCTGAATGCACCAAACTATTTGGCGAGCTTCCAAAGACAGAATTACTGTATTTAGCGGCCTTGTTTCATGATATTGCCAAGGGCAAAGAGGGTGATCATTCTGAGCTTGGGGCGGTGATGGCCAAAGAATTTTGTCTGCAACACAATCTGAGTGAATACGACACCGACCTGGTGTCGTGGCTGGTTGAAACTCACCTTATTATGTCAGTGACAGCCCAGCGTAAGGACATTGACTCTCCGGAGGTAATCAAGACCTTTGCCGACCTGGTCAAAAGCCCGATTCGCCTAAAATATTTATATCTGCTGACGGTGTGTGATATCCGGGGCACTGATCCGGATCTATGGAACAGCTGGAAGGCCAGCTTACTCTCCAGGCTCTATCATAATACCTATGAGTGGCTATCCTCGGACCGCGAAAAAAGTCTGGATCAAAGTGAATGGATTCAGGACATTAAACAGGAAGCATTGACACAACTGGAAAGAGACAGCGCCACCACCCAGGAAATCACGTCCTTGTGGACAGATTTTCATGAAGAGTACTTTGAGCGGTTTTCTCCCGAAGAAATCAACTGGCATTCAAAGATTCTTAATCAGAAACAACAAAACAATACCCGCGTCTATATACGTCCGATCTCAAATCGTGGCGCTACCGAGGTGCTGATTTGCGACCAGGTGCACCCGCGTTTTTTCAGCCTCATTACGAGGGGTATGGAACAGTTACAACTCAACATTCTGGATGCACGAATCTATACCACCAAATCAGGTCTGGCACTGGATAGCTTTCAAGTACTGGAAAGCAACGGTTCTCCTTGCGTTGGCGAGCACCGGCTTGAAGAAATTAGAGCAAGACTGGAATCGCTTCTCGATGATCCTGATGCCAATTTGAGTTCTACCACCACCCTGCCACGACGGCTCAAGTCTTTTGACTTGCCCACCAGGATTAATGTCGCAAAACTGGAAGACAAGCCATTTAGTCAAATAGAAATCAGTTCCATGGATAGACCTGGTTTGTTAGCAGATATTGCCAACACACTTCACCAGCACGGTATCAGAATCAAGATGGCACGAATCAGCACGGTTGGTGAACAAGCTCAGGATACTATTCATGTCACTAGCACCGATAATGAGCCACTGAATCAAAAGCAAGCAGAGCAATTAGTAAGTGCTCTGACAGAGGCAGTAGACTTGCCCTGGGAAGATCAACGTAAAGGATTTTTCAATCATAGCGAGGGTTAATATCAAGAGTTAAAACGAAAGCTGTGTTTACCCTTCCAATGTCCTCTCAACAGGTTACAATCTCACCACCACAGTAGACATGAGCCTTGTATTAGTATGAGTACAGTACAGAACACCATCGAAGCCGCTTTTGAAAATCGAGCAGATATAACCCCATCCAACGTCAGCCCTGAAATAAAAGAGGCAGTAGAAGAATCGATTAACAAGCTGAATGACGGCAGCGCAAGAGTCGCCGAAAAAACTGATGGCCAATGGCTTGTGCATGAATGGTTGAAAAAAGCGGTCTTACTTTCTTTTCGTATCTACGATAACGAAGTCATGCCAGCTGGCCCTACCCAGTACTA
>CALIRD010000151.1 GCA_938042355.1 uncultured Thiotrichales bacterium
AAAACGCCAACCAGTATTTATCTGGCCATGCACTACAGTATTCGCTGCGCTAACTATCCGCTGACGCCGGATGATATGGAAGGGGAGTTACTGCCACGCTTTTTGAAACCACACCGTGACAAACTGGTGGGCTTGACCACCAGTGCGCGTCGTCTGAGTGAGATACGACAAGAGCGTCGTCCGGATAGTAAGTATGCGTCATTGGAACAATGCAAGTTTGAATTACAGATGGCTGAAAACATTTATGTGCAAGAGCGTATTCCCTATGTGAATACCGAGAGTCGTTCCATTGAGGAAATCTCGGCCACCATTATTCAGAAAATGCAGATCGAAAGAAAGTAGAGCGGATTGTTACTCGGCAGGTGCGTAGGCTTCGCGCATTAATTCGATATATTTTTTGGCAGCCGGTGAGAGAAATTTACCACGGCGAGTGATAATGCCGTAACTGCGTTCCGGGAAGTATTTGTTCATTGGGCGTTTCACCAGATTGTCGTCATCCGTAAGACAAACAGCGGTGGTGATCGATATGCCCAGCCCCAGCTCAACGTATTTTTTGATCACTTCCCAGCCACCCGCTTCCAAGGCAACGTTGTATTGCAGATTGTATTTATCAAACACAAAATCAACGATACGCCAGGTTGATAAATGTTTGGGCGGCAAAATCAGGCCGTATTTTGCAACATCTTTCATGCTTAGATTTTTCTTGTCTTCCAGCGGATGACCGTGGGGCATGATCAACATCGGGTCATAGGAAACCACTGGTTCATAAATCACATCATCTGGCACATCGATAAGTGAGCCAATAATCAGATCGATGTCATTGTTTCTCAACAACGCCATGCCATCACGACCGGTTTCATTATGCAGACGCAGATTGATGCCGGGGAATTCAAGTGCATAGCGTTTGGTCACTTCTGGTAACACATACAAAATAGTGGCTTCGCCCGCAGCGACATCCAGCTCACCGTGTTCAAGACTGCCCATGCGAGCCATGAGTGTTTCCGGCAGCTTTTCGATGCCTTCTAGCAAGGGTTGGGCAAGTTCATACAATACTTCGCCGGGCGGTGTCATGGTGATCTTGGGGCCCGAGCGTTCAAACAGGGTGACGTTAAGTTCTCGTTCCAGTGCCTGTATCTGAAGGGTAATAGTGGGCTGACTCAAAAACAATAATTCGGCTGCTTCGGTAATACTCCCGGTTTTTACCACCTGACAAAATGCCCGCAATTGTTTCAGGCGATTTTGTTTGTAATAGGGGACTCGGGTTGATGGCATTTTTTATTGTTATGAGAATCTATTTAAATTCTTAATCCACTTTTTGTTTATTATTGGCTATAGTAATTCTATAAAGTATCCTTGCAGACAGCAAGCAGCGATTTAGCATAGCTGTTGCCGGTCTCTTGGAGAGGCTATACTTTCGCCCTTTCTATAGCGGTTTTTGTCAGGAGTTGCGTAGTGAGTACTTATCCCGTTCCGGATCAGATTGCACAGAATTCACATGTGGTTTTACAACAATATCTGTCTGACTATCAGCAGTCTGTCGATGATCCTGAGGCGTTTTGGGCGGCGAAAGCGACTGAATATCTGGACTTCTTTTCGCCCTGGGAGAAGGTGCTGGAGTGGAGTTACCGCGGTGAGGTAAGCATCAAATGGTTTGATGGCGCAACCCTGAATGTCTCACACAATTGCCTTGATCGTCATCTGGCTGAACGTGGAGATCAGGCTGCCATTATATGGGAGTCTGATGATCCCGATTCCAGTAAAACCATTACCTATGCAGAGTTACACCAGCAGGTTTCCAGGTTTGCCAATGTATTAAAAGCCCGCGGGGTAAAAAAAGGCGACCCGGTATCCATTTACATGCCGATGATTCCTGAGGCTGCAGTTGCGATGTTGGCCTGTACTCGAATTGGCGCCATCCACTCGGTGGTATTTGCCGGGTTTTCTCCCGATGCTTTGGCGAATCGGATTCTCGATTCCGATTGTCACACCTTGATCACTGCTGATCAGTCGATTCGAGCGGGTAAGCCTGTGCCGCTGAAACAAAATGCTGATCAGGCATTGGAGTCCTGTCCCAACGTCAGAAGTTGTATTGTAGTGAAGCATGCTGGCGAAGACATTCACTGGAATGCTGATCGGGATGTCTGGTATCACGAAGCCATGGACGCGGCAGATGAAGCTTGCCCGGCAGAAGCGATGGCTGCGGAAGACCCGTTATTCATTCTGTATACCTCAGGTTCGACAGGCAAACCTAAAGGTGTCTTACACACTACCGCTGGTTATCTGTTACAAGCAGCCATGACCCACAAGCTGACCTTTGATTACCAAGACGGGGAAGTGTTTTGGTGTACCGCTGATGTTGGTTGGGTAACAGGGCATACCTACAGTTTGTATGGACCGTTGGCTAATGGGGGTACCACCTTGATGTTCGAAGGAGTACCAACTTATCCGGACGCGGGTCGCTTCTGGCAAATATGCGACAAACATCAGGTGAATATTTTCTACACCGCGCCGACCGCAATACGCGCCTTGATGGGTGCGGGTGATGAATGGGTTACCAGTAGTTCTCGCCAATCCATTCGTATCCTGGGTAGTGTCGGTGAACCCATCAATCCTGAGGCCTGGGAGTGGTATCACCACGTGGTTGGCGACGGGCGATGCCCAATCGTGGATACCTGGTGGCAAACTGAAACCGGCGGCCACATGATCACGCCGTTACCGGGTGCCATACCGCTTAAGCCGGGCTCGGCAACGTTCCCTTTTTACGGGGTACAGCCCGTACTATTGGATGATCAAGGTAATGAAGTGGTGGGTAATCCGGCGGAAGGCAATCTGGCGATCAAGCATCCCTGGCCGGGGCAGTTAAGAAGCGTGTATGGCGATCATAAGCGTTTTATTGAGACCTACTTCAGCACCTTTCCCGGCTATTACTTTACCGGTGATGGTGCGCGCCGTGACGATGATGGTTACTACTGGATTACCGGGCGAGTAGACGATGTGCTTAATGTATCGGGTCATCGTCTGGGTACCGCTGAAATTGAATCGGCCTTGGTCTTGCATGCAAAAGTCTCGGAAGCGGCTGTGGTGGGCTATCCGCATGAAGTCACCGGACAGGGTATTTACGCCTATGTCACTTTGATGCAAGGGGAGGCGGGAAATGAAGAATTACAGGCCGAGTTAGTCAGTCTGGTGCGTAAGGAAATAGGACCCATAGCCAAAGTAAATATAATACAATGGGCGCCTGGCTTGCCGAAGACGCGTTCAGGTAAAATTATGCGTCGCATATTGCGGAAGATTGCGGATAATGACCTTGACAATTTAGGCGATACCTCCACACTGGCAGAGCCCGCCGTGGTTGAGGATTTGATTGCTAATCGTTTGAATAAATAAAGTCTCAATACTTGAGTTTAATAAGAGCTTTCATAAAAGCATTGCTCATAGAACTGGTTATGAGCACCTGGTTAATTTGATTGAAAACAATGAGAATGAAATGACAGATACAAGGAATGTGATTCCCCTCGAAGAATGCGGGATCAATGACGTTGAGGTCGTTGGTGGCAAGAACGCATCGTTAGGTGAAATGATTCAAAACCTGACGTCGTTAGGTGTGCAGGTGCCAGGTGGGTTTGCTACAACAGCACATGCCTATCGATCCTTTTTGGCCCACGACGGTTTATCAGACAAGATCAACAGCATGTTGGCGAGTCTTGATGTTGATGACATACAAGCCTTGCAGTCTACCGGTGGTGAAATTCGCCGCTTGATTATGGAGTTGCCATTTCCAGAAGATCTGGAAAAAGACATTGAAACTTCTTACGCCACATTGGAAAAAGAGTACGGTAAAGAGGTTTCCTGGGCAGTACGTTCATCTGCAACAGCCGAAGATTTGCCGGAGGCTTCGTTTGCAGGGCAACAAGAAACCTTCCTCAATGTGTCTGGTCTGGAAAACATCAAGCTTTCCATACGGGAAGTATTTGCCTCACTCTTCAATGACCGCGCGATTGCTTATCGCGTGCATCAGGGTTTTGCCCACGAACTGGTTTCATTATCGGCAGGTATCCAGAAAATGGTGCGTTCTGATATTGGTTCAAGTGGCGTTATGTTTACCGTTGATACCGAATCAGGCTTTGAAGACGTGGTATTCATCACCTCAAGCTTTGGCCTGGGTGAGATGGTGGTTCAGGGTGCGGTCAACCCGGATGAATTCTATGTCTATAAACCCGCTTTGGCAGCAGGCAAGACCGCGATGTTGCGTCGTAGTCTTGGCACCAAAGCCATTAAAATGATTTATCAGGAAGAGGGCGATTCTCCGGTAACTACCGTCGATGTGCCAGAAGACCAGCGCAAATTGTTCTCGTTAAACCCCGAGCAAGTTGAAGAATTGGCTAAACACGCGGTAGTGATTGAAAAACACTACGGTCGCCCCATGGATGTTGAATGGGCGCTGGATGGGCTGGATAACCGTTTATATATCGTACAAGCCAGACCGGAAACCGTACAAAGTCAGTCGGGTGCGAGTATCGAGCGATTCCTGTTGAACGAAAAAAGCACCGTGCTTACCGAGGGCCGCAGTATTGGTCAAAAGATAGGTAGCGGTAAGATTCGTGTTCTGAAAAACCTTGAAGACATGGATGACTTGAATGATGGTGATGTTCTGGTCACTGACATGACAGACCCGGACTGGGAGCCGGTCATGAAGCGTGCTTCAGCCATCGTGACCAATCGCGGCGGCCGTACCTGCCATGCAGCGATCATTGCGCGCGAATTAGGCGTGCCGGCAGTGGTCGGTTGTGGTGATGCAACCTCGGTATTGATGACCGGTGAGGATGCAACCGTTTCATGTGCAGAAGGTGAGACCGGATTTATTTACGAAGGCTTGCTGGATTACAAGCGCCATGTGGTGGAGCTGGACGGTATGCCGCCAGCACCATGCAAGATTATGATGAATGTTGGTAATCCTGATCGTGCCATGGATTTTGCCAACTTACCCAATGCTGGTGTGGGCCTGGCGCGACTCGAATTCATTATTAACAATACGATTGGTATCCACCCTAGAGCGCTGCTGGATTTTGATTCACTCACGGGTGAGTTGCGTCAAACCATCAGTGATCGAATTGCCTCGTACGGTTCCGGTCGCGATTATTACATCAAGAAACTGCAGGAGGGTATCGCTACCATTGGTGCTGCCTTTGCACCTAATCCGGTTATTGTTCGCCTCTCGGACTTTAAATCGAATGAGTACGCCAGTTTGATTGGTGGTGATTTGTACGAACCCGGTGAAGAAAACCCCATGATCGGTTATCGCGGTGCCTATCGCTATCTGGCAGAAGACTTTCAGGAATGCTTCAAGATGGAAGTTGAAGCCATCAAGTTTGTTCGTGAAGAAATGGGGCTGGAAAATATATGGGTCATGGTGCCTTTTGTGCGTACCGTACAGCAGGCAAAGGATGTTATCGCTTTACTTGAAAGCTTTGGTTTGAAGCGTGGCGAACATAATCTCAAATTGATCATGATGTGCGAAGTACCCAGTAACGCCATACTTGCTGATCAGTTTCTTGAACATTTTGACGGCTTCTCAATTGGTTCCAATGATCTTACCCAGTTAACACTGGCGCTTGATCGTGACTCCGGAATCGTTTCCGAATTGTTTGACGAGCGCGATGAGGCGGTCAAGTTTATGCTTTCTCGCGCCATCAAGGCGTGTAAAAAGGCGGGCAAATACGTGGGTATCTGCGGACAAGGGCCTTCGGATCATAAAGACCTAGCCGGCTGGTTACTGGAAGAGGGTATCGAGAGTATGTCACTGAATCCTGATACGGTAATTGACACCTGGATCCATCTGGCCGGTGGCGAAGCATAACGTCGGAGTGAGCTAGCCAGCATGTGCGAATTACTCGGTATGAGCGCCAATGTGCCGACAGATATCTGCTTCAGTTTTGCCGGCCTCATTCAAAGAGGGGGTAAAACCGGGCCACACAAAGACGGTTGGGGAATCTCCTTTTATGAAGGTCTGGGTTGTCGTAGCTTTCTTGACGCCAAGCCCAGTGTCGATTCCACCATTGCAGAATTCGTCTGTAATTATCCGATCAAATCCAACGTTGTTATCAGCCATATCCGCCAGGCGAATGTCGGCGAGGTTTGCCTGGCAAATACCCAACCATTTATTCGGGAACTATGGGGCAGGAGTTGGAGCTTTGCTCATAATGGCCAAATGAATACGGTTTTTGATGAGGTGGAACTGGGTCGTTATCATCCGATTGGTACCACCGATAGTGAGCATGCTTTTTGCTGGCTACTCGATCAGATCGAGAAAAATTTTGACGGTATTCAAGACAATCTTGAAGCGGTTGCACAATTCATTCGAGAGCATGCCAACAATACTCTGGCCAAGCTAGGAGTGTTTAACATGCTGTTGTCCGAATCCGAATACTTGTTCTGTTATTGCACTACCAAGTTACACTGGATCACACGGCGAGCGCCTTTTGGAGAAGCGAGTCTGAAGGATGCTGATATCAGTATTGATTTTGTCAAAGAGACGGGAGCTGATGATGTGGTTTCTATCATTGCTACCGAGCCACTTACCCAAAACGAAAAGTGGCATACCATCGAAGCTGGCGAGTTAATCGTCTTTCGTCAGGGCGAAAAAATACTGTCGCTTACGAGCTAGTCAGTTCGGAAAAGATTTCTTGTGCCTGTTCAGTTTCCAGTCTTGCCCCAAACTGGGTCACGAGTTTGCTACTTAACCGGCAGGCAAGTTCGCCAGCCGCTTTGAAGTCCATGCCGTGCGTTATTCCGTAGAGGAAGCCGCCAGCAAACAAATCACCAGCACCGTTAGTGTCTACCGGTGTGACTTGCGGAGTATCTATAGCGATGGTGTTGGTGCCATCGAACAACAACGCACCTTCCGCTCCGCGTGTGATGGCTAACTGTTTGGCATATTGTTGCAGCACAGGAATAGCTTCAGCCAGTGTTTTTGTACTACTAAAGGTCAGTGCTTCTTCCTCGTTACAGAATAATAAATCGACACCGTCGCCGAGCATCTCTTTCATGCCATCGGCAAAAAAACTCGCCATGCCCGGGTCAGACAGGGTGAACGCGGTTTTCACATTATGTTTTTCAGCTAGCTCTCTGGCGTAAATGGCCGCGTCCCGTGCGCTGTCACTGGTCACTAGATAGCCTTCGATATAGAGGTATTGTGACTCTGATAAGGCTTTCTCATCGACTTCATCACGACTCAGCTCGGCTGAGATGCCCAGACAGGTGTGCATGGTGCGGTCGGCATCAGGAGTGACCATGACAATGCATTTGCCACTATTCCCAGATACTTTGGAGTTGCCGGCGTTACTGCTGACGCCAAGTTCGATTAACGCGGCGGTAAAGAATTCGCCGGTTTCATCATTGGCAACTTTGCACGAATAGTATGCTTTACCTCCGAGCTGTGCTACCCCAATGATTGTGTTGGCGGCGGATCCACCACAGGTACGAGAATGTTGACTGCCACTCGCGCGTTGCAGGGTCTCCTGCTGTTGCTGTTCCTCTACCAGTGTCATCATACCTTTCTCGATTCCGGCATTCTCGAGAAACTCGTCGTTGACTTCTATTTCATAATCTACAAGTGCATTGCCCAGTGCGTAAACTGAATGGGTGGTCATGGTCTGGTCCATTTGAATTTGTAGGCAAGCTTACCTGTACACGAGCACCAATCAAAGAGGCTTTCATGAGTTTTGGTATTGGTTGTGACTCAGTCTCAGTATTGGTTCTTTTAATACCTAGGCGGGTAATCCCTGATATAATTAATAATTAAGCGCGGCGCTGTTCGTGCAGTTTTACATCAAGCCAATCCAGAATCTGAGGGACGAATATGGCAAAGCTACCGACACCAGGTGAGCGTTTTATAGCAGCTCTGAATAAAGAAAAACCACTGCAAGTCGTTGGGGCGATCAATGCGTATCATGCGCGCCTCGCTGAAGCTACCGGCTATGAAGCCTTGTATATCTCGGGTGGTGGAGTTGCAGCCGGTTCATGCGGCATTCCTGATCTGGGTATTACCACGATGGAAGATGTGTTGGTAGACCTTGAGCGCATTACGAATGTGACCGATAAACCTGTGATGGTAGATATTGATACCGGTTGGGGTGGGGCTTTTAATATTGCTCGCACCATCAAGAGTATGATTCGCTCTGGTGCTGCTTGCGTGCATATGGAAGATCAGGTGGCTGAAAAGCGCTGCGGGCACCGTCCTGGCAAAGCCATTGTATCCACAGAAGAAATGCAGGATAGAATCAAGGCGGCCGTAGATGCCAGAACAGACGATACTTTCGTGCTCATGGCCCGTACTGACTCACTCGCGAATGAAGGTTTGCAAGCGTCAATTGATCGGGCCTGTGCTTATGTAGAAGCAGGCGCAGATATGATCTTTCCCGAGGCCATGACCGAGTTGCCGATGTATCAGCAATTTAAAGATGCGGTTAAGGTTCCCATTCTTGCCAACATCACCGAGTTCGGTAAAACACCCATGTTTACCACCAAGGAATTGGGTGGCGTAGGCGTCGATATGGTGCTGTATCCGCTCTCGGCTTTTCGCGCTATGAATGCAGCGGCGCTTAACACCTATCAGGTGTTGCGCAAAGAAGGTACACAACAAAATGTTCTGGATACGATGCAAAGCAGAGATGATTTGTACGACTATCTCGGTTATCACGAATACGAGCAAAAGCTTGATCAACTATTTAAAGGAGAAAAGTAAATGGCGGCAAAAAAGAAAGCAGCAAAAAAGACGGCCAAGAAAGGAACCTTCAAGCCCAAAAAGTCAGTTGCCCTGAGTGGTGTAGCGGCAGGTAATACCGCGCTTTGTACAGTCGGTAGAACTGGAAATGATCTCAACTACTGTGGTTACGATATTGTTGATTTGTCCAAAAAGTGTGAGTTTGAAGAAGTAGCCTAT
>CALIRD010000152.1 GCA_938042355.1 uncultured Thiotrichales bacterium
GCCGGGTGAATCCGAGTTATCCGAAAAAATGGATGTTATCGATGTCGACAGCGTGCACATGGCGCGCGAATACACGCGCTCGGAACTGGGCAAAAACCTGAATGATCACTTTCAGGAAATTTATGACACTATGCTTACCCCGGGGCAATATGTGCCTGATGCTGTATGCATGGCGAAACGACGCTTGCGTAATGTTGCCTTGGCCTACTTGCTCGCTGGTAATCGTGAAGAAGCACGAGATGCCGCCGTAAAACAGTTCAACAACGCCAACAACATGACGGACACCATTGGTGCGATGTGGCCCCTGAGTCAAATAAGATGTACACAGCGTGACGAGGTATTCGAGGCTTTTGAGTCCAAATGGGGCGACAACACACTGGTGATGGATAAATGGTTTTCGATGCAAGCCATGGCGCCCTTGTCTGATACCCTGGAGCGAGTCAACACGCTGATGGGACATCCGCTCTTTAGCCTCAAGAACCCCAATAAAGTCCGCGCCTTGATCGGTGCTTTTATGGGGAATCCGACCTTGCTGCATAAGATTGATGGTAGTGGCTATGAGTTTGTGATTGAGCGCATCATCGAACTTGATCCACTCAACCCGCAAATAGCAGCTCGTCTGGTCAAACCTTTTTCGAAATGGCGCCAGTACGATGAAGAGCGGCAAGCTCTGATGATGTCCCAGCTAGACCGGCTCTTGCAGCAGGCGAAGCTTTCCAAGGATGTGACTGAAATCGTACAGCGTAGTCTGGAGTGAGCCGGGAATAGAGCAGCCTTTGGCTGCGTAATTTCATCTGGTGAATGATTGATTCGATTGTGTATATTTGCCACAAGCGTCTCGTTTCAGCCACAAATAAACTGTTTAAAAAACAAGCTTTTAGCTTAAAAATCGACCGGCTTCAAAGACTTTAAAATTGAGCTCAAAAATCGCTTGCCCGTCGGGGAATTTCACGTAAGGTACGCGGTCTGTAAAGCATGTGAGTCGCCGATTTCGGCCAATAAAATACCACAAGACCTCACTGATACAGCACATGGCAGGGGCCACTAGAACCACTAGAATCAAAACTACAATGAGCAAAAACAACACTTCGATACCCGTCAGACTTATCCATCTGGCGGACGTCTCGTTCCAAACCGAACATCAGGAAAACCTGCAACGCGCACTGGATGAAGTGCAGTTGAACGAATCACGATTCGACGCCCTGGTTGTTACCGGTGATATTGCGGCACAAGCCGACAAAAATACCTATCAGGCATTCACAAATGTGATTACGGACGAAGGCGTGCCTGTCTATGGCTTGCCTGGTAGTCATGACAATGCCCGACTGTTTCAGGATGTTGTGGCAGACGATAATCTGCATCTGGAAAACGTCATCGAAATTGGTGGCTGGAATGTTTTATTTCTGGACAGGATTTTGGGTGCTGGCCTGAAGCATGTCACGGTTGATCATATGGAAAAAATCGCGGCGTTGCTGGATTCAAAACCGAACACACCAGTGCTGGTATTTTCGAGATACTACAAGATTGCAGAATCTGATGCGGAAAATGTATCAATGGAGTCGTTGCGCGAGCTGAAGTTAGTGCTGGAACTCTTGTCTTCACGCCCACAGGTTAAAGCTCTGGTTTGTGCTCATGCCTATGTCAGTAGTTTTGAGGACAGCATCTCTGGTCTGACCTTGCTCGCAACCCCGACTGCTTGCAGTACCGCTGGGGTAGATGATGATAGTGGTTATCGTCGTCTGGATCTTTACCCGGATGGGACTCTGATTAGCAACGTGATTCACCACGCCGCGCCGGTACAAAAAACCGCCTAGTCTTTGTTCGGCTTTCGCGTCGATTCTTTTTGTTGTTTACGCCGGTTGCCTGCTTGTTTGGCAGCTATGCCTATATGCTCTTCACCGCGCGCTTTTGCCAGCTCCATTTGTTTCTGACGCTCACTAAAGCGTTGTAATTGTTCGGCGCTGTGTTTGCCAAAACAGCGCGGGCAACTGACCCCCGGTAGATAGTGTTGGTGTTGCATTTGTTCTTTCGTGATTGGGAAACGGCAGGCATGACATTGCTCATAAGAGCCTTTTTCCAGAGCTTGATTCACTGCTACACGTTCATCAAAGACAAAACATTCGCCTTGCCAGCGTGATTCTTCTGGCTCAACCTGTTCCAGATATTTCAGAATGCCGCCTTTCAAATGGTAGACATTGGTGTAGCCCTGTTGCTTGAGGTAGGCGGTGGATTTTTCACAGCGAATGCCACCGGTACAATACATGGCTATTTTTTGGGTCTTGTCACTGGATAGTTGTTGATCTGCATAGGCTGGAAATTCTCTGAAACTGTCGGTTTCAGGATTGATCGCATTCTCGAATTGCCCAATTTCCACCTCATAGCGATTACGCGTATCAATCAACAGGACATCATCTTGAGAGATCAGCTCATTCCAGTCTTGAGGTTCGACATAGGTGCCGGCGTGTTGTTGAGGGTCAATGTCTTCTACCCCCATAGTCACAATTTCGTTTTTCAGTTTTACTTTGCTGCGATGAAAGGGTGGGCTGTCGTGCCAGGACTCTTTGACATCCAGCGGTACCAGCCTCTCATCTTGTTTGAGCCACTCGAGTACTTTGGAAACTCCCTCGCGTGGTCCACTAATCGTGCCATTGATACCTTCGTGTGCGAGCAAGATTGTGCCGCGCACTTCGTTATCAACCATCTGTCGTAACAGAGGTTCGCGTAGTTGCTCAAAGCTATCCAGCCTTACAAATTTATATAAGGCGCATACGAGTAAAGAATGCATTGTTTTTCTGCCTGCCGAAGCGTAAATTCGGTGCCAATATCGTTAAAGTCTAAAGTAGATCACTATGAACTGGCAAGAAATACTGGCAGCCGCTGCAACATTATTTTTTATCATGGATCCGTTGGGAAACGTGCCGATTTTCAACTCTATTCTGGCGCGATTTGACAGCCGTCGAAGAGCGCAAATTGTCGCACGTGAACTCTGTTTCGCGCTGATTATCCTATTCGTTTTTCTGTTTACCGGTAATGCAATTCTGGGCTTTATGGGTATCAGCGAATCATCGCTGAGTATTGCGGGCGGTATCTTGCTGTTTATTATTGCCCTGAAAATGATTTTCCCGGTGACTAAACAAGCCTCTGAAGAAGAGGTGGTCGAAGACCCGTTTCTGGTGCCTTTAGCTATTCCGATGGTCGCAGGACCATCGACTATCGCCGTATTATTACTGCTCAGCTCCGGCAGCCCCGAGAAAATGACGCAATGGAGTATTGCCCTGTTAATGGCCTGGGGTGCAACTACCATACTGCTTGTCTCTTCACCTTTTTTAATGCGTTTTCTGGGCGAGCGCGGTTCGCGCGCACTCGAAAGACTGATGGGCATGATGCTGGTTATATTGGCAACACAGATGTTGCTTAATGGCGTCAGGGATTTCATCGAGTCACTTGCTTGAGACTGCCTTTGGCAGGTTGATACGATCATCTGTCTCGAGGGAATCAATACCAGTAAGTAACTCTTTGAGAGCCGGTTCGAGGCGTGGATGATTGAATTCAAAGCCGTTCATAGTCGCTTTGATCGGCAACACATCCTGATCTGCCATTAAAATTTCCTGACCAAACTCCCCGAGCAGATGCGTAAAAAACCAAGTGGGAATACGAATCAAGGTAGGTCGATGTAACGTCTTTGCCAGTGTGGTCACGAATTCACGATTGGCTACCGGTTCTGGAGCGACGGCGTTTACCGGCCCTTCAATATTGGTGTCATGGATGATGTGGTCGATAAAGCGGATCAGGTCCTCACGCGTGATCCAGCTCATCAGCTGTTTACCACTGCCAAAAACCACACCACCTCCCAGCTCGGTCGGTACCAGAATCTCGGCTAAGGCACCACCATCAGGATCAATCACCATGCCCATGCGTAATAATGCGACCCGAACACCAAACTCGGTTGCAGCAGCGGCCTCGCTTTCCCAGAGCTGGCACAAGGTTTGGCTGAAACTACCATCCAGTGTAGCGGGTGTGTCTTCTTCGCTGGTGTCAGTCGGGTTTACGCCATAGAAACCAGTCGCTGAACCGCTAATCAGTAACTCCGGTTTCGTTTCCAGTCTTTTTATCAGAGCAATAATACTTTTAGTTGTATTCAGGCGGCTGTCCAGCATCTTGTCTTTGTGTTCGGGAGTCCATCGTGCAGCGGTCGTGGCTCCGGCTAAATTGATAATCACATCAATATTAGTGTCAGCATGAATTTGATTGAGGTTGGTGAGCAGCGTGACAGGGGCATTGAAATGTGTTGTG
>CALIRD010000153.1 GCA_938042355.1 uncultured Thiotrichales bacterium
AGCCGCCGACGGCCCTATGCCACAAACCCGTGAGCACATCCTGCTCTCGCGTCAGGTCGGTGTACCGTACCTGGTCGTATTCATGAACAAAGCCGACATGGTAGATGACGAAGAACTGATCGAACTGGTCGAGATGGAAGTACGTGAGCTATTAGACGCCTACGAATTCCCCGGTGACGACACCCCCATCATCAAAGGTTCAGCGCTTAAAGCATTAGAAGGCGACGAAAGCGACATCGGTGTACCGGCTGTAGAAGCACTGGTAGCCGCCATGGATGACTACATCCCGGAGCCAGAGCGAGCCATTGACGGTGACTTCATCATGCCAGTCGAAGACGTCTTCTCCATCTCAGGTCGCGGTACAGTAGCTACCGGACGTATTGAGCGCGGCATCGTAACGGTTGGCGAAGAGATCGAAATCGTCGGCATCAAAGACACCACCACCACAACGGTTACTGGTGTAGAGATGTTCCGTAAGCTACTTGACGAAGGTCGCGCAGGCGACAACGTCGGAATCCTGTTACGTGGCACCAAGCGAGACGAGATTGAGCGAGGCCAGGTATTATGTAAGCCCAAGTCAATCAACCCGCACACCAAATTTGAAGCTGAAGTGTACGTACTGTCAAAAGATGAAGGTGGACGTCATACTCCATTCTTCAATGGCTACCGTCCGCAGTTCTACTTCAGAACGACAGACGTAACCGGCGCCTGTGAGTTACCTAGCGGAACAGAGATGGTCATGCCTGGTGATAACGTCAAGATGGAAGTAACGCTGATAGCCCCGATAGCAATGGAAGATGGTTTACGTTTCGCGATCCGCGAAGGTGGCCGTACCGTTGGTGCCGGCGTTGTTGCAAAGATAATCGAATAAGATAATTGAGATAAAAACATGGCAAACGAAAATATCCGCATACGCCTGAAGGCCTTCGATCACCGTTTAATCGATCGCTCGGCCAAAGAAATCGTTGAAACGGCGAAACGTACTGGCGCTCGGGTTAAGGGTCCTATCCCTTTACCTACGCGAAAAGAGCGTTTTACCGTACTGATTTCACCACACGTCAACAAGGATGCGCGAGATCAGTATGAACTGCGTACCCACAAGCGTTTGATGGATATTCTCGATCCTACCGATAAAACGGTAGATGCGTTGATGAAGCTTAATTTGGCCGCCGGAGTAGACGTACAAATAAAGCTTAACTAAATAAATATTATCTGACATACTACGCCCCCCTTGCGGCCCGGCTAATTAATTAGTGTGGGCCGCATGCGTATAATTAAGCGCATGAAAATGCCGAAAAAACTCTGAATTGAGGTTGAATAGATGTCTTTAGGACTAGTTGGAAAGAAGATCGGGATGACGCGTGTCTTTACGGAAGACGGTGCGTCTGTGCCCGTAACAGTCATAGAAGCCACTCCGAATCGTATTTCACAGGTGAAAACGGTCGAAACGGATGGTTATGACGCTATTCAGGTGACTACTGGCACCAAAAAATCCTCAAAAGTGAATAAAGCGGCTCAAGGCCACTTTGCCAAGAGCAAGGTAGAGCCAGGTCGTGGGTTATGGGAATTTCGTCTGGATGCTCCTAATGAGGAGTTGGCAGCGGGTTCTGAGCTGGGTCCTGACATGTTTGAGGCAGGCCAGGCAGTAGACGTAACCGGTACCAGTATTGGTAAAGGTTATGCCGGTGTCATCAAGCGTTGGCACTTCGCTGGTAAAGATGCCACACACGGCAACTCAATCAATCACAGAACTCCTGGCTCTATCGGTATGTGTCAAACACCGGGTCGAGTATTCAAGGGTAAGAAAATGACGGGCCATTTAGGCAACGTGCGCAGAACCATACAGAACCTGGAAATAGTTCGTGTGGATAACAAGCGCAGTCTATTGCTAGTAAAGGGCGCCGTACCTGGTTCTAAAGGCGGTAATGTAATCGTCAAGCCAGCGATTAAAGGGTAGATAGAAGATGGAATTAGCAAACGCAAGCGGCGGCAAAGTGACATTGAATGATGCTGTCTTTGGTGCCGACTTTAATGAGCCTCTGGTTCATCAAGCTGTCACTGCCTATCAGGCTGGTGGTCGTGCCGGAACGGTAAAGCAGAAAAACAGATCGGACGTTCGTGGTGGTGGTATCAAGCCCTGGAACCAGAAAGGTTCTGGTCGTGCTCGTGCTGGTACTTCACGTTCGCCTATTTGGCGTTCGGGTGGTGTGACCTTCGCTGCACGTCCACGCAGCTATAAGCAAAAATTGAATCAGAAAATGTATCGCGCTGCTATGCGTTCTATATTTTCCGAGTTGGCTCGTCAGGAGCGACTGGTTGTTTCCGGCATCAGTTTGTCTGAGCCTAAGACCAAGGCATTGACTGGTGAATTGAAAAACCTGTCAGCCGAGAATGCACTGATCGTGGTAACTGAGGCTGACAAGAACCTTGAGTTGGCATCACGTAACTTGCCGCATACAGATTGTGTTGACGTGAAGAGCGTTAACCCGGTGAATTTGCTGCGTCATGACAAAGTGATACTCAGCCCTGAGGCGTTACAGAAGGTTGAGGAGTGGTTGGCATGAACGAAGCAAGAATAATGGATGTGCTAAGAGCACCTCATGTCTCTGAAAAAGCGACTTACGCTGGTGAAAATGGTCAGTATGTATTTCAAGTTGCTCCGGATGCGAACAAGCGCGAGATTAAACTGGCGGTAGAGGCCTTGTTTGAAGTCAAGGTTAAGTCTGTCCGTGTGATTAATCAAAAAGGTAAGGTTAAGAGAAGCGGTGTGCGCATGGGGCGTCGCAACAATTTACGTAAAGCTTATGTGCGGCTCGAAGCCGGGCAAGAGCTTGAACTGATGAACGTTGAGTAAGGCAGAACAATGGCAACGATTAAATCAAAACCTACTTCACCTGGACGTCGCTTTAAAGTAAGCACTGACAAGTCTGGCCTGCATAAAGGCAAGCCTTACGAGGGTTTGGTAGAAGCAAAAAGCAGAACGGGTGGTAGAAACAATACCGGTCGCATCACTACACGTCATGTTGGCGGTGGTCACAAGCAGCGCTATCGTGTTATCGATTTCAAACGCACTAAAGACGCTATACCAGCGACTGTTGAGCGTATTGAATACGACCCAAATCGCACTGCTCATATTGCTTTGCTGAAATATGCGGATGGAGAGCGTCGTTACATTATTGCTCCACGCAAACTTGCTGCCGGTGACAAAGTTGTATCCGGTACGCATGCGCCGATTAAGGTCGGTAACTGTATGCCGTTAAGTAGTATTCCGGTTGGTTCGGTGGTTCATTGTATCGAGCTCAAGCCAGGTAAAGGCGCTCAGTTAATGCGCAGTGCCGGTACCTCGGCGCAATTGGTTGCCCGTGAAGGTGTCTACGCTACTTTGCGTTTACGTTCTGGCGAGATGCGCAAGGTGCTCAGTGAGTGCCGTGCCGTCATCGGTGAAGTTTCAAATTTCGAGCATAGTCTGCAAAAACTCGGTAAGGCTGGCGCCAAGCGCTGGCGCGGTGTTAGGCCGACAGTTCGTGGTGTAGCCATGAACCCGGTTGATCACCCGCATGGTGGTGGTGAGGGTCGTACTTCGGGCGGTCGTCATCCTGTTTCACCATGGGGTACACCGACCAAAGGCTATCGCACCCGTAGTAATAAACGTACTGATCGTTTGATCGTGCGACGTCGTAAGAAATAAGAGGGATAGCAAGTGCCACGTTCACTAAAAAAAGGTCCATTCATTGATCATCATTTGATGAAGAAAGTGACCACTGCATCAGAGAATAACGACAAGCGTCCAATCAAGACCTGGTCTCGTCGTTCAATGGTAGCGCCTGAGATGGTTGGTTTGACGATCGCTGTGCACAATGGTCGTCAGCATGTGCCAGTGCTTATCTCGGAAAATATGGTGGGTCATAAATTGGGTGAGTTTGCGTTAACGCGAACTTTCAAAGGCCACATCGCAGATAAACAGGCTAAGTAGGAAAGACGATGGAAGTAGCAGCTAAATTAAAATCAACGAGCATCTCGCCACAGAAAGTGCGCTTGGTGGCTGATCAGGTTCGAGGCATGCCAGTAGAAAAGGCAATTGACTTGCTTGCTTACAGCCCCAAAAAGGCAGCTGGCCTGGTAAAGAAAGTGCTTGAGTCTGCGATTGCCAATGCCGAGCACAACGAAGGCGCTGATATCGACGAATTACACATATCAACAATTTTTATTGATGCTGGTCCAATCTATAAAAGAATGCGTCCACGCGCTAAAGGTCGTGGTAACCGTATTCTCAAGCGTACCAGCCACATTACTGTCTGCGTCAGCGACACAAAGAGTTAGAAATTATGGGTCAAAAAATACATCCAGTAGGTTTTCGTTTAGGTATCTCGGCAGACTGGCAGTCACGCTGGTATGCAGATGGTACTGACTATGCAGACTATCTGAATAACGATATTGAAGTACGCGCCTACCTTAAAGACAAGTTGTCACAAGCTTCAGTCAGCAAGGTGCATATCGAGCGCTCTAGTGGCTCGGCGCTGATTACTATTCATTCTGCCCGTCCGGGTATCGTGATTGGTAAGAAGGGTGAAGATATCGAGAAGCTGAGACTAACTGTCTCTGAGAAGATGGGTCTGCCTATGGCTTCGGTTCGAATTAATATCGAAGAAGTGCGCAAGCCTGAGACTGACGCCATGTTGGTTGCTGAATCAATTTCCCAGCAGTTGGAGCGTCGTATCATGTTCCGTCGTGCCATGAAGCGCGCGGTGCAGAACGCCATGCGTCTAGGTGCGTTAGGTGTGAAAGTAAATATTGCGGGTCGTTTGAATGGTGCGGAGATCGCGCGTACTGAATGGTACCGCGAAGGTCGAGTGCCACTACATACTTTAAGAGCTGATGTTGATTACGGCACAGCTGAAGCGAATACCACCTATGGCATCATCGGTATCAAAGTCTGGATCTTTAAAGGCGAGGTGATGGATTTTGGTGCAATAAGTGAGAAGAAGGACGAGCAGAAACCCGGTAGGGGTCGTCCAGGTCGTTCGAGGACTGAATAATGTTACAACCTAAAAGAACAAAATATCGCAAGATGTTTAAAGGCCGCAATCGCGGCTTGGCGCAAAGCGGTAATAAAGTAAGTTTTGGCGAATATGGCCTTAAAGCTGTGGGTCGTGGTCGTTTGACGGCTCGTCAAATTGAAGCGGCTCGTCGTGCTATGACTCGTCACGTTAAGCGTGTTGGTAAGATCTGGATTCGCGTATTTCCTGATGTGCCTGTTTCCAAAAAACCTCTTGAAGTTCGTATGGGTAAAGGAAAAGGTAACGTTGAGTTTTGGGTCTGCAAAATTCAGCCAGGTCGTGTGTTGTATGAAATGGAAGGTGTTGATGAGCAGACTGCTCGTGAAGCGTTTGCGCTTGCTGCAGCGAAACTGCCATTCAAGACGACCTTTGTTTCAAGGACGGTAATGTAATGGACGCTAAAGACTTACGCGGTCAGAGTGTGGCCGAGCTCGAAGCAGAATTGATCAAGTTGAAAAAAGAGCAGTTCGGCTTACGTATGCAACACGGTTCAGGAGAAAGCGCTGCGCAAAACCATTTGCACGGACAAACTCGCAAGGATATAGCCAGAGTAAAAACTGTAATGAATGAAAAGAAAAAAGCAGGTGAGAGCTAATGAGCGAAGTGGCTAAAAAAGAACGCACCATGCGTGGTGTCGTTACCAGCGACAAAATGAACAAGACCATTACCGTCAAGATCGAGCGTAAAGTTCGTCACCCGGTTTATGGTAAGTACATCAAGCGTTCGAGCAAGGTTCATGCGCATGATGAGAACAACACGGCGAAGCAGGGTGATATGGTTCTGATTACTTCGTCGAAGCCCGTATCCAAGACCAAGTCATGGTCATTGGTACGAGTTGTATAAAGCAGTACTGACAGGAATAAGACAATGATTCAAATGCAGACAGTACTTAACGTGGCCGACAATAGCGGTGCGCGTCGAGTTCAATGCATCAAGGTGCTGGGTGGCTCACACCGTCGTTATGCTGGTATTGGTGATGTTATCAAGGTCAGTGTTAAAGACGCGATTCCACGCGGTAAGGTTAAAAAGGGCGAAGTCTATGATGCAGTAGTTGTTCGTACTGCCAAAGGTGTTCGTCGACCTGATGGTTCCTTGATTCGTTTTGATACCAATGCAGCGGTTATCTTGAATGGCCAGTTGCAACCTATTGGTACTCGTATTTTTGGTCCGGTAACACGTGAGTTGCGTACCGGAAAGTTTATGAAGATTATTTCGTTAGCACCGGAAGTGCTGTAGGTCGCGAGGAAGTTATGCAACGTTTAAAGAAAGGTGATGAAGTCATCGTAACGGCTGGTAAGGACAAGGGTCGCCGAGGCAAGATTATGTCGGTGCAAACCAATGGCCGTGTCGTCGTTGAAGGTGTGAACATGGCCAAGAAGCACAAGCGCGGTAATCCTAACGCAGGTGTCGAAGGTGGAATTGTAGACATCACTATGCCCATTCATGCATCCAACGTGATGTTATTTAATGAGGCGAGTGGTAAAGGCGAGCGTATTGGTTACAAGACACTCGATAATGGTAAGAAAGTTCGTTATTTCCGTTCCAACGGCGAGTCTCTGGACTAACAGGTATTAAGGCAATGGTTAGATTACAAGAATTCTATCAATCAGATGTAGTGCCCAAGTTGCAGGAGCAGTTTAAATTCTCCAATACTATGCAGGTACCCAAGATTGAAAAAATCACCCTGAACATGGGTGTCGGTGAAGCGGTAGTGGATAAGAAAGTTATCACTAAAGCGGTTGATGACATGACTAAAATTGCTGGCCAAAAGCCGGTTGTTTGTCTGGCGCGTAAATCAATCGCTGGTTTCAAGATTCGTGATGGCTGGCCAGTAGGCTGTAAAGTTACTCTACGTGGTACTCGCATGTATGAGTTTCTGGACCGTCTGATTACTATCGCTATCCCACGTATTCGAGATTTCCGTGGTATGAATGCCAAGTCTTTTGACGGGCGCGGTAATTACAGTATGGGTGTGAAAGAGCAAATCATCTTCCCGGAAATTGATTACGACAAAATTGATGTGATTCGCGGCCTGGATATCACGATCACAACATCAACTAATAATAATGATGAAGCCAAGGCGTTGCTCGAAGCTTTCTCATTCCCATTCAGGAAATAGGTAGTAACGATGGCTAAAACTTCAATGATTATGCGTGAGAGAAAGCGTGCCAGATTAGTGGCGAAGTATGCGGACAAGCGTGCGGCTCTCAAGAAAATTATTAACGATCAAAATGTAGATTTTGACGAGAAAATGGATGCGGTCGAAGCATTGCAAAAATTACCACGTGATTCGAGCAAGAGCCGTGGAAGAAATCGTTGCCGTATGACCGGGCGACCACATGGCTATTACCGCAAGTTTGGTCTGAGTCGAAACAAATTACGTGAAATGGCGATGTCGGGTGCGATACCTGGCCTGGTCAAGGCAAGCTGGTAGGTGACGTTATGAGTATGAGCGATCCAATTGCAGATTTGTTAACACGTATTCGTAACGGTCAGTCTGCCAAGAAAACTTCGGTAGTAGTGCCTGCCTCTAAAGCCAAGATGGCTGTCTTGAAGGTATTGAAAGACGAAGGTTACATAACAGACTTTAGTAGCAACAACGAGACCAAGGCTGAAATTACGGTTGAGCTTAAGTATTACCTGGGTAAGCCGGTAATTGAAAAGATCAGACGTATTAGTAGACCTGGGCTTAGAATTTTCAAGAACAAAGATGAGATTCCTGCGATTAACAATGGTCAGGGTATTTCAATCGTCTCTACTTCAAGAGGCGTAATGACTGATCGAGCTGCTCGCGCGTTAGGCGAAGGTGGCGAGATTATTTGTTCGGTGTTTTAACTTAGAGATTTATGTAGATGTCAAGAATAGCAAAAGCGCCAATAACCGTTCCATCTGGTGTTGATATTAATATCAACGGTCAGACAGTGAATGTTAAAGGGTCAAAAGGAAACATCGCACTTGATGTACACCACAGCGTAGCGGTAAAGCTTGACGATGGTGTCTTGAGTGTCAGTCCAGTCGATGAAAAGAGTACTGACTGGTCAATGAGTGGAACCATGCGTTCCTTGTTGAGCAATTCAGTCACTGGCGTAACTGACGGTTTTGAAAAGAAGCTGGAGTTGGTTGGTGTTGGTTATCGTGCGCAGGCACAAGGCCAGAAGCTGAACCTGACTCTGGGTTTCTCTCATCCGGTGGTACACGAGTTACCTGCCGGCATTAAAGTAGAAACCCCCAGTCAAACTGAAATAGTTGTATCTGGTATTGATAAACAGAAAGTTGGACAGGTAGCGGCTGAGATTCGCGCCTATCGTCCGCCTGAGCCTTACAAGGGCAAGGGTGTGAAATATGCCGATGAGCGAATCATCCGCAAAGAAGCCAAGAAGAAGTAGGTAACCATGAATAAGAAAAATTCACGCTTACGTCGTGCTAAAAAAGCGCGCAGCAATATGCAGCGTAGAAACGCCGTGCGTTTGAGTGTGCATCGCACGCCAGCACATATTTATGCACAGATTATTGAAGGTTCTGGTAATACGCTTGCCAGTGCTTCTACCGTCGACAAGAGCCTGAAGAAGGATCTCAAGACCGGTGGCAATACAGATGCTGCAATCGCTGTTGGTAAATTAATTGCAGAGAGAGCTAAAGACAAAGGAATCGAAGCGGTTGCATTTGATCGTTCCGGTTTTAAATATCATGGTCGTGTGAAGGCGTTGGCAGATGCTGCGCGTGAAGCCGGCTTGAAGTTTTAGGAAATAACATGGCTAAACAAAACAAAATGGACCAAGGTCCATCAGATGGCTTACAGGAAAAGCTGGTTAACGTTAACCGGGTTGCCAAAGTAGTCAAAGGTGGTCGACAGTTTGGTTTCACAGCGCTGACGGTAGTTGGTGATGGTGAAGGCAAAATTGGCATTGGTTACGGTAAAGCCAGAGAAGTTCCATTGGCGATTCAGAAGGCGATGGAAAAAGCCCGTCGTGACATGATTACAGTGCCCATCGTTAATGGTACGTTGCAGTATCCAATCATGGGTCGTTACGGAGCGGCACGAGTCTATATGTCTCCTGCTTCTGAAGGTACCGGCATTATCGCGGGTGGCGCGATGCGTGCTGTATTTGAAGTGCTTGGTGTGAAGAACGTACTGGCCAAGTGTATTGGTACCAGAAACCATATCAATGTGGTCAAGGCTACAGTAGCTGGTCTGGAAACAATGACTTCTCCAGAAGCGGTTGCTGCCAAGCGTGGTAAAACTGTTGAAGAGATTATGGGTTAAGTCATGACTGATCTGAAAGTTACATTGAAAAAAAGCATGAGTGGCAAGCTCAAGAGTCATCAAGCTTGTGCGCGTGGCTTGGGTATTCGCAGAATGCATCATTCTGTGGTGGTTAAAGATACCCCTGAGAATCGCGGCATGATTAATAAAATCTCTTACATGTTGCAGGTAGAGGAAGCGTAATGCATTTAAACACTGTCAAGCCTGCTAAAGGCAGCCGTCCAACGCGCAAGCGTGTAGGACGCGGTATTGGTTCAGGCATCGGTAAGACCGGTGGCCGTGGCCACAAAGGTCAGAAGTCGCGCTCTGGTGGTTTCACCAAAGTTGGTTTTGAGGGTGGTCAAATGCCACTGCAACGCAGACTGCCTAAAGTAGGTTTCAGTTCACGTGTTGGTAAGCATGTGGCAGAAGTCCGATTGAATGAACTTTCGTCCATGGCAGTCGATGTGATTGATATGGATGCGTTGATTGCTGCGAATGTTGTGCCACCAAGAACACAAAAAGCAAAGGTGTTCCTGTCGGGCGAGATGACCAAAGCAGTAACAATCAAAGGCACGAATATAAAAGCAACAGCAGGCGCTGCCAAAGCCATTGCTGATGCTGGCGGAAAGTTTGAGGATTAAAAGTGGCTAAGAACAAGAACAATAGAAAACTGGCCGAAGCGGCTGTAGAGAGCGGAAGATATTCCGAGCTGATCTCTCGTCTGTTGTTTTTGTTTATGGGTTTGATCGTTTACCGTATTGGTACATTTGTACCGGTACCAGGTATAGACCCGGTACAGCTGGCACAGTTTTTTGAACAGCAGCAGGGCACGATCCTGAGCATGGTAAATATGTTCTCTGGTGGTGCGCTGGAGCGTTTGAGTGTCATGGCTCTGGGTATCATGCCTTACATTTCGGCATCGATTATTATGCAGTTGTTGACGGTAATGGTTCCATCACTGGAACAACTGAAAAAAGAAGGTGAAGCAGGTAGACGCAAGATCACTCAGTACACTCGATATTTTGCCTTTGTGCTGGCCTTGTTCCAAAGTATCGGTGTCATGATTGCACTCGATAACCAAGGCGTTGATCTGGGTCATATAGCTGGTCAAAGAAATATTGGTTTCCTGTTTACCGGTGCAGTAGCACTGGTCACCGGTACCATGTTCCTGATGTGGCTGGGTGAGCAGATAACCGAGCGTGGTATCGGTAACGGTATCTCAATGATTATCTTTGCCGGTATTGTTGCCGGATTACCGCGCGCCATTGGCGGTACGATTGAGTTGGCCAGAACAGGTGAGTTGAGCTCAGGTCTGGTTCTGTTCATTCTGGCGATGACGTTGCTGGTCACAGCCTTTGTTATCTTTGTTGAACGAGGGCAAAGAAGAATAACGATAAATTACGCCAAGCAAACGCGTGGCAATAAACTCTATCAGTCACAAAGTAGTCACTTGCCTCTGAAGCTCAATATGGCTGGTGTAATTCCACCTATCTTTGCTTCAAGTATTATTCTGTTCCCGGCTACTCTGGGTCAGTGGTTTGGTAGAGCTGAAGGTTTTGGCTGGATGCAGAACATTGCTAATGCAATGGCTCCTGGTCAGCCTTTGTACATCTTGTTGTATGCATTGGCGATCGTGTTTTTCTGTTTCTTCTATACCGCGTTGCAATTCAACGCCAGAGATACAGCAGATAATCTGAAACGTTCTGGTGCGTTCATACCGGGTATACGTCCTGGTGATCAAACCGCCAAATACGTAGATGGTGTGTTAACAAAACTAACCGCTATCGGCGCGATCTATATCACGGCGATATGTTTATTACCCGAGTTTTTGATTCTCAAGTGGAATGTACCTTTCTACTTTGGTGGTACATCACTACTGATCATTGTTGTGGTAATTATGGACTTCATTACTCAGGTACAGGCACGATTAATGTCGACCCAATATGAAGGTTTATTGAAAAAAGCTAATCTGAAAGGCCACGGTCGTTCAGGTGGTGTTGTCAGGTAAGAGGTTTAGATCATGAAAGTACGAGCTTCAGTAAAAAGAATGTGTCGCAATTGCAAGGTGATTAAGCGCAATCGTGTTATACGTGTTATTTGTTCAGACCCCCGGCATAAACAGCGCCAGGGTTAAGAGAAAAGCGGAGAACTAGAAAATGGCTCGAATAGCCGGAATAAACGTACCAGTTAACAAGCATGCCGTGATTGCATTAACATCAATCTATGGCATTGGTCGTACCACTGCGCAACAAATCTGTGACAAAGCTGGTGTTGCCACAGATGCCAAAATTAAAGATTTGAGTGAAGCAGAGGTAGGTCAACTGCGTGATGCCGTGAGTGGCATTGTCGTAGAAGGTGACTTGCGTCGTGATATCTCTATGAACATCAAGCGTCTGATGGATCTCGGTAGTTACCGGGGTATCAGACATCGTCGTGGTTTGCCTTTGCGCGGCCAGAGAACCAAAACGAATGCGCGTACCCGAAAAGGCCCGCGTCGTCCGATTCGTAAATAATAGGTATTAGTATGGCTGGACCAAGCAAAACTAAAAAGAAAGTTAAAATCACGGTTGTTGATGGTATTGCCCACATCAACGCGAGTTTTAACAACACAATTATCACGTTGACCGATCGCAAGGGTAATGCCTTGTCGTGGGCAACTGCCGGTGGCTCGGGTTTCCGGGGTGCGCGTAAAAGTACGCCGTTCGCTGCTCAGGTAGCTGCCGAACGTGCCGGTGAAGCGGCCAAAGAATATGGTCTACAAAACCTGGATGTGCTGGTTAAGGGTCCAGGGCCTGGTCGTGAATCAGCGGTACGAGCATTGAATAACGTGGGCTACAAAATAACCAGTATTACTGACGTCACCCCAATACCACATAACGGTTGTCGTCCTTCAAAGAAGCGTCGGGTGTAGGAATAAATTATGGCTAGATATATCGGACCAAAGTGTAAATTAAGTCGTCGTGAAGGCACTGATCTTTTATTAAAGAGTCGTGCCAGACCGTTGGAAACCAAATGCAAACTGGAAAAAATTCCGGGGATGCATGGCGACAAGCGCGCCCGTGTTTCGGATTACGGTCTGCAGTTGCGTGAAAAGCAAAAAGTACGTCGTATGTACGGCGTACTTGAGAAGCAGTTTAGAAACTATTTCAAAAAGTCAGCTCTGCAAAAAGGATCTACCGGTGAGAACCTGCTGCGTTTGTTGGAGAGTAGGCTAGATAATGTTGTTTATCGCATGGGCTTTGGTGTTACGCGCGCTGAAGCACGTCAGCTGGTGAGTCATAAAGCGATCACGGTAAACGGCACGGTCGTTAACATCGCTTCCTATCAGGTTAAGCCGGAAGATGTTGTCGCGATCCGTGAGAAAGCACGTAAGCAGTTGCGTATTCAGGATTCACTGAATATAGCCGAGCAGTTCGGTTTTCCGGAATGGCTCGATGTTGATGTAAAGAAAATGGAAGGTGTATTCAAGTCAGCGCCAGAACGTAGTGATCTGCCTGCTGAAATTAACGAGTCACTAATCGTAGAATTGTACTCCAAGTAATAGAATCGAGAGGCTGTCACATGTCAGATAACAAACAAACTTTGTTAAAAGCGAATCAAATTACGGTAAAAGAACTCGGCGTTAATCATGCCCGAGTCAGCGTCGAGCCCCTTGAGCGCGGTTTTGGACACACACTTGGAAACGCATTGCGTCGTATCCTGTTGTCGTCAATACCGGGTTGCGCAATTACCGAGGCCAAGATTGAAGGTGTTCTGCATGAATACACTTCGATTGAAGGTGTTCAGGAAGATGTGGTTGAGATCATGCTTAACCTGAAAGGTATTTCGTTGTTAATGCATGAGCAAACTGAAACACAAATCAGCTTGAACAAGAAAGGCCCATGCGTTGTTACTGCGGCGGACTTTGTACTGGGTCATGATATTGAAATCACCAATCCGGACGCTGTGATTGCAACCTTGACCAAAGAAGGTTCGCTGGATATGACGGTCAAAGTCGAGAAAGGTCGTGGCTATCAGCCAGCCAGTGCTCGTCGTGATGCTGACGAGAATCGCGAGATTGGTCATTTGTTACTGGATGCCAGTTTCAGTCCTATACACCAGGTTTCCTACACTGTAGATAACGCACGTGTAGAACAACAAACCAATATGGACAAGCTGATTCTTGAGCTTGAAACCAATGGTACTGTCGATCCAGAGCAGGCTATTCGTGATGCGGCTGGTGTATTGATGCAGCAGATCTCTGTATTTGCTAACTTCGATAGCGAAGTCAAAGCCGAGCCAGAATTGCCACAGGATCAGATTGATCCAATCCTGTTGCGACCCGTTGATGATCTGGAGCTAACAGTCCGATCAGCAAACTGTCTGAAGGCAGAGAATATTTACTACATTGGTGATCTGATTCAGCGTACAGAAGTTGAGTTGTTGAAAACACCAAATCTGGGTAAGAAGTCATTAACCGAAATTAAAGACGTGTTAGCGTCTCACGGTTTAGCTATGGGTGTACGTTTAGAGAACTGGCCACCAGCCAGTATCGATACCACTAAGCGCGCCTCTTAATATATACAGGTATACGTTATGCGTCATCGTAAATCAGGTCGTCAGCTTAATAGAAACAGTAGCCATAGAAAGGCTATGTTTCAAAACATGACGAACTCATTGATCAAGCATGAATTGATCAAAACAACTTTGCCCAAAGCAAAAGAGCTACGTCGTATTGCCGAGCCATTGATTACGATGGCTAAAGAAGACGGCGTACATAAGCGTCGGCTGGCATTTGATCGTCTGCGTGATAAAGAGACTGTTGGTAAGTTGTTTGGTGAACTTGGGCCACGCTACAAGGATCGCCCTGGCGGTTACTTACGTGTGTTGAAATGCGGTTTTCGTGCTGGTGACAATGCGCCAATGGCTTATGTCGAGCTGGTGGATAGACCCGAAGAAGACGAAGAATAAGTCGTAAGACTTTTGTTTCAATAATAAAAAAGCCGGTTTAACCGGCTTTTTTATTGCTTAACGAATAGTAGTGATTCAATTTAATACTGGCTTAAGGAACTTGCCGGTATAGGAACGTTTACTGGTAGATACTTTTTCCGGTGTGCCGGTGGCGATTATTTGCCCACCACCATCGCCACCTTCTGGACCAAGATCCACGATCCAGTCCGCAGTTTTTATGACATCCAGATTATGCTCAATCACAATCACAGTATTGTTTTCATCACGCAGGCGGTGCAGCACGGATAGCAACATCTGTATATCCTGAAAATGTAGACCGGTGGTTGGTTCATCCAGAATATAGATGGTCTTTCCAGTGCTTCGCTTGGACAGTTCTTTGGCCAGCTTGATGCGCTGAGCCTCACCGCCAGAAAGTGTGATCGCACTTTGTCCCAGCGTAATATAGGAAAGGCCAACATCCATTAGCGTTTGTAGTTTGCGATGGATATTGGGTACCGCACTAAAGAATTGAACGGCATCTTCCACCGTCATTTCCAGCACCTGATGTATATTTTTTCCTTTGTAAAGTATGCCCAGAGTCTCACGGTTGTAACGTAAACCTCGGCAGACATCACAGGGTACATAAATGTCGGGTAGGAAGTGCATTTCTACTTTGATCATGCCGTCGCCCTGACAGGCTTCGCAGCGACCACCTTTAACATTAAAGCTGAAGCGACCGGGCTTATAGCCACGTGATCTAGCCTCGGGCGTACCCGAAAATAATTCTCTGATCGGTGTAAACAGCCCGGTATAGGTTGCCGGGTTGGAGCGCGGGGTACGTCCAATCGGACTTTGGTTAATATCCACCACCTTATCAAAAAACTCCAGGCCTTCGATATCCTCGTGTGCAGCAACAGTGTGCGAACTCTTGTTAAGTTTGTTGGCGATCGCAGGATATAAGGTTTGATTAATCAGTGTGGATTTCCCAGAACCGGAGACGCCTGTCACACAGGTCATCAAACCTACCGGTATTTCCAGTTTGACCGCTTTAAGATTGTTGGCGGTAGCACCTGTCACCTTGAGGATCATGTTCTTGTCTATTGGTTTACGAGATTTCGGGATGTCTATGGACAGCTTTCCTGACAGGTATTGCCCGGTCAGAGATTCCTTGCTCTTAACTATTTGTTTGGGTGTTCCCGTAAAGCTAATGTGCCCGCCATGTACGCCTGCACCCGGGCCGATATCGACCACAAAGTCGGCTGTTTGAATGGCTTCTTCATCGTGCTCAACCACGATAACCGTATTGCCCAAATCCCGAAGACGAATCAAAGTACTGATCAAACGCTGGTTATCTCGCTGATGCAGTCCGATAGATGGCTCGTCAAGAACGTACATCACGCCTACCAGACCGGCACCGATCTGGCTGGCGAGTCGTATACGTTGAGCTTCGCCACCCGAGAGGGTGTCCGCGCCACGGTTCAGAGATAAATACTCTAGACCCACATTATTCAAAAAGCTGAGGCGTGACTGTATTTCCTGAACTATTTTTTCAGCAATCTGGCCACGCTTGCCTTTGAGTTTTAATTTGGTAAAGAATTTGTCAGCGACTTTGACCGGCATGGCGGTGATTTCAGGTAATGACAACTCTTTAATAAAGACATGCCTGGCTTGTTCATTGAGACGTGTGCCGGAACAATCATCACATGAGTTGGTGGTGAGATATTTACTAAGCTCTTCGCGTACCGCATTTGAATCGGTTTCTCGAAAGCGTCGCTGCATATTGTTAACGACACCTTCAAAAGGATGGCTTTTTCTGAAGTATCCGCCTCGCTCATTTTTATAGCGAAATTCGATGACTGTTTTTCCACTGCCATACAAGAGAATTTCTTTGTGTTTCTTACTGAGTTTGCGATAGGGGGTTTCAACATCAAATTTATAATGTCTTGCCAGAGACGACAGCATTTGAAAATAATAGCCATTGCGTCTGTCCCAGCCACGGATAGCACCACCAGCAAGGCCCAGATCATCATTGATGACAATTTTTTCTGGATCAAAGCTTTGTCGCACTCCCAGACCATCACAGCTTTGGCAAGCGCCCACAGGACTGTTGAAAGAAAACAAACGAGGTTCGAGTTCGGAGAGTGAGTAACCACAGTGAGGGCAGGCATATTTAGATGAAAACACCAGATCCGCTTTCTTTGGCTTATCCATGTAGGCCAGTCTGACGATACCTTCGGATAAATTCAGGGTCGTTTCTATAGATTCTGCAAGTCGCAGTTGCAGGTCAGGTTTGACTTTAAAACGATCAACCACCACTTCAATCGTATGTTTTTGTTTTGGATTCAGCTTCGGGGTCTGATCCAGCTCAACAATATCGCCGTTAATGCGAGCTCGAATAAATCCTTGCTGGCGCAAGTTTTCCAGAACACCTAGGTGTTCCCCTTTCCTTTCTTCGATAACCGGTGCCAGTAGCATCATACGGCTCTCTGCAGGTAGCTCAAGAATGATGTCAGTCATTTGGGACACGGTGCTGGCTTCGAGCGCTACGCCGTGCTCAGGGCATTGTGGTAAGCCTGCTCGGGCATAAAGCAGTCTCAGGTAATCATATATCTCGGTGATGGTGCCGACAGTAGATCTCGGGTTATGCGAGGTCGTTTTTTGCTCGATTGAGATCGCTGGTGAAAGTCCTTCGATATGATCTATATCTGGTTTTTCCATCATTGAGAGGAATTGCCGCGCATAGGCGGAGAGCGATTCTACATAGCGCCGCTGGCCTTCAGCAAAGATCGTGTCAAAGGCGAGTGAGGATTTCCCCGAGCCTGACAATCCAGTAATGACGATCAGTTTATTTCGCGGTAAATCAAGATCGATGTTCTTGAGATTATGGGTACGCGCGCCACGAATTGAAATTACTTCCATTAGCGAAGTGCTCTGCAAAACTTGCTAATATACACGGCTTGGCTACAAAGCGATAATACATGCAATCTTCATCTACGAAATCATTGCTGGCGACTGAGCGCCGCTCAGTATTGGGTCTGGCATTGGTCTATGCGATTCGTATGCTGGGCTTGTTTTTGATCTTGCCCGTCTTCTCCTTGTATGCCAGAGAATTGCCGGGAACAACTGCCTTTATGATTGGTCTGGCGATTGGTATCTATGGTCTGACTCAGGCTATTTTTCAGATTCCTTTAGGTATTTTGTCTGACCGCATTGGACGCAAGCCAGTCATCATCGGTGGTTTGTGTATGTTGTTTGCCGGCAGTATTGTAGCGGCACTCTCGAGCTCAATCGAAGGCATTATCTTGGGCCGTGCTTTACAGGGGTGTGGTGCCATTGCGGCGGCGACTCTGGCTCTAGTGGGTGATCTCACGCGCGATAGTGTTCGTAGTAGAGCCATGGCAGTCGTGGGGATGAGTATTGGTCTGTCATTTTTTATAGCGATGATAATCGCGCCATGGCTGGATAGTTTGATCGGTATAAAGGGGATTTTTTACTTTACTGCAGGTCTGGCAATACTCGCGATTGCTTTTGTCATCTATGTAGTGCCTTCGAGTCAGGTCGTTAGTGAGCCTGTAATTGTCCAGCAATCCTTATACAAAGTACTGCGTAACTCACAACTGTTACGCCTGGATCTTGGTATTTTTTGTTTACATTTATTATTAACGGCAGATTTCGTGGTGCTACCATTAATGCTGCTGGATTATTACCAGCTTGAGCCTGCTCGCCACTCCTGGGTTTATGCCGGGTGTCTGGTGGGTTCAGTCATTCTCATGGCTCCTTTTTTGATTTATGCAGAGAAAAAGAGGAAGCAAAAAAACATGTTCGCGGGAGCCTTGCTGGTATTGATTCTGAGTCATATCGGCTTGGCATTTTTACCGGCTAGCCTGCTATTGGTAATCCTGTTGTTATTGCTTTTTCTGGCGGCATTTAATTTTCTGGAAGCCAGTTTACCGGCTCTCGTGACTCGCCATGCGCCGGCAGCACTCAAGGGCGCGGCGACCGGGGTGTACTCGAGTAGTCAGTTTTTTGGTATTTTCTGTGGTGGTCTGCTCGGAGGGTGGATTTACGGTCAATATGGTATGCGAGCAGTGTTTCTTGTAGGTGCTGTTCTGGTAGTGATCTGGCTGGTGTTCGCATTGGGTATGCGAGAGCCGCAAAGACTGAATACTCACGTGGTAGACATCCCGGAAGGAAATTTAAATGATATCAAAGGCTTTAGCGATAAACTTGCAGCGCTGCCGGGGGTAGCTGAAGTAACCTTGGTAGAAAATAAAGCACATATAGAGGTGGATCCTGTTGTTTTCGATCAACAGGCGCTCGCTTTACTTGTATAATGTGGGCTGAATTTGGAGGAATGAGTCATGGCTGGAATAAATAAAGTTATCCTTGTGGGAAATCTGGGCAAGGATCCTGAAGTGAGATATGCGCCGAGTGGTTCGGCAATTACCAATATTACAATCGCTACCAGTGAGTCCTGGAAGGATAAGAACACGGGTGAAAAGCAGGAAAAAACCGAGTGGCACCGAGTGGTGTTTTTTAACAAGATAGCCGAGATCGCTGGTGAGTATTTGCGTAAGGGTTCCAAGGTTTATATCGAAGGTAAATTACAAACACGCAAATGGACTGATAAAGAAGGTATGGACAGATACACCACGGAGATCGTTGTTGATGGTTACAGTGGCGTGATGCAAATGCTGGATAGTAGAAGTGGTGGAGATTATGCGCCGCCAGCCGCAGCACCTGCTGCATCAAAACCTGCAGCGCCAGCCGCTGCTCCAGCCGCCGCTTCAGCTGCGCCAGCAATGGCTGATGATTTTGATGATGATATTCCGTTTTGACGACTACATAAATAATAAAAGTAGATTAAAAACCTTAGGAGCCTGTTATTACAGGCTCTTTTTTTAGTTGATGTTTTTAGTGTGTCGGGAGCGTGATTAATAAATGTTATTTCATCGCAGGTGCCTAATAACCAAGTGTTGTGTCGCGGGTATTTACTTGATATGTTAAAAATAATGACTCGAGAATTTGATCCAGTTCAATAAACTGTGTGTACCCTGTTGGCGTTGTCACTGTTTTACTTTTCAAAAATGGCAATAAAACCGGCAAATTGGCATACTTGCCCAATAAATATCGGGTGAAAGTCACAACATGTCAAAACGTAAAGGGATTATCCTTGCAGGTGGATCAGGCACGCGTTTGTATCCACTCACCATCTCGGTCAGTAAACAACTAATGCCGATCTATGACAAGCCGATGATTTACTATCCCTTGTCGACACTAATGTTAGCTGGGATTCAAGATATTCTGATTATTACTACGCCTGAAGACTCTGCTTCATTCCAGCATCTTTTGGGCGATGGCTCCCAATGGGGTATGAACCTTAGCTTTGCTGTGCAGCCAAGTCCGGACGGTTTGGCACAAGCCTTTATCATTGGCAAAGAGTTTATTGGCGATGATAGCTGTACCTTGATTCTAGGCGACAATATATTCCACGCCGATGGTTTAGCCGAAAAGCTACAAGCCGTGAGCAATGATCTAAGTGGTGCCACAGTCTTTGGTTACTATGTGTCTGATCCTGAACGTTACGGTGTGGTAGATTTTGATGCTCAGGGTAAAGCGCTCAGCATTGAAGAAAAACCTGTCAAGCCAAAATCTCATTATGCGGTGACCGGGTTATATTTTTATGATAATGATGTGGTCAATATTGCCAAAGAAATAAAACCATCACCACGGGGCGAGCTGGAAATTACCGATGTGAATAATGTTTATCTCCAACGTGGAGATTTGCGAGTCGAAAAATTAAGCCGGGGAACGGCCTGGTTGGATACGGGAACGACAGCGTCTTTACTGGATGCCGCAAACTTTATTCGTGTTATTGAAGATAGACAATCACTAAAAATTGCATGTCCCGAAGAAATTGCGTATTTGCAAGGCTTTATAAATGAAGAACAGGTACGTGCGATAGCAGAGCCTCTGCGCAAAAGTGGTTATGGTGAATATCTCTTGAATGTTCTAGCCGAGCGTACCAACTAAATGAAAATTCTAATTACTGGTGCGGCGGGTCAGGTTGGTTGGGAATTACAGCGCTATCTGAGTGAGTCGCGACTAGCATCCGAAGTTATTGCTGTTTCCAGACTTGAGTTGGATGTTACCAACTATCAGCTGGTTCAGGAAACATTAAGTCAACACAAGCCAGACTGGGTGATTAATACTGCTGCATATACAGCAGTTGATCGAGCAGAAGATGATAAGAACCTTGCGCATGCCATTAACTCGGATGCAGTAGGACGCTTGGCTGCAGTGTGCAAAAAAATTAATTCCCGGTTGTTGCATATTTCTACGGACTACGTGTTCGATGGCAATAGCTCGAGTTCATATGTACCTACCGATAGTACAAATCCCATTAATATTTACGGCAAGAGTAAGTTGGCAGGTGAGCTTCAAATTTTACATACTTTAGGCCAAGATACGTTGATCATACGAACCGGGTGGGTGTATTCAGCACACGGGCAGAATTTTGTTAAAACCATGTTGCGCCTGATGAGTGAACGCCAAAAAATTCAGGTGATTGATGATCAGGTAGGTTCTCCTACCTGGGCGGGCGAATTGGCGCGAGTCATCTGTCTTGCAGTAGAAAAAGATGCACGTGGATTGTTTCACTGGACTGATGCGGGTGTGGCGAGTTGGTACGATTTTGCCAATGCGATTTTACGTAACAGTCGGCGTTTGAATATTTTGAAAGATGAAATTGACATAATCCCGATATCAACAGATGAATATCCAACCAAAGCGCAACGACCCAAGAATAGTGTGATGTGTAAACGGTCAATTCGCTCCGCTTTGGATTATCGTGGGCGTCACTGGAGAGAAACATTAAAAGATATGCTCATGGATGTGCAGAATGGGGTCAGCTAGATCTCTATTAGTTACCGGCGCCGCAGGCTTCATTGGTGTCAATTTCGTCTACTACTGGTTACAACAGTATCCACAAGATAAGGTCATTGGTCTCGATGCACTGACCTATGCCGGTAATCTGTCAAGCCTTGAAGACGCCCTTGAAAATAACAATTTCAGTTTTGTGCAGGGGGATATCCGGGATCAGGAAATGATAGAGTCTCTGATGGCTGAGCACAGTATCGACACGATTGTGCATTTCGCTGCAGAATCACACGTCGACCGATCAATCAGCGGGCCAGATGCATTTATTGACACCAATATCATTGGTACACATAGCATGCTCAAAGCCGCGAGAAATCAGTGGCTGTCATCGGATGCACCTGAACCACATCGTTTCCATCATGTTTCAACGGATGAGGTATATGGTTCACTGAAACGAGATGACCCTGCCTTCACAGAAACAACTCCATACAAGCCGAGCTCACCGTATTCAGCGAGTAAGGCAGCATCCGATCATCTTGTACATGCCTATGCTCATACTTATGGGTTAGAAACCACGATCAGTAATTGCTCCAATAACTATGGCCCGTATCAATTTCCGGAAAAGTTAATTCCGCTAGTATTGATCAATATTCTGCATGGCAAAGAGTTACCCATCTATGGTGATGGGAAACAAATACGTGATTGGCTGTATGTCGCTGACCATGCCAGAGGTATCGATTTAATTATTAACAAAGGTCGTGTGGGCGAGACCTATAATATCGGCGGTCATAACGAGTGGCAGAATATCGATATAGTGACGCTTATCTGTGAACGTATGAATCAGCTTGCTACCGAGAATGACGAACTCAGGAAGCAATTTCCAAACATGCCAGATGATGCGAAGAGTTTAATTACTTTTGTGAAAGATCGTCCTGGACATGATCAACGTTATGCCATTGATGCCCATAAGAGTACGACTGAGTTAGGTTATGTGCCTGAAGAGAGTTTTGAAACGGGTATCAAGAAAACAATAGAGTGGTATCTGCAACAGCAAGGCTGGTGGCAAGCGGTTATGGATGGTAGTTATAAAGAATGGATTTCAAGTCAATATCACCAAAAGTAAATTTATCTGTCGTACAATTAAAGTACTGAATTAAAAAGTAGAATTATCGTGAATATCACAATTTATGGTTCAGGTTATGTTGGCCTTGTTACTGGCGCCTGTTTAGCAGATGTTGGTAATAATGTTTTATGCGTAGATATTGATCAACAAAAAATCAAAAAGCTTAAAGAGGGTGATATTCCTATCTTTGAGCCAGGCCTTTCTGATCTAGTCAGCTCATCTATAAAGTTAGGCAATATTGATTTCACAACCGATATGCAGCATGCGGTTGATCATGCTGAGCTGCAGTTCATAGCCGTTGGTACGCCTCCTGATGAAGATGGTTCTGCTGATATTAGCGCGGTTTTGCGTGTTGCTAAAACAATTGGCTCCTTAATGGAGGAAACCAAGATCATTGTCGACAAGTCTACAGTGCCGGTCGGTACGGGAGATTTGGTAGATGCCGAAGTGAAATCGCAGCTCGATAAACGCCAGGTAGATTTTGATGTACATGTGGTATCGAATCCCGAGTTCTTAAAAGAAGGCGCAGCTATACCCGATTTTATGAAACCTGATCGTATTGTGATCGGAACGGAGTCTGAACTGGCAATCGAAAAAATGCGTAAGTTATATGCGCCGTTCTGTCGTCAGCGTGATCGTATTATTGTGATGGACAGGCGCTCCGCTGAGTTGACCAAGTATGCTGCCAATGCCATGTTGGCCACCAAAATCAGTTTTATGAATGAGCTTTCTCAAATCGCTGAAAAAATGGATGCAAACATTGAGTTAGTGCGTAAAGGTATTGGTTCTGATCCACGAATTGGTTATCACTTTATCTACCCCGGTATTGGCTATGGTGGTTCATGTTTTCCTAAAGACGTAAAAGCTCTGAGGCAAACGGCACTGGACGTCGGTATTGAGCCATTTGTTTTATCTGCTGTAGAGCAGCGCAATGAAAAGCAGAAGAGAGTGTTGTTTGACAAAGTAAATCAGCACTATGATGGTGAGCTGAATGGGAAGACGGCAGCGATCTGGGGTCTTTCTTTCAAGCCCAATACTGATGATATGCGAGAAGCGCCGAGTCGAGTTTTGATGCAACAGTTATGGGATGCCGGTGTTACTGTTCATGTCTATGATCCTGAAGCGTTGGATGAGTGTCGACGAATCTACGGTGAACGTGATGACCTGGTCTACTTTGACAATCATATGAACGCAATTGAAGGTGTGGATATGCTCTTGATCTGCACTGAATGGAAAGTGTTCAGAAGTCCGAATTTCAAGGCGATTGCAGCTAATGTGCGCGACAAGATTGTGTTTGACGGTCGTAACCTCTATCAGTCTGAATTAGTTGCAGAAGCCGGTTTACAGTATCAGTCCATAGGTCGACCTCAAAAATGACAACTTTGGTTACAGGCTGTGCTGGTTTTATTGGCATGCATACCTGCCTGGAGTTGTTGAAAAGAGGGAATAGGGTTGTCGGCCTCGATAATCTGAATGATTATTATGATGTTTCTTTGAAGAACGATCGTCTCACTGAAATAAAAAATAAAAGCGATGATTCGACGTTTGTGTTTTACAAAATAGATGTTAAAGATACGCAACAATTAAAAACGCTCTTTGAGCAAGAAAAAATTGAGGCTGTTATACATCTTGCAGCTCAGGCCGGTGTTCGCTACTCCAAAGAATTCCCGGTACATACTATTGAGTCCAACATTCTGGGGTTCATTAACATTCTGGATAATTGTGTTCGTTCTGATATTCAGCATCTTGTGTATGCATCCTCCAGCTCCGTCTATGGTGCCAACCAAAAAATTCCATATGCCGTTACAGATGGTGTTGATCATCCGGTATCTATCTATGCGGCGACCAAAAAAAGTAATGAGTTGATGGCACATGTGTATAGTGACATGTATCAATTGCCTACAACCGGATTGCGTTTTTTTACGGTCTACGGCCCATGGGGCAGGCCCGATATGTCACCTATGTTATTCGCTAAAAATATCCAGTCAGGTGAACCCATCAAGGTTTTTAATCACGGTCAGCATAGCCGGGATTTCACGTATATTGATGATATTGTAAAGGCTGTAGTTGACGTTATGGAAACTCCAGCCACAGCCGACCATTCATGGGATTCCAGAGAGCCAAATCCATCCAGTAGCGAGGCTCCATGGCGTATATATAACATTGGCAATGAAAAGCCTGTCGAGTTAATGACTTACATAAATGAGATCGAATCTGCCCTGGATAAAAAAGCTATTATTGAATTTCTGCCCAAGCAGGACGGAGATGTAGAGAGAACCTGGTCGGATACATCAGATCTAGAGCGCTTGGTAGGATTTAAGCCTGAAACCCAACTTTCAGTGGGAATTGTTAAATTTATTCGTTGGTATAAAAGCTACTTCAAATTATAGGAACCTTGTCACATTTGCCAAGTCTACTGTGACAGTTACCTCACAAGCGTGAAGGAATACGCGACCACAGTTCACAATCTCATGTAGTATGCGTTCAACTGTTAGGAGAACAGCTGATAAAGGATGAGTGCAAGAGTTTCAAGGACAGAAGCTTACCTAATGCGATTCATTAATTTGTTTGTTAAAAAAGACAGATAGTGATCTAGCAAAAATACTTTAATCCCTGAACTCATGTTTTTACCGCTGACACTATCAAGTGATAAACGGTATTTATTTTAAGCTGAGAATTGCAGGTCATGCATTCCAATCAAGGATAATGTGCGACCAGATTTAAATAAGTTACTTGAGGATTATATGAGAATTTTATCTGTTATGGGTACCCGACCCGAAGCGATCAAAATGGCGCCACTGGCAATTGCATTAGCTGAAGATCCGCGCTTTGATGCCAGAGTATGTGTTACAGCTCAGCATCGAGAAATGCTGGATCAAGTGCTGGATCTTTTCGAAATCAAGCCTGAATACGATTTAGATATTATGAAGCCGGGACAAAGTTTGTCTGATGTGACTACTGCAATCCTCACAGGTATGCAAAATGTATTTGCTGAATTCAAACCCGATATAGTACTGGTGCACGGCGATACTGCTACTACAATCTCAACCACTCTGGCAGCTTTTTATCAACAGATACCCGTCGCACACGTTGAGGCTGGTCTACGTACCGGAAATCTCTACTCACCGTGGCCGGAAGAAGCCAATCGAAAAATGACCGGAGTTTTGGCAGAAATACATTTTGCTCCGACATCAACCTCTGAAGCTAACCTGTTAGCCGAGGGTGTTGACGCTACAAAAATCCACGTTACTGGAAATACTGTTATTGATGCGCTTCTTGAGGTGGTTGAAAAAGTCAGTTCCAGAGATGACTTACAGCAACAATTTCAAAAGCAGTTCGAGTTCCTGGGTGATAGCAACCGCATGGTGCTGGTAACCGGGCACAGGCGAGAAAACTTCGGCGATGGTTTTGAAAACATTTGTCAGTCATTACTGCAAATAGCAAAAACTTTTCCAGATGTAAATGTGGTTTATCCGGTTCATTTAAACCCCAATGTAAGAGAGCCAGTCAATCGTCTACTTAGAGATGTTAGTAATGTGCATCTAATCGAGCCTCTTGATTACTTGCCATTTGTGTATCTGATGTCGAAAGCGACCATTATTTTGACTGATTCGGGTGGGATTCAAGAAGAAGCGCCGTCATTGGGCAAACCTGTGCTTGTCATGCGTGATACTACTGAACGACCTGAGGCAGTGGACGCAGGCACGGTAAAACTGGTCGGGACAGATCCTGATAACATCGAAAGAAACATCATAGAGTTGCTAACAAATGATGTGGCTTACCACTCAATGAGCCAGGCTCATAACCCATATGGTGATGGTAAAGCATCGCAAAGAATTATTCGTGCCTTGGCTGATTATGCAGTTGATACACAAACCGACTTGTTAGGGGAGAATATTGATACTCCCGCTACACAATTAACCATGAAGAATAACGCTGCAGGAATGCAGAGTATTATCTCTGTTGAACCTGTGCTTTAAGGAAATAAAATGAATTTTGAAAGAATATCAGTGGTAGGATTAGGCTATATAGGATTGCCAACTGCAGCTGTTTTTGCGTCACGTAAAAAGAGTGTCATTGGGGTTGATGTCAACCAAGATGCAGTAGACACGATTAATAGAGGTGAAATTCATATAGTCGAACCTGATTTAGATATGGTCGTCATGGGTGCTGTATCGCAAGGGTATTTAAAGGCAACTGTTACTCCCGAGCCTGCAGATGCTTTTGTAATTGCAGTACCTACACCTTTTAAAGATGATCATGTGCCAGATTTGGCTTATATAGAGGCGGCTAGTCGCGCGATTGCGCCTGTGCTTGAGAAAGGAAATTTAATTATTCTTGAGTCAACTTCGCCAGTTGGAGCTACGGAGCAAATGGCAGATTGGCTATCTCAAGAAAGACCGGATCTAAGCTTTCCTCAAACTCATGGGGAAGAATCAGATATAAGGGTAGCTCATTGCCCAGAGCGAGTTTTGCCAGGACAGGTGTTAAGAGAATTAGTAGATAATGACCGCGTTATAGGTGGTATGACGCAAAAATGTTCTGAGGCTTCAGTGCAGTTATATAAAATTTTTGTTGAAGGCGAGTGTGTTATAACTAATGCGAGAACTGCTGAAATGGCAAAGTTAACCGAGAACAGTTTCCGTGATGTAAATATTGCATTTGCCAATGAGCTATCAATCATCTGTGATAAGCTTGATATCAATGTCTGGGAGTTAATCCAACTAGCGAATCGTCACCCTCGAGTTGATATTCTTCAGCCAGGACCGGGTGTGGGAGGGCATTGCATAGCAGTGGATCCATGGTTTATTGTCAATAAAACACCAGATGAAGCTAAAATTATTAAAACTGCGCGTGTGGTGAATGATGGTAAGCCTCAAATTGTAATTCAGACAATAACTTCTCACGCAGATAGATTGAATACAAAGACAGTACTGTGCCTGGGAGCTGCCTTTAAACCAGATATTGACGATCTCAGAGAAAGCCCGGCCTTACGGATCATTAAATCGATTGCGTCTAAGGGCTATGCAGTAAAAGTTGTAGAGCCAAATATCGATACTTTGCCTAATGATTTACTTGAGCAAGGGTGCGAACTAATTAGTTTGGAAGAGGCGATTGATTATAAAAAACCAAATGCATTAGCTGTGCTTGTGGCACATAGACAATTTGCAACCTCAAATGAACTGCGACTACAAGCACCTCTGGATTTTTGTGGTGCACTCAAAGAACGTAGAGCTGACAGACGTGCGATACAAGAATCTGCGGGTGTTGTGGAAGAGAAGTAGTAAATTATCAATTCCTAAGGCACATAAAGTATCAGTTTCAGCAATACTGATGATAAGGTATTGTCTAGTACTCTCCTACTGCACCATCCAAAAATGCCGCAATTGACTCATTTCATAAAATGGAATTTATTGGTCCCCTTCGTTTCAAGAATGAAGAAATTGAAACGAAGCATCATAAAAAATAAATTACAAAAGTTACGACAAGAGGCGGTAGAGTTAGAGCGCGCCGGTTATCTTGAACATGCGCGAAAAAAAATACTGGAAATGAAGTCTTCTTTCGGAACAAGCGATCTCGCTAGACTTGGTAACATCGAATGGCGATTACAACTATTAAATACTGGCTACCCTTTCCCTCAGGAAACTAATTCTAAGTTAAATACCGAGAAAAATACCGTAGCGATTTTGTTATACAACAGCCTTCCCTATACATCAGCAGGTTACGCAACTCGTAGTCACGGTCTGGCGCTCTCGCTCATTAAAAAGAACTGGAAAGTTGAGTGCTTAACCAGATATGGATTTCCAACAGATATAAGATTAAACGAAGGGAGAAATGTAAAAGCACAAGAAGAAATAGATGCAGTTCTTTATTCGCGGTTACTTCCTGTGGTAAGTGAGGTTGTGACAATTGGTAGTGAAAAATACTATTTGTTAAATAATGAGGCAGTTACTGAACGAATAAAGAAAATCAGGCCGTCTGTAATTCATGCCGCGTCTAATCACATAAATGGTATAGCTGCATGTGTGGCTGGAGCAAAACTTGGTATACCAACTATTTATGAGGTTCGAGGTCTCTGGGATATAACGCGTGCCTCTGCAGAGCCAGAATATGGAAACAGTGAATTATATTATCAGTCACTTCGCCTTGAAATTGATGTCTGCAATAAAGTAACGAAAGTTTGTGTTATTACTTATGCGCTAAAAGAGTATTTGGTTGCGAAAGGAGTGGAGGCTGAAAAAATTACAGTAGTGCCGAATGGTGTTGATACGACACGTTTTAATCCAATGCCACGTGACCAGCACTTACTACATAAATTGAAATTAAGTAATAAAGTGATTATAGGTTATGTTGGTTCTATGCAGCAGTATGAGGGGCTGGATATTTTGTTAAATGCACTTTTTCTTTTAAATGGTAAAACCAAGTCAGGTTTTCACTTTTTAGCTGTAGGAGATGGTACCGAGTTACAGTCCCTCAAGAAAAAAGTATCTCAATTAGGTTTAGACGAGGTCGTCACTTTTACTGGAAGAGTGCCTTATAATGATGTTGATCGTTACTACTCGCTAATAGATATTTGTCCATTTCCACGTAAGGATCAGTTAGTATGCCAATTGGTATCTCCATTGAAACCTTTTGAGGCGATGTCAATGAGTAAGGCCATAGTAGTCTCAGATGTCAATGCACTTAAGGAGTCAGTTGAGCATAACGTCAATGGCTTGGTTCATAACGCCGGGGATGAAGGTGATCTTGCTGAGAAACTTAGAATATTAATCGATGATTCGAGTCTAATTGAAGAGCTCGGAAAAGCTGCACGAGAGTGGGTTGTTGAGCATCGTGACTGGCAGGCTATAGCTAAAAAGTTAGTTGGGGTATATGACAGTGCTATCAAATTGGATTGTCAGAGTGATGAAGTGCATAAGTCGCAAATGAGGATTTAAATTGAAGAGTCAATCCTTTAGTTCGATTACTTGGTTCAAAGCGTTAAGCGCGAAAATGTACAGGGTGGTACCTGGTCATACCTCACTAATTGTTATTTTAGACCTTTTATCCCAGATCTCTCTGATTTTGGCATTTTTCTTACCACTAAAAGTGATTATCCTCCTTGGATCCCCAGATCTACCCGAGTACTTTCCTAGCAGTTGGCATACTATTGAGCGTGATCGTCTGGTTGTTTTATTGTCTCTTTCCGCAGCAGTTGCTTATTTATTTTATGCTATTGTAGATAAGCTGGTAACTGTACTGACTGAGCAGGCGGCAGTAAAAATACTAAGAACAAAGCCTCATCTACTTGAAGATATCAAGCACGAGACAATGACAAAGTTGTTATATGGGCGGTATGTGAAAATCGTCTCGAGTTTGTTGTTTTCATTGATAGCAATAATTTCAATTGCTTTCATTTACACCTCTCTATTACTGCCCTTGAGCGTGTTTTGTTTAATAGCAGGTTGTGTAGTCTATTTTATTATTGCTAATCGAAGGAAAGTAAACTCTAACCCGTTTTCTAATATTAATGTGATTATTACTACCATAGGTGCGTTAGGTTTTTTATCGATGTTTGCATTTATGGTGAGTGATTTTATTATCTTGCCAGCACCTGGTGTTATCGCAGCAGTGATTGGATTATTACTCGTCAGGCAGTTATTTTCACGTTTGGTGGTTTTCGTTGTTAACACAACACGATTGATTGAAAACAAGCCAGTTGTGAATACGCTCTTTTTTAACCAAATAGAGTCTAAAAGTATAGCGTCTGTCAACGAAAAAAGTGCCTGGGAAATGGTGCATCAGGAGCAGAGGGAAAATTGGATTCACCCTATTCTTAAAAAGCATATGGACAGTGATACATCTGCGCTTAAGATTGAATGCATTGAGTTAGGAGAAGATGGTGTAGTTGCAATGATTGTGACTAATCTACTTATGAGTTCAAATAGTCATCATTCCAGACTCTTGCTTAAGCTTTATGATAAAAAATGTTCGCAACTATCCCGTCAAGAATCTATTTTATTGCAGAAAAACCTAGTCAATCACCTATGGCCAAAGATGTTAGCTACATACAAAGTGGGTGATTTTAATTGTCACGTATATGAGTGGCGTTCTTCAGAAATCTTACCTGAGAGCGAGTACTTGGTTAGAAATGTAGAAATTCTTGACACCTTAATGTCTACACCGGTATCTAAAAAATTACTAAGAGAGTTTGATGACTCGCGTTTTGAGACTTTTGGAAGCCTTGACGAAACAACTCTGAGGAGATTGTATTTATGTGCAAGTCCTCCAGAGACTGATTTGCTAGATACGCTGGTAGCCATTAAGCCGAAAATTATGAAAATTTGGCGGTCTTCACCAAAACAAATAGTGAATCCGGATATTACTAAAGATAATGTATTAGTCACTGACGATAAGAGAGTATTCACATTACATTGGGGTAGGTGGTCATTACAGTCAGTAGGCTCCGGCTTGTTTATAAATCCTGAAGTCTACTCCAAATTGCCTCAAATATTTATTTCGGCAAAACAAAGTAGAGAAGACCTGAAGACTTTTTCTCTCAATACAATCAGATTGAATGCTTGTGTCTACGAATTCGAGAAGTTGTGTGCAATGCACAAATATAATTTAGCGTTAAAGGTATTGCCCGAGCTCGTCGAACACGCGTCAACACACGAATAACAGTTTGCGAACAACAAATCACAATCATCAACTGCCATAATTTTGACTATCTTGAGATCTGAAGGCTATTGCCTTGTTAGAAAGGCTGATTACATTTTCTCGGTTAATGATAGTGTTTTCTTTCCCCTGCGGTGTTCTAAATAAATCGATTTCTTGACTAATAGTTTGGTCTATTGATGTTTGGTTTCTGACCCTGGCTGCGGCGTTTTCTGACATTGACAAATATAGCTCTTTGTTAAGATATAGTTTCTCAATTCCATTTGCTAAACCTTCAGCATCTTCCGCTTCTGCCAGAATGCCACAATTTTTATCCACAAATTCTGGGATAGCAGCTACTGCTGTAGTGATTGGAACCAGGCCTGATGACATTGCCTCATCTCTTGAGACACCCTGAGAATCGGTTCGTGTTGGTACGAGTAAGACGCCATATTCTTTATGTAGTGCTGCAATTTCACTATGGGTTAAAAATTTCTGCATTAGTTTGACGTTCTTGTATTTTTTTACTGGCTTTGTAAGCTCATCAAACAACTCCCCATCACCAACAATTAAAAACTCTAATTCTGAAAACCACTCTTTAGTTGATAGTAATTCAATCGCTGCTATTGTTAGGTCATTTGCGTATTTACGAGATGCGAATGGACGAATTGATAGAATTTTTTTACGCTGAGCGGGGGGTTTTTCAACATAATTAAACACATGAGTATCAATCGGATTATGGATGATTGAGTACTTTGATTTAGGGACAGTTACTCCCAAGTCGTTCATAATTTCATCAGCGAAATATTGTGAGACGAAGACAAAATTCAAGTTCTCAGGGATGTTGGCAAATAGCTCTCGCCAAAATTTCATGCGATGTTCGCATAGTGCTTTAGTGTGCTCAACCTCAGCATTATCCATGCGTTCGAATTCATATGTTCGTCTCTTCCAATGCTGGATTTCAGCTCCATGTATCCATGCCGTTACTTTGATGTCCGAAATATGCGGCTTTAAAATTTCCCACATATTTTTATCCATAAGATGTACCAATACATGCTCGTATTGTCCGGTTTCAATAGTATTTCTGAAGAGATGGTTGTCGCCGCTAACTACGTCAACATTTTCGAATTCCTGGAAAAATTTATTCGGGTGTTGGTCGAGTTTGAAAACATCAACATCAGTCTGTAGATCTTTATAAGCTTTGACACGTGAATGCAGGAATCCATACTTATATAAATCATCATATGAAGGATACTGCTTTGTCATTACTAAAGCTGTGTTGTTTGCTACAACTGTCATTGGGGCTTCTTTGTTTTTTGCAAAAGTGACCTTTCGAATGCTGGATAAGCCATTTCCAATAACTTTAAATCCTAGTCTTATATGGGTGCATTCATTGGGAATTGCCAAAGTTGTTGAGTCTTGAACTGGACCAATATGGTGAGAGGTTTTGTTTTTATCTGAGTCGAGAAATTCAAATACTATCTTTATATGGTTTTCTTTTGTTTCACAAGACACCTGGAATTCACTGTTTTTGTTCAGGTTGAGTTCATCACGACTATATAAATTATCTAGATAGAAATAGTTATGCTGACCTGCCCCAAGTTTTGATTCAATTGTCATCTGGTTTTCATGCATTGCTAATTTGAGTCTGCTGGATTGTGGTTGCGTGATTGACTCCATAATCGCTTCAGCGGTCAGGGTTATTTGGTCTGGTGATGGGAGTTTTTCATTACTCTCCCTAGCTCTCAGAGAGTTTGCAGTTTGATAGAGATTATGAAGGTTTGCACCAATGTCCAGATCTTTTAAGTCGCTTACAAGATTCTCATAGAATTCTGGTGAATATTTGGTAGCATTTTTACAGTAATGAAATTCATCCAAGGCTATAAGCGTTTTTTCAGATCTAATAATGGCATCATCGGGTGAGCTAATAAATGCATTTAATACTCCATCATCTAGAATTTGATCGCTGATGATTGAACAGCGTAGTGGTAGATCGCCTGTTAGTTTGTATTGTTGATTATCGTCGGCAATGAGGCATTGATCATTTTCCATGTGATAGAAGGTTTTCTTGCCATAGGCGTATCCTTCTGTATATTTCTCACCAGCCATTAGGTCAGTAAGAAAGTTTGTACCATAATAATCCTTGGGGTTAATGAATCCGTAGTACTGCGCTTTTCCAGACTCTTTATATAAGTCAGAAATTTCCGAAGTTATTTGGATATTTTGGTTTAGGTCAATACCCATAGTTTTACTCTTCGTATATATGACCAGTCTTTTGTTGGAGTAGTTTTGTCTTGTGAACTGTTCTATTACATTCTCAGCATCTTTCGCCGAACTGACTACGCTAAACACTAAAATTTCTTTTTCTTTTTGTTCGAAAGACCATTCCCGTAGCGTTAGTAGTAAATAATGTAATCTATGTCTATAAGTGTGCTCACTCATTACTTTTCTCAAAGCCATGAGGCGATGTTTTCTGTAAACAAGTTCTGAATCATTCAGTGGTGTTAATCGACGCTCTATTTCTGAATTGTTATCAGATGAAATCACAAGGTCACCAAACAATCTTCTCATGCCACGTGAAAAATTACTCACTACAATAGTGTTTGACGCCATCAATTCGAATACTCTTCGAGCGAACATGCTTTGTGATTCTTTTATTGTATTTAGATTGATACCATATTTATATCCCTTGTATGCAATATCAATATCTTCGAAAGGCAGGGTGCCTACTATGTGTTTATTAAAAGACTCTGGAAATTGATAATGTGGATGGTCGTTTTCGTAGTTTCTATCGTAAATATCCAATTTGCCAAACTCACTTACCGCGTTCACTAGCATACCAATGTCACGCTGTCGCTCCGGGTAGCGCAGGTAATAAGACCCGGCAAAACAAAAACCGTCTTTTCTTTTTTTGCTTTCAATTGGATTGTGATTTTTAGTTTGTGCTGCAAACGGTAGAAAATACACATTGTCTGTTTCACAGTCATATTTGTATTTTGGTATGCAATCAACGTCGGTTGTAAATATGAAGTCAACCTGCCGTGCAATTTCTAAAAAAGTCGAATAATGCGCAGGGTCTTCCTTATTCCAAAGCATACTTGGAATGTTCTGACTTTTGCACCAGGCTATTATTGATTTTATTTCAACAGAGTTATTGCTGATTTTAGTCTTCCATAGACCATCTAATCCTTGCCAGGCAGATTCAATGAAAACAAAATGTGGGGCAAAGTCAATTAGTTGTTGTTTCCAGTTAACAGGGTGTATCTGCAGCACATTGCATTCATTTTCATATGAGTGTTGTGTGAAGGGATCCATTATTCCTGCAACTCTAATTTCTTTCAGGGTTTCGGGTTTGGACTTTGTGGCTTCATATAAAGATGGGATCAATGCATCTGAACTAAATACATTATTTGGTAACTTGTTGCTTGTTTTCCTCTTAGCTGGCACGACTTTCTGGCTGGATACATCAATGATCATTTCATTTATTAGCAACCTTCCTTTTCCTTCGATGCGTAAGTTGAGAATAACCTTTTTGATGCCTTTTCCTGGTGTGTATCGTTTCTTTTGATTCAGTGCAATCCTTTGAATCCCGGTTCTGTAAGAGTGCCCATCAAACTCGAGTATATTCAGCGAGCACTTTAGATCCCCGGTAATGGTCCCAATGCAGTAAAGGTCCAATACCGTGTTTGTGTTTACCGATATACCTGATGATTTTGCAATTTTTTTATACTCGCTCGTTTGAGCGTTATGAATGAAATTCAGTTCTGAATTTTTAGTGATAGTAATACTGGTGCCAAATTTATTACACTCTGTTAATACGTGCTTAGCTGCTACATTATTGTTTGTGTTCCATCCAAGGCTTGCGAATTTCTTTAGCCCCCTGACCTTAAAAAAGATATCTCTGTTATTGTATAAATGTTGGCTGATTCTTTCAGGTGACCGAAAAACTAGTAATCTATCTATTTTTTTTTGCGGAGTCTGGATACTTATTGGGGCTTTATATTTTTTCATTTAGAGTCACATCCTGTGAAGCGATCAATAGTATTGTTAGACTAAAAGATTGTAGTCTTAGAAACTTTAAATAGAGTTGTGTATGTTTCTGAGAGTAAATTATACAGTTTGCAGCGTTCGAATTTGGCAATTATTAATGAATAGTAAGTGTTCGAGTTCACATAATTGAAAATCACGAATTGTTGAAGGTTTAATTCATACATCTGCGTAGTGATTTCATATTCAGATCACTTATTATGCTGTAATTGCAGCTTAACAAGTTATCTTTTTAATGGAACAAAGAATACAAGTATCAATGATCGTTTGGAATGAGTTTCTAAATGATGCAAGAGTGCTGAAAGAGGCAGAGTCTCTACAAGCTGCTGGATATCAGGTCATCGTTTATGCACTCAAGCTTAGAGCTCAGACTCCCCGATATACAACATTGATTTCTGGTGTGGAGGTTGTACGGGTGGAGCATTTGGGTACGCTCGGTAGAATAAGTAAATTTTTACAGCGCGTGTTTTTGTTCAAGGCGGTGAGGGTAACCTCTTCGGTAGAAAAAAAGCCCAGTGGTCCGATTAATAAAATTCCTTTGCGAAGAAGAATCATTCTGGTTACCAGGCGCATGATGACCCATCTGCGTTTATTGAGGATGTTAATTGCTTCAAAGCCGGATGTTGTACAGGCACATGATGTGAATACGCTGGTAACTGCATGGCTGGCCGCCAAAATTCGGCGTGTGCCATTGGTGTATGATGCCCATGAAATCAGTACCGATAGAGAAGGGTATGCCAGTTTTCGTAACCTGGTAGGGTGGGTCGAGAAACGTTTGATGCCGGGTACCGCCTTTTCAATTACAACGACTGATACTCGCGCGAAATTTTTTGCGCGTGCGTATGGCATACCGCGTCCTTTGGTATTACAAAACAGGCCTCGCTATCAGGAAGTGAAAAATACGGATCGAATACGCACCGAGTTGAATATAACTGATGATTTACCGATTGTTTTGTATCAAGGCGGATTGCAACAAGGCCGAGGCTTACATCGAATTGTTGATGCGGCCAAAAGTGTTACCAATGCTCATTTTGTGCTGATTGGAGGCGGGCGTTTAGAAGACACTTTGAAACAACAGTCAATTGATGCTGGATTGGAAACGCGTGTTCATTTTATTCCAACCGTAGCCCTTGCCGAACTACCTGAATACACCGTTTCAGCCGATATAGGTGTGCAGGCAATTGAAAATACCTGCCTCAATCATTTTTCGACCGATTCAAACAAGTTATTTGAGTACTTGGTCGCAGGATTACCTATTGTTGCTACCAACCTGCCTGAAATACGGAAAATAGTTCGAGAATTCGACTTGGGTCATTTAGTCGCGCCCGGTGATACCGTACAATTAGCCGGTGCTATCCAGAAGTTGGTGGATAGTGAAGAGCTGAGAAAAAAATTCACGCTCAATGCCAGCAATACAGCGAAAGAACTGAATTGGCAGGCTCAGGAAAAGGACTTTATTGATGCCTACACGGATGTCGTCAATGCTAATTATCAACAATCTTCAATAGGGCAATCTGTTGAAGATACTATTCCTTAGTTATTA
>CALIRD010000154.1 GCA_938042355.1 uncultured Thiotrichales bacterium
CGTGTCGGCAGTTCGATTCTGCCCCCGGCCACCAAATAGGAATGCCCCTAAATGAGGGGCATTTTTTTAAATCGTGTAACAACAATAAGTTTTTCTATATATCTTGTTTTTCTTGTTGTGCTTTGAACTTTGCATAAGCCAGTAATTGTTGGTCGCGCCACTGGCTACGTTCTTCTAGTTTATTGCGCGGTAGAAGTTTATCCCGTTCTTCTTCTGCAGCTTTGATTAGCTCTTTTGACCAGGGTGTTGCGCCTTCGCGTGATATACCTATCGCATGGTACAAGGGACCAAGTCGTTCGGCATAATCTTTAATGCCGCCGGGAGCATTCAGATCGATGGTTTCAAATGGACCCATGCAGGTCCAACGTGGTACTAGACCAAAAGTCAGGGCTTTATCTATATCTTCCATACTGGCGGAGCCTTCTTCTAATAACGCCCAGGCTTCGTTTAACAAGACGCCTTGTAGTCGATTTAAGATAAAGCCTTCAAGTTCTTGTTTGACTGTAATTGCGACTTGTCCTGTTTTTTCCATCAGTTCAGTACAAATAGCAACTGCCTCTTTATTCGTCCAGCTTGCCGGTACAATTTCGACCAATTTGTGCAGGTGAGGTGGATTAACCGGGTGGGTGATCATGAAGCGGTTTCGGTTGGTGCAGTCATTAGTAAATTCGGAACTGGGTATCCCCGAACTGGAACTGCCCACTACGGCGTGACTCGACATGAAAGAGTCAATTTCAAGTGAAACAGCTGTTTTAGTATCGATCGTTTCAAACACAGACTCTTGAATATAGTCGGCATCTTTAACCGCATTTTCTAAAGAGTCAGTGAGTGTTATGTGTGCCATTAGTTTGTCATGGTTTTGAATGACATTTGACACAACCATTTGTTGCACTTTTAGACTAATGGAATTCAATACTCCAGCTCGGGTTTTTTGATCGGCCTCATAAATAGTGATCTTAAAACCTGCTCTGGCAAAAACAATTGCCCAGCTTGAGCCAACCAAGCCCGCGCCAATCACGGCGACTTTGAAGTTATCTTTATCCACGGGCTTACTTGCCTTTGAATTTTGCTGGGCGTTTTTCCAAAAATGCGGTCAAGCCTTCAGCAAAGTCATCAGATCTACCCGCATCCGTTTGTAGTTTTCGTTCTCTATCAAGTTGTTCTTCTAGAGAAGAGTCTAATGCTGCCCAGGCTGAATCTCTTATGAGTTGAAGAGTTGTCGTTGGACCCTTTGCCAAACGAGTTGCAATACCTAATGCCGCTGATTCCAGCTCATCATCTGCGACGACTTTGTTGATTAGTCCATCAAAATGAGCTTGCTCCGCTGAATATTTTTCACCCAGCAGCATTAATTCCATCGCACGTGCACGACCAATAGTGCGCGCCAGCAGATAGGCAGAGCCACCATCCGGAATCAAACCTATCTTGCAAAATGCCTGCATAAAATACGCGCTTTTTGAGGCGATGATCACGTCTGCCATTAAAGCTATGGAACAACCTATGCCGGCGACGGCACCATGCACTGCAGAGACAAATGGAATTGGCAGATGCCTGAGTTTAAGAATCATTGGATTGAAATACTCTTCAAGACCAACGCCGAGATCCCGGTTTTTGTCGGAGATATCGATGTCATTCGTATTTAAATTAGCACCTGAACTAAAAGCACGACCGTTTCCGGTTAGCACCAGCGCACATGCTTCATTGCTGCAGCTATTCAGAGCATCGAGTATTTCGAGAGCCATCTCTTTCGAGATACTATTCAAAGTATCAGGGTCATTAAGCCGTATTAAAGCTATTTCATCGTTTACTTCATACTCAATTAAATTGTACTTTTTCATTGGCGTTCCACGTTATACATACTTGTCTACTCATAATTACTATTTGAGTTTAAGTCTATACTAATTTTATCCATGTATTTTTCTAGCTTTAAGGTTACTCAATGCATCCGATTTCTTTTTAGTAAGATCCTGATCTCGGAATATTAGCTGTAACTCTATGAATTTATTGCTCATCATAAAAAATCACTTCGAAATCACTCACACTCAATGCGTTATACATCCATATGGCTAAGATCTATGGCAACTGATCTGGTAAGAGAACTTCTGGTTCTCGAATTTCCCGATCACTGTTTTCAAATCTTTTAACGTGGAGTGATTATGTCTAAGAAAGTTTTTTTTGTGATAAGCCTAATTTTCATCTTTTGTGTGCCGATGTCAGTGGTGAACGCAGGTGAAGCTGTGCAAGCAGTGGTAGATAAAGTGGTGGCTGCTTATGGTGGTAGCAAGTTGGTTAATTTAAAAACCATTACGATAAACAGTGATGAATTTAGTCGTTGGGAAGGGCAGGGGTATTATCCTGGTACTGATCAACCTGTTTTTCATAAACAAATATTAACCCTCAATCCAGCCGAGCTGATTGGAAAAAATCAGGTCAGGTTTACCAGTGCGGGTGTGGATTATAATTATGGCGATGTGGTCTCGGGTGACAAGTCGACCAACTTGAGTTACTCCTATGGTACTTACTCGGAGAATGATGAGGGTGGTTATTATGGAGCGCTTGGTCCGTACATCAGAGGAATAGATACCTTACTTGCCTATGAGTTACATCGGCGTAAAGATACGGCAAAACTACTTGATCCTGTTAATTACCGTGGTCAAGCACATCATCAAATTTCATTTGAATTTCCTGAATCGCCACCTCTAATTCTTAGCGTCGATGAGCGGACCGGTTTGATCAACAAGATGACGCGCATTATTGAAAATACTGAATACAACCTGGCCTATCAATATGATAATCACGTTGTGACTGATGGTATTACATATGCTACTCAGTATGCATTCATCAACACCAATCAATTACAAACGATGGTGATTGATCGTAGCATCGAAGTAAATCGCGCCGGCAAGCAAGATTTTGCGGTGGATAAGTTTTTAGTCAAGGCAGCTGAGCAAATGCCGGTTTCTGAAGAGCCTCAACAAACCAGGTTGGCGGATGATTACTATCACATTACTGTGGATGATCGTAATAGTTCCTTTATCGATGCTGGCGATCATATTATCAGTATTGGTAGCACTGCAGGATTTGGTGATCGATGGAACGTATTCAAAAATATCGTACCGAATAAGTCACTGAAGTACCATGTGGTAACTCATCATCACTCAGACCACCTCGAAGGTATTGAAGATGCGTTTGATGCTGGAGCCATACTGGTTGTCCCCGACACGGTAGTAGCCAGTGTTGAGGCCTTGTTTGAAATAAAGCCCGCCGATGGAAAAATTATGTCAATCAGTGAGATGACGAGGCTGGGCCCTGTCGACATTCATCTGTTTAGTAGCAATCATGCAGAAAAGAATGCGATCTTGTATGCACGTGAAGCCAAAACTCTATTTCAAGCAGATCACTATGGTGGAGAACACATTGGTGCTCCATCACCAGCAAGTTTGAATACGGTATATTTAAAGCAGACAATTGATGCCTTGGATCTGGACTTGGATTATCTGGTGGGTCCACATAGTCGCAAAGTGCATCGTTGGCAGGATTTTGTTGCTGCAGTTAATGCCTACAATAATGACTGTCCTGAAAGTCGAGCAATTTGTCAGTAGAGAAATACTGAGACTGAAGAAGGCTTTCTCATTGTCTGTCATTTAACCATAAGGACAAACCAATAGACCCGGGGTGATAGTGGCATCGCCCCGGGTAAATTATTTTTTAATTATGATGGATGATAATGAGGTTGTTTTAAACGAAAAATTATTGTCTGAATAAAAAGGCCGCTTATCCTTATCCAAGCGGCCTGTCTCATCAGAATTTGATCTGTAAAGCGCGTGAAATTCGCACTCATTTTTGTCTAAAACTCATTTCTGGTATCTTCCATAGGGTTTTTCCACAAAGTGGTATATTTTTCTTTTGATCGAGTTAAGCGTTTGAGTTCGTTGTTGTTATGTTGGAATACATAAAACTCACCAGCACTTTCTTCAGAGCCGACATGGACAATTGATTTAGTAAAGTCAGGGCTGGTTTCGGTTATGGTAACAAATTTACCGGGATATAAGTCGCTCAATGTTTTATGTAATTTGGCGTTTTCAGAATTTTCCAAATAGATGTGTGTATTGTCCTTGTCAGCTAATCTGGCTCCATAGACACTGCTGCGATCAGGTGAAAACAAGATTGAAGCGATGTCAAATGTGTCATGGGAATAGACACTATTGTATTCACCTGAGGATAAATCTAGTCTGTAGATACTCGACTTAGCGGTGTCGGGATTATCTATTGCATAGAGGTATTGTCCGGCACGATCTACACCTACTACTTGAAATTTTGTGCCCGGTTGGGTGGCAATTTTCTGCCATGACGACCCATTTCTCATAAATAGCTGAGGCAAATAATTTTTATCTTTGCCACTCGCTGCTCTTAGATTTCCCGCCGTATCAGTAAAGTAATCAGCGTGCATAACCGGAGCTGAAGCTACTCGTTGAGAAGTTGTGCCTTTTAAAACATCAAGAAGAAATAGTTCGCGATAGTTATCTTCGGTTTTTGTCATCAGTTCAGAGCTGATTAGTACGTGCCTCTTTTTGTTGGGTAATCCGTCGATCACATTAGCCCAGGCTTCAACTGCTTTTTTGGTTTTTATTCGCGAACCAGTTTGAAGTTCCCCGGAACGTACGCCAAAAATCATTTCACTATATTTGCCATTAATGTTGATTCCAAATAGCTCGCCTGTGTATTCATAGTCATGTTCTTCTTTCTTGTCAGCTTTGCGCCAAAGTTTTATAACGACACGCTCATTATTTGCCCAGAAGAATGGGCCTACTTCAAACTTACCTGGAAGTTGAACACCTCCGGTAACAGACGATGTTTCTATGTCGTAGAATGCCAACATTCTCCGGTCATTTTCTACAGTGATTACCCCCAGATACTTGCCATCGGGCGACATTTTCACATCGTAGTATTCCGGGTTATCGTAATATTTATCCCACGCCAGAACTTCAGTTGGCGCTAACAAAAGTGGTGATAACAATATTAATAAGATTATTTTTTTCATGAGATCCTCGATGAGAGCTTTTATTATTGATAAAGCTAGTAAATATAAGACTACTTTCTTAGGAAATAGTTTGAGCTAATGATAAGAACATGCTTGAAAATACAAGCATAAGTACAATTGCTCGAACAGAGGTTAAGTGTGACTTGGTAAAATTCATTTCTGATTCCTTTTGAAAGAGTTATATAAATCAATGCAATCACTGTGCCAAAGTGAAACGAATTCTCTAAGGCGCTGTTTTTTATCAAGAATTATTATAATTCTTCATTTTCCATTAGAGTGTTTTTGGTAAAAATCATCCATATTTCGGACATAAAGCTGTCCGACTGTATTTCAAATACCAGTTTGTAATTCTAGTTATACTATCAATCTCTATAGCCCGGTGTTCCTGTGACTAATTTCACTCTAGCCGCCTGTGATCGACTCATGATTCATGAATTGCTCGCCCTCTACGGTCATCTCATAGATGATCGTGAGTTTTGGCGTTTGAATGAAATTTTTACCGTGGATGCTGAGTTTGATTTACGTCTTTATGGCGGTACCAGTTATTCCGGACTGGATGCGATTATCAAGATGATGCAGGAGAGCGATGAACACCCACTGGCTCATCACACCAGTAACATCGTTATCAGCATTGACTCAGAAATCGTTTCGGTCAAATCAAAGGGAATTGGGGTGGGCTACAAGGGTCGTGTCGGTAGTGTCGTTTACCGGGATGTTCTTATAAACACAGATAGTGGCTGGCGTATCCAGCAACGAAGTGTCGAGCTACGTCAGCCTGACAAGCGAGATGGAAAACTGTCATAACTTGGCTTGCAACGTCTGCATATCAATAGATTTGTAGCTGAAAACCCCAACGAACTTTGTGTATGATTATCGTATTCAAGAACTATTAAAAAAGCGCCTATGAAAAACTATCTTGCCGACTTGATTAGAGATGCCGGGCTAAGATTTATACCCTTTGTTGATTGGATTGGCGAATTAAAAAAGCCGGAAATCCTGAAGGCTGATATCTTTGCTGGAATTACCGTGGCGCTGGTATTGATTCCTCAATCCATGGCGAATGCCCAACTGGCAGGGTTGCCACCAAAAATAGGGCTCTATTCGGCTTTTTTGATTCCTATTATTGCCGCCTTGTTTGGTTCTTCAAGACAATTACAAAACGGACCGGTAGCGATTATTTCCTTGATGACGGCAGCAGCCCTGATTCCTTTGAATCTGGGTCCAGAGCAGTACATTGCCTATGCGGCCATGCTTGGGGTACTAGCCGGAGTGATGCAGCTAGTGCTGGGTTTTTTAAGATTGGGAATCATGGTGGATTTTTTGTCACACCCGGTCGTGATTGGGTTTATTAATGCAGCTGCGATTGTTATCTGTAGTTTGCAGGTGAGTAAACTCTTTGGCATCACTGGTATTGATGGAGAGCATCTCTACAACACTATCTGGAATCTAATTCTTGCTATACCGACCCATTCGCATATGCCAACTGTGGCTGTCGGTGGCTTTTCGCTCGTGCTGTTGATTGTTCTGAAAAAAGTTGCTCCGAAGTTACCAGTGATCATGATTACCATGGTTATTGTTACTGTAATGTCGTGGCTCTTCAAATATGAAGCGATGGGTGGTGCTGTAGTCGGTAAAATTGATTCGGGTCTACCTTCCTTGGTATTCCCGCATATAAAACCCGGTGACTTAACGGCATTATTATTACCCGCTTTGATGATTGCGCTATTGAGTTTTGTAGAAGCGTTTTCAATTGCCAAAGCCGTTGCGCAAAAAACACGACAACATCTTTCGGCCGATCAGGAAATGGTTGGTAAGGGGCTGGCCAATCTGGTGGCAGGTGTGACCCAGGGTTATGCCGTATCCGGTTCATTTTCTCGTACCGCTGTGGCCTTTGATGCCGGAGCCAAAACCGGGTTTACGGCCATAGTCTCGGGCATGATAGTAGGTATTACCTTGTTGTTTTTCACTGGTTTGCTTTATCACATTCCAATAGCCACTCTCGCCGCCGTTATTATCGTTGCTGTTGCAGGCATGATCCATTTCGAGCCTTTCCACCATGCCTGGAAAATTAGTCCGCATGATGGCTTCGTAGCGTTGACGGTCTTTTTGGGTACGCTGGCACTGGCACCACATATAGAGTGGGGAATATTTCTTGGTGTTGCCCTATCTATTGGCTTGTATATTTACCGCACCATGAAGCCACACTTTGCAGAAGTGGCACTGGATAGCGATGGTACTTTCAGAGATGCCAAATTATTTGGCATGGAAACTAGCGAAAGTCTCGCGTTGTTCCGCTATGACGGCGATTTATATTTCGCCAATTCCAGTTATCTGGAAAAGAAATTGTTGAATGCGGTAGCAGACAAACCAAAACTGAAAGTATTGCTACTGGATCTGGAAGCAGTAGATCAAATTGATGTTACCGGAGTCGAAATGTTGGCTAAAATGTTCGAACACTTGCAAGAAGCCGGTGTGGAATTCTTTATTACCCGACCAAAATTCAAACTGTCAGACGCTTTGAAGCGATCAGGGCTTTATGACAATATTGGTGCTGATAAATTTTTCAGCAAACGCTCAGACGCTCTCAAAACAATTAAAGAAAAATATGGCGAGATGGTTGATACCTCTCATCTTGAGATCCACAAGCCTCTTTAATTTATTTCCTGTCTGGCGTAAGAGTGTCATAGTTTATGATCACGTCTCATCTATAAGAGCCAGATAGTAAAGTTTTACTCAGTGATACTATTCCGAGCGTACTCATATATTCGCAAATCAGGCGGTGTTTTAAAGCCGTTAATTCTTTATTTTCAAGACAGTCAGTTTTGCAAATTGCGAATACAAATCGCACTTTGCAAAGCCAATATGCACAGGCACCTTGTTTCAGTCATATAATCTTGAAAAAATCCTATTAAAAACAATAATTTAAATTTTCTTCAGAGTTGGCATTAGTTTTGCATCAAGTAGATAAATACGACAATAGTGCTGTTGAAATAGCTTTGCTCGTAATTAAACAACAGTTACAGACTGTGCTGAATTAAACCAAGAGAATCAAGATGAATAATTTATTAAATGAAGTTGTAGTGAACAAACCTTCCATAAAAATATTGGCTCTATTGCTACTAATGTTTACACAAGTGGCTTCTGCTGATCCGTTTACAGAATGCCCGTCAGAAGCGTTTCTGGTGCAGGACAAAGTAGCACGTCTATATGGTGTGTCATTGGCAACGGGGCAATATAAAGAATATACCAATGACATGGGTACTACGGGTGGCATTAATGGCTTCGGTTTTAATTTTCACGACAGTTACTTATATGGTTGGAGCTATCAATATAAAACTCTGGCGAAAATTGGTAACGATTATCAAATGACAGCGCTTGAGCTTACGGGTGGAGAGGGTTTGTCATTCTATGTGGGTGACGTTTCGGCAACAGAGAATATTTATTACGGCTATCGTCCTGGCTCAAATGCGAACGCTGGTTTGTTTGCAATTCCGCTGGACCCGCAAGACCCGAACTACTTAGAAGTCACACGAATTATTGATGGCAGTTCGTTATATCTCAGAATTGCCGATATGGCTTTTCATCCTTATAACGGGTTTGCATACACCGTGGATTTTTCAGGTGTGCTACACATTATTGATGTAACAACCGGCACCGTCACTACTATGAATAACGTAGGTGTAGCTGGAACTTTTGGTGCGGTGTATTTTGACGTTGATGAAAACCTGTACATCAGTCGCAACAATGATGGTCACGTGTTTCGTATAGATACAAAAGTCTCTGAACCCCAAGCCGAGCTGTTTGTGTACGGCCCTAGTTCGAGCAGTAATGACGGCGCTCGTTGTGCTTTTGCCTCGGTAATCCCACAAGATGTGGCGACGATTGATTTTGGTGATGCCCCTGCCAGTTATGGTACCAGTGCCGATGATAATGGCGCTCGCCATAATGTTGTTGATACTACTTTATATTTAGGTAGCTCGGTTGACGCAGAATTCGACAGTCATCAGTTTCCATTAAGCGATGATGAAGCCGGTACCGGAGATGATGAAGATGGGGTTAATTTCGTAACCGGTCTAGAGGTTGACAGCTTCGCACTGTTACAAATAGAAGCCTCTGAAGTTGGCTATGTGAATGCCTGGATAGATTTCGATGGTAGTGGTGATTTTGGAGATGACGAGCAAATCCTGAGTGCTCAATACGTTGCTGCCGGTTCAAACACCGTCTCATACTCGGTTCCAGCATGGGCAGAGACCGGAAGTACATGGGCACGATTCCGTATTAGTTCCAGCCAGTCTATTGGTCCTGTTGGCGGAGTGAGCGACGGTGAGGTTGAGGATTATCCAGTTGATATCACTGAGCCTAACGTCAGTATCTCTTATTATCCCAGTGCATCCGACTGGGCAACGATTGCTTTTGAAGATAACTGGCCGCTGATTGGCGACTATGATTTTACCGATATGGTCATGAACTATCGTTTAATTGAATATCGCCAGAACGACGCCGTAATTCGCGTAAAGATTGAAGGTCAAATCGCCGCGGTGGGTGCAAGCTATCACAATGGTTTTGCCTTTCATCTCCCTGGAATACCACGAGCGCAAATTGATGAAAGTAACATTCGCTACTTGATCAATAACAAGCGTCAATCAGCCTCTCCGCTTGAAGCAGATCGTGATGCTGCGATTATAATTGTGGCCGATGATGTTTGGGATTATGTGACTGCTGGTCAGAACTGTCTGTACCATCGAACAGAGCCGGGTTGTGGTTCCAAAATTCAAATGCAGTATTCAATGATACTGCCCTTGACCGCGCCAATTGATAATCTGGATATGCCAGCATTCCCTTATGATCCGTTCCTGTTCGCTACCGAAGGATATGAGCACGGATACTTGTTCGGCGAAGCGCCAGGGCGTCGCTATGAAATCCACTTGCCGGGAATGGCGCCCACTGAAGCCTTTCAGGAAAACTTCTTTAATCGCGGTGACGATTTTAGTGATCCTGCCAATAAAGAATATTTTGTCAGTGAAAAAGGTATGCCATGGGCGATCAATGTCGGTACAGAGTGGAAATACCCGCTTGAATATATGGACGTGATTTACGCTTACCCATTATTCCCGAGCTTCATAGCTAATGAGGGCAAGGTGGATGCAGACTGGTACCTCCCAGAAAATGCCAATTTACAGAATACGTTTTCTAACTAAACCAATTAACTTAAGGAATTTTCCATGAAACATTTATTACTCGCTTTTTGTTCTGTATTCATAATGACGGCTTGCGGCGGTGGCGGAGGAGGTTCAACCACTCCTCCGGCGACAGAAGAGCCAGCACCAGTGGTTGTAAATGATCAAACCCCTGACGAAGAGCCGGCAGCTACAATTACATTAAGTCGGATTGACGCTGTTGATAGCGTATCTGGCTCCGAGGTTGTTACTTCGAATGCCGAAAGTAGTAGTGACATCGTCGTTCCTGATGGCTTTGATTTGGAGACAGAGCAGGTCTTCAATGTAGAGGTCAATCATCCACACAGCGGCACCAATGCTTATCTGTCAGTTTGTACAGATTACGCTGTTAAAGCTGATCAAACATTTGATATTAACTATGACAGTTGTTTGATGAGAACATCTTTGGAATTTCAGACGTTTGAATCAGAAATAGCGGTGACGAATGATGTGACTACTCTGGTCGCTGCACTCTGGTTTATGGATACATCGCTAGACCCCATTTATGTCGAGTGGGTACTGGCAGATATTGTTGACTAGACTGATTCTTGAATAACCGGATAAAGCAAATGCGCAAATTATACTTTTTATTTCCTGAACTGAATATCCAGCAAGGTGGCCACACAGCACAAATGGCGTTCCTTGAGATAAGTAAACGATTTTGCACAGCTGAAGCGGTGACCTATAAACAAAAGTCTGAGGGTGTTAAATACCTCGATGATGTTTTAATGCAGGATGCTGAGACACTACAAGGATGTATTTTTGTTATTCACTGGGGACCTCATGTCAGTAATTTGTTAAAACGTCTGAAAGGTCTTTCTGTTGTTTATGTCGCTCATTCAACAGGATGGGGGTTTAATTTGCCGACCACTGTTCCGATACTTGCGGTCAGTCGACACACCCAGTCTTATTGGGCAACCAGAGCGCCAAAAAACCCGGTATTTTATTTACCTAATGTTCTTGTCGAACAGTTTCATAACAATAGCGAACCTCGGGGTATAGATATCCTGGTAATGAAGCGAAAAACATCTTCTTATGTATTGAATGAATTATTGCCGCGGCTGCAGTCACGGTGTCAAGTCAAGTTAATCGACGGTTGGGTAGATGATATTGCGGATGAAATGCGTAACAGTAAAATATTTCTTTACGACTCGTCAGAGCATTGGAGCAAACAGGGTGTGAGCGAAGGCTTTGGCCTGCCTCCATTGGAAGCAATGGCGTGTGGATGTCAGGTTTTTTCCAGTTTGAATCATGCCTTATCAGACTATCTTGAGCCCAATGTAAATTGTTACCAGCTGGGTGTTCATTCGACTCAATATGACCTTGAGAGAATCCTCAAGACACTGGATTTATGGGTTCCCAAACATACAACAGATCAGTTGGTAGACGCCTATCGTAGTGAAAAGATCGCAGATCGAATGCACATCATTTTGCCGGCCGTCAATGAGTTCTTTAACCAGTTTCAGCGGACTCGCAGCAAAAGTGCTGTTGAAGCTAAAGCTAAATCATCTTTCTCGCCATTAGCGCTGATTTCAGCACTTATGCCCTGATGAAAAATGGCCGCCAGTATTAGTTATCTCTGTCATAGGCTTTCAATTCTCGCCGAATAATCGGTGCCAATAGATACAAGCCAACCAGATTGGGTATGGCGACGATAAATACCAGCGCGTCTGACAGGTCGATGACAGAGCTCAATTGTACACTGCTACCAATCACTACAAATGCAAGGAAAACCAGTTTGAAGACCAGGTTAGCCAGCTTGTTTTTCCCAATCAGATATTCAAAGGCTTTTGAGCCGTAATAAGCCCACGAGATAATCGTTGAGAAGGCAAACAAGATGGCCACGATAGACAGTGGAACTGGTGACCACGACAATGTGCTTGCGAAAGCTTCGGTGGTTATTTCTATGCCGCCAATTTCTCTGCTCGCAAGTGTGGGGTCATACACTGTAGTAATAATCACCAGAGCTGTAATCGTGCATATAACTACTGTATCTATAAAGGGTTCTAACAATGCGACATAACCTTCCGAGACGGGGCGATCCGTTTTGGCGGTAGCGTGAGCTATCGCCGCTGAACCCAGGCCGGCTTCATTAGAAAATACGGCGCGACGAAAACCGATAATCATGACGCCCAGAATGCCGCCGGTAACGCCTTGAGGAGAAAAGGCGCCATTCCATATGGCAACAAAAGCAGCTGGAATTTTATCGGCATTAAGAACCAACACCATCGCCGCCATGATCAGATAGATCAACGCCATGAAAGGCACCAGCCGGGAAGTGGTCGCAGCAATTGATTTGATGCCGCCAATAATCACCAGTGCGGTAGCGATGGCAAGTAACAAACCCACAAGCCAGGCTCTGGAGGCGAAGATACTCTGATCCCCACCCGTTACATCGATCATAATGGTGGCAGCTTGATTAGACTGAAACATGTTGCCAATACCAAGGCAGCCTATCACGACCGCAGCCGCATAAAATAGCCCAAGTGCCTTGCCTATTTTGGGCCAGTTGAGCTCAGCCAGACCATGTTCCAGATAATACATAGGTCCACCGGAAATGGTGTTGTCTGCATTGGTCTGTCTGTACAGTACACCCAAAGTGCATTCGGCAAACTTGGTAGACATACTTAAAAAGCCGGCAACAATCAACCAGAACACAGCGCCAGGGCCACCGACTGAAATAGCGACAGCAACGCCTCCAATGTTACCAATGCCTACCGTGCCAGAAACAGCTGTGGTCAACGCTTGAAACTGGGTTATATCACCCAGGTTTTTAGTGTCAGCAAAGTCACCTTTGACAAGTCGAATAGCATGTTTGAAACCACGGATATTTATAAAGCCCAAATAGCATGTAAAGAATACACCACCAGCAATCAACCACAGCACGATTAATGGTACATCCGTACCAAGCACTGGTATCGAATAAAATATAAATGCAGATACAATATCGGCAACAGGCCGAAATAAAGAGTCGATTGCTTGATCCAGGTTTGCCATAAGTGTTGTTTAATAATGATCGATTAAGAGGAGGGTTTCACATTCTTCGAAGATCTGATGGTAACAGCTAAATATCAGTTAACCACCTTCTTTCAGAACAGTGTAATGGGCAGTGTACTACTTTTAGAAAGATAATTTCTGAACTTTTAAGACACATTGCAGTCTTTGTCTATTGCTGTACATTGCGATAAAGAAATTGTCATGGCATCAGAGAGAGTTTATTCTTGCGTAAGGGTCATCATGCAGATATCGCAAAACTTTACTTAATTTATGAGGAACAGAGAATGAAGAATGGAAACCAGATCAAATCGATTTTACTTGGCGCAATATGTTTTATTACGCTATCTGTTGGGGCCGTTTCTGCAGCACCGGTTACCTACAAGATTGATGCTAGCCATACCTATCCATCCTTTGAAGCAGATCATATGGGCGGGCTATCACTTTGGCGCGGCAAGGTGAATTCCAATAGTGGTACCGTTGTTATGGACGTCGAAGCTGAAAGCGGGACGGTTGAAGTCATTATGGATATGACCACAATAGATTTTGGTCATGACAAAATGAATGATCACGCAAAAGCGGAAGATATTCTCAATGTCGAGAAGTATCCAAATGCTACCTATACAGGAACATTGGGTAATTTTGTAGACGGATCGCCAACCACTGTTGAAGGTGAGCTGACTCTACATGGAGTGACCAAGCCAGTTAACCTCGAGATAACGCGGTTCAAGTGTATGGTACATCCTATGAAAAAGGTTGATGTTTGTGGCGCCGATGCAGTTGGCAGCATTGACCGTTCAGATTTTGGTGTTGATTACGCCAAAGCCTACGGTTTTGATATGGGTGTCAAGTTGCTGATCAGTATCGAAGCAGCGATTCAAAAGTAAGCTATAGCTCAAATTCAAGAGTCATTCACAAAGGCCATCATATTGATGGCCTTTTCTTTCGTTGATAAGTTCTGTCGGTTGTTATCTCGCATCCGAAATCTGACTATAATCGTAGTCATTCACGTATCAGAAAAAGTAAATGATATTACCCCTCTCAGGAGAAAAATATGAACAAGTTTTTTTGTTTGATAATGATGTCACTCTTTGTTGTTGGTTGCAGTACCTCTTCAGATGTTGAAAGCACAACAGAAGCCGTTGCTACAAGTGCCTCTAAAGCAGTTGAGAATGCACCGGAACTTGTGCAGAGCGCAGCACCTGTTAGTAAGGCTAAGAATAATTTAATGATCTATCCCTCTGCAGAGGAAACGCAGCCACTGCAAGTCGGCACGGCGGTTCCGGGTTTTAATGTGCTGACAGTGGATGGTGAAGAAAAGTTGTTTCCTGCAGGTCAGAGAGACAAGCCATTAATGCTGGTGACCTTCCGTGGAGGCTGGTGTCCTTTCTGCAATGTGCATTTAGAGGAGTTACAAGAGGTTGTGCCAGAGCTGAGTGCTGCCGGTATGGAGGTGGCTTTTCTCAGTGGTGATCGTCCGGAAATTTTGTATGCAGGTTTAAAAGATGGTGCACAAGCTACAGCTAAAGAAAGTAACTATGTAATTTATTCTGATGCTAATGTAGAAGCTGCCAGTGCGCTTGGCATAGCATTTAAAATGCCCGAGGCTATACGCGGCCGCTTAATTGATAGTTTAGGTGCGACTGACGGTTCGGTTGATTTACATAGCGCCTTGTCTGTTCCGTCTGTTTACATTATTGATACCAGTGGTCACGTTGCGTTTGTCCATACAGACCCTGATTACAAAGTACGTTTAAGTGCAGAAGATACCAAGGCTGCAGCAATGAAAGTGTTGGCAAGAAATTAGCAGTTGACTGTCTGGCAGTCGGTTACGTGACTAATGCACTAACCGACTGTTTGATTCGGTCTAAAGCAACTTCAAGTGTTTTTCGAGTGCAGGCAAAATTCATACGGACGAACGTTTTTCCTTCTTCACCGAACACGATGCCATCATCCAGATAGACTTTGGCGTGCGTATTGAAGAGTTTGTGAAGTTCATCGCTACTCATCTTCAATGCACTACAATCAAGCCATAAGAGGTAGGTTGCTTCAGGCCGCATTGCTGTTATCTGAGGTATGTGATTTTCAAAGTAACCAAGTGCATACTCCAGGTTGGATTCTAAATATGCTACACATTGGTCTAACCAGTCCCCACTATAATTATAAGCCGCTTCAGTTGCCGCTAAAGCGAATGGGTTCAGGCCTGTCATACCATTAGCGAGAGTGCGTTGAAAAAAGATATTCCTGATCGCGGAATTCGGAATGACAATATTACTGCACTGCAAGCCAGCCATGTTGAACGCTTTACTGGGCGAGGTGCAAATGATGGCATTTTCAGCAAATGCGGGGTCCAGTGTTAGTAACGGTGTGTATTGATGGTTTTTATAGGTAAGGTCTCCGTGCACTTCATCGCTAACCAGTATGACGTTGTGTTTCAAACATAACGAAGCGTAGCGAGAGAGATCATCTGCACTCCAGACCATGCCACCGGGGTTATGCGGGTTACACAATAAGGCTACTTTTAGTTTTGGGTCTGCAAGCTTTTGTTCCAGGTCATTGAAATCAAATTGATAACGACCATTCCTGATTTGAAGAGTGTTAGAAACAACTTTTGCATGCTGAAACCGGACGGCACTATAGAATGGATAATAGACTGGACCATTAAGCAAAACCTTCTCGCCCGGCTGGGTAAATGCCTGAACCGTCGTATTCAATGCAGGAATGATACCCTGGGTTTTTACCAGTGAGTCTGGTTCTATCTTCCAATTATGCCGCTCCAGAAACCAGCGACATATAGCTTGAGTATAACTTCCAGTCTCTCTTGAGTAGCCATAAACTCCGTGTCGGGCCATTTTTTCAACGGCTGACCTTATCGGTTCAGCACATAAATAATCCATGTCGGCAATCCACATCGGGATAGCCTCTTCATCCTTTGTGCCTGTGGGCATATTACTTTGAATATAGGCTTTGGAGGGTGCCATAAAGTATTGCCACTTGGTCGAGTAGCTGTTTTTACGGTCAACTTCTTGATCAAATAATGAACTCAAAATCAGATGGCTGGGATTTCACAAATTTCCATTGGAAAGCCGCTGGGATCTTTGAGTAGTAAAGTTTTAGTTCCAGGCAAAAATGGGCTCTCAAGATTACCGGGAGGTGCGATAATATCTGTACCTGCTTTAAGGGCGCGCTGATAAACAACCTCCACGTCCTCGCTCATGAATGACCACATTGAAATTCCTCGATATGGAGTTCCAAGGTGTGGTGTATCACTGTTAATATTATTTTCATAGTGGTCCATAAGTACCAGATAGCCTGTTTGTGATCCAGGTGCGAATGCTTGTACGAAGCGTTCTCGCGCGCCTTGTGGCATTAGCAGTGCAGATTCTTCACCCACCTCAAATTCCACGTCACGTCTTATTTCATAACCCATGACGGTTTTCAGAAATTTTACGACGTCGTCACTATTGGCAGCATTACGTGCAGAGTAGGCGGCGCCACCAATATCGGTTTCCGGATCGACTGGGCCAACCGGTACAAATATATCGGGTCGTTTTACGCCGAGTAAATAAATATTTTCTGGCGCCGGGTAGACAATTTCACCAGAGATATAGGTTTCACCATTCGCTCCGGAAAACTCCATTTCTTTTACACCCATGGTAGATGGCATGCCTAAATTTGCCATGATTTTTTCGTGTTTGGCCATATCATTAATGGGAAAACTAATGGTGATGCCGCCAGTATAGAAGCCATTCAGCTCCGGTCTGAGAGATGGTGTACTGGCATCAACATGAATTACGCGAACCTGGATGTTCGCTCCGCTGCCATATTTTAAAAAACTACAGGCCTCCCACGTATCACCGTCAGAAAATCCAAAGTAAGGGTCAAGAGATTGTCGTTGCTCTGAGGTTGGAGTCATCCAGCCGGTTGTGTCCAGTCCGTAACCTTGCAGAAATGCTTTTTCGACCCTGTCTTTATCTGAAGTGATATAGGTGACCGTATGTAACGGGCCGACTATTGCATCAGCCGGGTTACTTTGTGCAATAAAGATATCTTCAGACATGTTTATCCTGATTTACTTCGTTGTCGTTAGTATAAACTTTTGAATCAGTGTGTATGATGTTTTTTATGGTTAAGAAGTTGTAGTTTTATGAAGCTTCATATTTACCCTGATAGACAAACTGCTCGATTGGGTTTCTATCACTGGGTTGTAACTCATCATCCTGTAGCGATTTATCGAGATGTTTCAGGTCAGCAGATTTACCATTAGCAATCATCACCTCGACGTGATAAGTCTCTGGCAAGTTTAGTAATGAGTGTGCTTTCTCATAGTCAAATCCTGCCATACCGTGAACGACTATATTCATAGCACTTCCTTGCAATGCAAGATTTTGCCAGGCTGCGCCGCAGTCGAATGAATGAGTAGGTGAAAACTTCTGGTTGTGTGGAAAAAGCGTATCAGACGCTAGTACTATCAGACAGCCGGCGTGTTGGCACCAACCCTGATTAAATTCAACCAGAAGATCGAAATAGTTTTGCCAATGTTCGTCATCACGTCTGGCATAAAACATTTTCCAGGGTTGCG
>CALIRD010000155.1 GCA_938042355.1 uncultured Thiotrichales bacterium
ATACAGCGCTCTTGTTTCTGGCGAACTGGATTCAGTCTATTTACTCTGGCTTGATCAGGATAAGCCTAAACTTACACTTTGGAATTATGGCTCTAATGATACTGACGACGATGGTGTAATTGAAAGTGCTGATGCATTTCCAGTTGATCCATCTGAAAACTTTGATAACGACGGCGATGGTATCGGCAACAACCGGGACCCAGATGATGACAATGATGGAATCCTGGATGCCGACGACAACGATGATGACAATGACGATATCAACGACAGCAATGACCTATTCCCTGCTGACTCCAGCGAGTGGAGCGATAACGATAGCGATGGTATTGGTGATAACGCTGATACCGATGACGATAATGATGGTGTTAATGATAATGAAGATGCGTTCCCGCTAGATGATTCCGAATCAATAGACACCGATTTGGATGGTATTGGCAACAATGCAGATCCTGACGATGACAATGATGGAATTCGTGATGAAGAAGATGAATTTCCTTTGGCTGCTTATGAGTACGTCGATACAACCACAATCACAGATACTGACTTTGATGCCAAACCCCTGCTCGCTTTTGGAGTAATTGCTTCATCGTATGAAGATAACAAATGGTTTACCTTGCCAGCTCTTGGTGCAATTGATGGTGATCTCACCACTCGCTGGGGTAGTGAGTTCGTTGACTCTGCCTGGATAACGATAGATTTAGGCGTGGAACAACAGATCAATCGGGTACTACTGAATTGGGAAAGAGCCTATGGCGAAGTTTATGACATTCAAGTTAGTAGTGATTTTAGTAATTGGAAAACCGTGGCAAAGGTAAGCGATGGTAATGGTGAGATAGATAATCTCCAATTTTCTGAAACTACGGGTCGATATGTCAGGATGCACGGCATACAAAGAGGAACAAAGTGGGGATACTCATTGTGGGAATTCAGAGTTTTTAGTCCTGAAATAAAGCCATAAATAATTTTACAGAAAAAGTGAAGGCGGCCTTACTTTCGTAGTGCCGCCTTTTTTTTGGCTAAAGAAACAGGGTTACCTGGAAACTGATAATCGCCGGTATCTGAATCTAACTAATGAGAGTGTCAATAGACCCATAACTATAAATCCGACGCTACCACCATGACTACCGTGTACATAGTAGTAATCATCATGATAGAGATCGTAACGATCACGCTCCGAATCTTCCAATGTCAGTACCGAGAGGTCCAGATCTTCATCAGGACCGCTCAATGTAAGAAACGCACCATCTCTGACAGCATAAACTTCAATCAAGACATCATAAAAACCGGTTGGATAGCCTGTAAGAAGATCGGTGTCGATAATATAATTGTCGTCAGCCGCCAAACCTTCTATATAGAAGTCATCAGTAACTGCGTATTCATTCCATGGACCGCCTTCAAAGCTCAAGAATAACCGTGCATAGATCCACTCACCCGGTCCGTAATTATCTACATCAAAGGTCACGGACAGTGAACGGTAAAAACCATCGGCATCATCATCACCCCAGATGGATACCCGACTATCAAATATTCTGAAATCCGGATGGCTACAATCAAAACAACCGTTCTTTGCCGTCACTGATTTTGGCTGTTTACCAGTCGCTCGTGGTCCAAAAGATAGCAGTGCCGGCAGTTCTGATGTTTTGCTTATAGCCGCCTCTTTGTTACCAGCCATATAACCGAGATTGCTGTTACTTCGCTGTTCTTCGGCTGCCATTACTACGGTCTGAGCCAGGAATAGGCACATTCCGAACATTACTATCAGTGTATTTTTCAGCATATTAAAACCCTCTTTTTCCAGATTCACACTGATTTAAACAAAACCACACTGAACCAGAACTGAATGGACAAAAAATTTAACCCTTTTTGCGACAAGCGGCGTTTATAGAGGGAAACAAACACAAAAAGGATAGAGAAATGACATATAAAAATACGCTAATTATTCTATTTACTGCCGTTATCGTTATCGGTTGTACTCAAAATACCAATCCAAAAAATAGTGAGCTGGAAGAAGTGGTCGTCAGTGGCAGTAAGACGTCCGATGACTATGTCTACAGACCGGTACCTGCGCCAGCACCATCACCTGCAGCTGTAACATCAGAAGCAGATTGCGCAGGGTGTTTGGAATTCAAAGCTGATGTTGCTGAAAGGGTAATGAGATCAGAAGCCAGTTTTTCATCCAGAAGGGCCATGCCTAAGGGTGACTTCTACTACCCGACAATCCAGCCCTATACCGATCGTGAAAACTACGCTGAGATAAAAGAAAACCCGGTCAAGCTGGTTGCCCATAACCCGATCTCTACTTTTAGTATTGATGTTGATACCGGAAGTTACAGCAATGTGCGTCGCATGTTGAATGAAGGTCGCTTGCCGCCTCATGATGCGGTACGAGTTGAAGAGATGATTAACTACTTTAGCTACAGTTACCCTCAACCGCGCGGACGACAACCTTTTTCAGTTGTAACGGAACTCGCGCCATCGCCATGGAATGCGGATGCACAATTACTGCATGTCGGTATTCAGGGTGTGAAATTTGATCAGGACGAACGCCCGGCTGCCAATCTCGTTTTTCTGGTTGATGTGTCAGGTTCCATGAATAACCCGAACAAAATTGGTTTATTAAAATCTTCATTAAAACTGTTGGCTAAAAATATGCGTGACGATGACCGTATCGCCATTGCAGTTTACGCCGGAGCAGCCGGAACTGTACTCGAGAGCACCTCTGACGAGCGTAAAATTCTTCGCTCATTAAATAAACTGCGAGCCGGCGGCTCTACTAATGGCGCTGCAGGCATTCAACTGGCCTATGACATTGCCGAAGAGAACTATATTGAGGACGGCATCAATCGCGTGATGCTGGCAACCGATGGTGATTTTAATGTCGGCATGACGAACTTTGATCAACTCATCGAACTGGTTGAGAAAAAACGCAAGAACGGCGTCTCATTAACCACGCTTGGTTTTGGTGGTGGCAACTACAACGATCACTTGATGGAACAACTGGCAGACGCCGGTAATGGTAACCACGCCTATATCGACACCTTGAAAGAAGCCAATAAGGTCTTGGTTGAACAGATGGGTGCCACGCTACAAACCATTGCCAAGGACGTAAAAATTCAGTTGGAGTTCAACCCGGCCCAGGTGTCTCAATACCGCCTGATTGGTTATGAAAACCGCCAACTGCGCAATCAGGATTTTAATAACGACAAAATTGATGCCGGTGAAATTGGTGCGGGACATACGGTTACGGCTTTATATGAAATCGTACTCGCCGACAGTGAGGGTGGCTGGGTAGAACCATTGAAGTATCAAGCCACAAAACACAATGACAGCCTCAGTGGTGAACTGGCTGAACTACGGATACGTTACAAGCAACCCGATAGCGATAGCAGCGAACTGATAATCCAGGCGCTGAATACCAAAGACATCATGCAGGACCTTGATGACAGTTCCGAGAACTTTCGTTTCTCGGCTGCCGTCGCCGGTTTCGGTCAGGTTTTACGTGGTGGAGATATGTTAGAGGAATTCAATTATGACGAGGTGCTGGATCTGGCACGCTCGGCTCGGGGTGACGATGATCATGGCTACCGCGGTGAATTCCTCACACTCGTATCACTCGCCTCTTCACTGCAAGAGTGATTAACCCACGCCAAGGAGAATAAGGATGAATACAGCGACAAGAACCTTAATTGGATTTCCACCGGCACTACTGGTTATGCTGGGGCTACTGACTGTCATGATTGCACTGATGGGTAATCGTGATGTTCAACGTGAGGAAATCATAAAAATTACAATCCCTAATATCATTATGCCTGTTGAGGAAGTGGTGGAAGTAAAGCCTATCGAGAAACCGGAGAAATTTTTGCTTGATGATACACCACCACCAGATATACCAGAACAAGAGTTTGATGTACTCACAGGTCAGCATGTACTGGTTGCTGTTAATGCGCCCAAGATTAAACCAGTGACTGATATTAATCGAGGTGCTGCACTAACTCCAGCTGATGGTGAGCCTATATCGGTAATAAAAGTGAGTCCCATCTATCCACCAAAGGCTCTAAATCTTGGGCTTGATGGCGATGTGGTTCTGGAATATACAGTCACCAAAAATGGTTCGGTTAAAGACCCCAGAGTGATTGAATCGACATCAACTTTATTTAATACAAATGCTATCAAATCAGCATTGAAATACAAATACAAACCAAAAATTGTTAATGGTCACGCAGTCGAAGTAACAGGCATGAAAACCAAGATTAAATTCAGATTGGACCAATAACTGAACAGCTTAACTTTCAATCATTACGGAGACGCGCTAGATTGGCATCCTATGGATGCCAATCTTAGTGACGAACAATTGATGCAAAACTATGCCGCGGGCGATGAGCACGCGTTTGAGCACTTATATAGTCGCCATAAAGGTGCTGTCTATCGGTATTTCCTGCGCCAATGCAGCGATCAGGGTACGGCTGAAGAACTGTATCAGGATGTCTGGGTCAAACTAATTAACGCCAAAGACCGTTATAAAGATAATGCCAAATTTACCACCTGGCTGTTCAGCATTGCGCATAACCACCTCGTGGACTGGTACCGCAAACAGGGGCGCAAGCTGGATGATGTCAGTAGTAATGACGAGATGCCCGAAACTGAAGCACACGCCAATTGGCAACCAGACAACGATTTTGAACGCCGACGTTTGGCCAAGGTATTAACGGCAGCGGTTGCTGCCTTACCCGCCGAACAAAGCGAAGTTTTTTTACTA
>CALIRD010000156.1 GCA_938042355.1 uncultured Thiotrichales bacterium
ACAGGCGCACCAAAGAAGCTGTAGTTTTTCATGACTTGTTGAATGCGTTTGCTTTTATCTTCGCGAGGTATTTCCAAAGCGGCGTACATCTTTTCACCACAGGCATAACGTCTGCTGCGATAGGGTTCTTGAAGTTTTGGTGGGTAGGCCGGGTATTCTGGTGTGTCAGGGTTCTCACCAGAGTAGAGCCCGGTCGTGATTTCAGCAACCATAGCCTTGAGTGGTTCGCCGGATAATACATAGACCTTGCGCGCCTCGATATTACTGTTTGAGGCAGAGTTAGCAGCCAGTTCCAGTATCTCTTGTATGACTTCTTTAGATACCTGTTTATCGTTGAACACTCTTACTGATGTACGAGTTCGAATTGCGTCACTGACCGTCGTCATTGCTTACCTCTTTAGAGCGTCATGGTGTAATTTATCAATATGATGCCAAATCTGAATGCGTAAAAACTGTGCTAATATTGTACGAATATAGCAAATAACCAGCTTTGTTTCGTTATAAAGCGTAATTTTCAGAAGAAATATTGCGAACTCTGAATTTTCAATTAGAGGCTTCGATTGCAGCGTACATTTAATCTCGCAGATTTATTTGAACTGGTATGTCAGACCGTTCCAGACCGCGATGTCTTGAGTTATGGCGATCAGAAAACCAGCTATGCTCGCATCAACCAGAATGCTGATGCGGTTGCAGGTTTTCTACATCAGCAAGGAGTAAATCGTGGTGATAATGTCGGCTTGCAATTAACCAATTGCCCGGCTTACCTCGAGGCTTTTTTCGCTTGTTGTAAAATAGGTGCCATACCGTTCAATATTAACTATCGCTATACCGGCACAGAGCTGGAGTATCTATACACCAACTCCCGAGCGCATGCTGTTTTTTTCAATGATGAATTGTCAGCAGTGGTAGCTTCCGCTGCCAATGCGATTGGGGGTATTGAGACACTGGTTTGTGTTGGTGAAAGTCAGGTGGATTCATTTTCTTCCTACGCTGATATTTTGAACAGTCAAAACCCAGCCCCTGAGTATGAAGGTCGGCGGGACGATGATTTGATTATGACTTACACCGGTGGCACAACCGGCATGCCAAAAGGTGTCATGTGGCCTCACAAGTCGTTATTTTTTGGTGCACTTGGCGGTGCAAGCTGGTACCACCCGGGAGATCCGATCACCAAGCCCGATGAAATTGTTGAGCGCGTCGAGGAAGGTTATTTCCTTACTACCTTTCCTGTAGCTCCCTTAATGCATGGCGCCGCTTTCTGGACGGCGATGTCTTCTGTGCTTGCGGGTCACACTATTGTCTTGAATGATCAGGTGAATTTTTCAGCTGAGCATGTCTGGAATCTGGTTGAGCGAGAAGGCGTACACATCATGGCGATCGTCGGTGATGCTATGGGTGTGCCATTGGCTGAAGCACTGGAACAAGATCCTGATAGATGGGATTTAAGTTGTTTCAATCATCTGGGTTCCGGTGGAGCAGTGTTTTCTAAAGATGTGCAGCAGCGCATCAAAAACGTTGTGCCTACCATCGAAACAGCCAGCTCAATGGGAGCTACTGAAACCGGTGTTATGGGCCCGGGAAATAAACAGACAGATGAAGGCTTAATGTCGTATCAGGGTCGTGAAGATATTACGGTTGTTGTTGACGGTCGTATCGCTAAAAAAGGTGAGTTGGGAGTCGTAGCGCGTCGTGGTTATTTGCCAACGGGTTATTTTGGTGATGAAGAAAAATCTGCCGAGACTTTTGTCAATATTGATGGTGTTGATCATGCCATGGGCGGTGATACCGCACGCCTTGAGCAGGATGGTTCTATTACCATTCTCGGACGAGGTTCTACCTGCATCAACACGGGTGGCGAAAAAGTATTTCCGGAAGAGGTTGAGCAAGTGCTGAAAAGTCACCCGGCTGTACATGATGCTTTAGTCGTGGGTTTGGATCATCCGCGTTGGGCTCAACAGGTAACCGCATTAATTGCCTTACGACCCGATCAAAGTGCAAGCGTTGCTGAACTCAGAGATCATTGCCAACAAGATTTAGCGGGTTATAAAGTACCTAAAGAGTTTTGCTTTGCTGATGCATTACAGCGTAGCGTCGTGGGTAAGCCGGATTATGCCTGGGCGAAACAACAGCTACTCAATCAACTTGAATAAGTGTTCACTTTTCCATGTTATTGAGATGCGGTAATTGATACTCAAAGTTTAAAACTTCTTCGCTTGGTTGATAGAGCCTGGTAACAAGAAAATAACGTCCTTTCGGAGTGGGTAGCCAGTTAGTCACGCCTTGAGAGGGTGGCTGGTGTGAAAAATAGAGCGTCAGCGACCCATCATCAGCATATTGCAAGCCTTTGGTACGATCTCCAATACTGTATCTTTCCAAATTATTCTTCTCGAGCCTTGATTCATACGTATAAGCGGCGATAGACCAAAAGGCGTTAACCGGTGGCAAGTTATTCGCTTTAAAGTGCAGGCTGTAGACTTCAGAGCCCTGCAGCATTTTTCCTTCACTATCGAACAGGGCGGCTGGGTAAAGACTTTCTTCAGGCAGGTTGCCATAGCCACCTTTAACTACTGCAGCTCGATGCATGTACTGATGACCATAGACACCAATGTCCTTGGAAATCATCCAGCCGTTGTAACTTTTAATTTCTCTGAAACCGGATGCTTTTACGATCTCCCTGCCATCTTCAATTGCTCTCAGTAAACCTGCTTTGGTTGCCTCTGATAGTTCGTCGATAGTAAATTCATGATCAGGACCGATACCAATTTCATTAAATTGTGCCACCAGGGCTATCTCATCTTCTCGAGCTGGTACATTCTTGAGCTCGTGATTTAACAGGGTGAAGAAATCCAGTGAGTCCTGTGTTTGTAATTTAGTAGCTTGGTTAACTTCAGTTAAGGGTGGTCTGATGCCCGGCTGACCTTCAGTACTGCTCGCCAGCCAAAAGTTGTTCAATAGTGATTGGGCTTCAGGCAGATCCTCTTGACCATCAACCAGTAAGCGACCCAGCAACCACGCTTTCGGTGTCTCCACTCTAATGTGCTGCATACCAGCGGGAACTGTTCCTTCCCATTGTTCGTTGGTTAAATAAAACAGTGTCTCTTTGGTGCCTGTTGTGGAGCGACCAAGGTGCTGTACTTCTGAATATTGATTAGTGACAGCAATTGTAAAGTAACGATCGTTGGTATCCGGTGTATGCAGAATAGCGGGGTTCTCGCTGATATCGATCCAGCCTGAAAAATACAAAGTGTCATTATTCGGTGCTCTTAGATTACCGGCAGTTTCAGGCACGATCAGTTCGGGGAAGCGGTAAAAGCGATTCACAGGGGCGTAGACTTGCTGGTCAACGCTCACCTTGTGCGTTTCATTATGAAGTTGCTGGTGCATGTCGACCAACGGGTAGCCATAGAGATACGCTAACACTCCATAATGGTATGCCAGCTGTTCTTCGATTAATGCCGTGTTGTCTTTAAAGCGTGATTGGGCAATTTTTGCGTGGTCAAAGAAAAACCTGAGCCATAAGGCAGCTGCAATTATTATCACAGCGAGCACCATCAGAATTTTACGCCAGTTCATTCTGGTGCTATAGCTGTTTTATCAAAACAGGTTTTGCGGTGTTGTTGCTTGTCATGCCACCGTTTTTTCAGCTTCGTTTTTCAATGCGGCGCCCGTAGCCGTCAGGTTTTCCATCACATAGTTGGCGGTTAACTTATATATACGTCCTGCAATCCAGCCAGAAAAGGTATCACTGGTTTCATAGATACAACTATCCGAATCAATCTCGGTGATGGTTTGTACACGGTAAGCAGTAAACAACTTTTTGTGAATCATTTTGGGCAAGCGCCAGGCAATCTTTTTGGGTGGATCCAGAATTTCGAGAATCATGGTCTGTGTGGTCATCTTGCCGCCGCGCGGTATAGTCAGTACTACCGGGTCTCCAATTTTCAATGTGGAATCTACTTTTACGGTAAATGGATTCCAGTCAGGATATTTTTCAAGCTCTGTTAGTACCTGCCAGACCCGTGCAGCCGGTGCATCAATAGTTACCGGCTCAATTGTGGTGGTGTAATCAGCCATTGAAGTCGGGGTGTCCAGGCAGGTTGGGGAAGTACAAGCCTGCCGTCATACCGCCGTCTACGACCAGTTCTGTACCGTTACAGTATGAACCTTGTGAGGATGCCAGGAAGCGTACACTGGCCGCTATTTCTGCCGGGTCGCAACCGCGTTGTTGAGGGACAAATAAATAACGTTGGTTGACCTCATCATCAGGCAAGTTTTCAGGATTGGTCATAGGCGTGTTTACTCCGCCCGGATGAATGCTGTTAACACGTATGCCATGTGGTCCTAGTTCAAGTGCGGCCGATCGAGTGAGCCCGCGCAGCGCATATTTACTGGCTGCATACACGCCGGTTGCATTGTTTGGCAGGATTGCAGCCGTTGAAGAAAAGTTAACAATCGCACCATACTTTGCTTTTTTCATCACCGGTATTACGGCTTGCATACCCATAAAACAGCCAGTGACATTGATGTCAAACATCATGCGAAACTGTTCCAGAGGCATGCTCTCAACCGTGTCAAACAGGAGTACGCCGGCATTGTTTACCAGAATATCAATTCGTCCGTGTTGTTCTACTGTTTCTGTGACGACTTTTTTCCAGTCATCTTCCTGCGTCACATCAAGGCGTTTGGCGGTAACCGCATCACCCAGTTCATTGGCTGTTTTGGTCAATTCATCATCAAGTACATCGGTGGCCATAACATTGGCGCCACAAGCGCTAAAGTCAGCAGCGATGGCCTTGCCAATGCCACGAGCTGCGCCGGTAACTATGGCCACCTGATCTTTGAGTAAATCAGGTTGAATATTATTTGTTGCGTTTGTCATGAGTACCTACTTGTTGTTAAACCAGATGGGTGAAGTCCACGCCTGTTCATTAATCGCTGTTGAGATTCTTTCGTCATTACACTCTTTCGGTCGCTCATCGTCTGAGTAACCCAGGCAGTCAAGCAAACTCCAGCGAGGGCTGGGATTTTCAACCGCGCGCATGTAGTAGTAGGCATTTTCACTGGTGTCAAAATCGGGGTCGGAGAAGACAGCACATAAACTCGCATGACCATCACCAAAACGTTCACCGGTTTCCAGATTCACGCCGGCTTTGGTTTCTGCATCACCAGCAACATCATACACTTTGTTATGCGTATTACCGTCACTGTCGACCCAGCCTTTAATCAGTTGCAGTTTTTGTAGTGGGGTTGCATTGGCACCTGTGTCAGCCAGTGCGGCCAGCAAGAATACCGGTACAGCATCAGCAGCAGGTGCAGCACTTAAGTCTGAGCCCATTGGTACGCCTTCTTCATAGGCTGTGGTTAACATCTGGTTGTCTTCACACAAATTTTCAGGATACGTCCAGCTGGCGAAGAAGCGCGGTTTTATGCGTGTGCCCGAGGTGCCAAAAACTTCACGCCTGAGCATGGAATCAAATATAGCGTCTCTTGAGTTTTCGGTTGCCCATACCCCGGTCAGCCCGCCCGGATTACCTTCTTTACCACTTGGGATGAGTGTTGGAGAGAGCAGGCGGCCTTCTTTATTCCATTCAGTTGAAATATGCCCTCGCCAATTACTTTCGCGTGTTTCACCTGCGACAGACATGTGTGTGTCGGTGCTGGCGCTAGCACCCAGTTTTACCGAGTTTAAGCCGATTTCATTTTCTTCTTTTAAACCTGTCAACAGAGCGGAGCGATAAAAGTCGTTTTTAGATAGACAGCCATTGCCTTGCATACCGCCATACCCGGTTTTGTCACCTTCACAAAATACAGTAGGGTTCTTTCTGGGGAGGCTGTATTTTATTCTGTCATTTTCGACATAGATTCGACCGGTGCGACCCGTATTACCAATGACGCGGATTTGTTCGAGCTCACAAAGCTCGTCAGCCGCGCCCAGAATGTCAGGAAAGCCATTGGCGCATTCAGAATTACCTTTATGTTGAAAAACTTCCATAATTGGCTCGCGAGCGAGTCTCAGCTTGGCATAGGCAATTTTGTTTTCAGTGGTGTCGGGAAGATCGGCATAGGGAATCAGGAGCTTACCATTCGAAAGATTGCTATTATGCGGTATGGTTAAATAATCACAGCCGTCTTCTTTTTTGCAGTTTTTATCGAGTTCCTTCCATAGGTAATAATCCAGAGGAGCTTCGAATTTACTGACGGGAATAGCTGGCACAGACCCGCTTCTGAATATAACGTTACGATGATAGTTCGACGAAGAGGGTGAGCCGGAATATTCATAGCCAATCATTGCGGTAAAAGAACAATCAGCACTAAAATCGTTGGCATTTTCTGCAGCATCAATGATTTTTCTCCATGGAATATTGCTCGCTTCAAGGCAAGCACGATTACCTTGTGCGCAAACGGGTGATATGCGCTGAGCCGGATCAATCGCCAACGAAGAGGCGACCGCCATGATTGCTTTGCTACCACCTTTTCTGAAAGTCTGACAAAAGTCGTGATCATATACAGGACTCTCTGTGCTGGTACACAACTGATATTCACCCAGGAACTCGGCGTGATCGGTGACGGCAAGAAAATCCAGAGGCCGGTCTATTTTAATTGAGCCTGACATTTTCCCATCGTCATCCACAGGAAAGAAATCAATCGCCTGACCTTTAGCATAACGATAGGCGTCTTCGGGTGTGGTTTGCACACCGTAGGAATAGGCATCGAAAGAGTAGGTGGTGTGTACGTGCAGATCGCCAAACAAGGCTTTGCGTAAGGGCTGTTGATCATTGCAGTCGACTTTCGCGCGGGTCGGCGGGATGTAAGTCTGCTTGGATTCAATCAAAGATTGAGCTACTTCTGACGTAGTGGTGGGATTTTCTTCTATCGGTAGTGGTTTGCTGCAGCCAGTTACAGCAACAGTAAATAATATCGTGTATAAAATGGTTAGTTTATTGTTGCGTAGTAATGTCACTTTCTCTCCTGAAGAATTATTCTTAATTCAATGTCGCTAGCCAGACAATAAAACCGATCAGGCCAAACAGCCCCAATGGCGCTAGCCGTGCAAACCTCTGTTGTGGGTGTCCCCACAATGACAAAGCACCAAATGCGCCGCAAGCTCCTAATGGTCCGATCCAGAATCCTGCCAGGCCAATAAACCCAAGCAAACCTGAGAACCTGATCAAGGCGCCGGGTGAGTCAGGCGGGATCTTGTGTTTCAAGCCGATTAATCCCAGCAGGCCAATCAGTCCCAGTAAACCAATCCACTGCAGCATATGTACCCTTGGCGTGGTTCGCCATATTCGTAATTAGTGTGGCAATTTATGATGCATTCTATCATTGTGAGTATAAAAAATGACTGATTTCGTAATATTAATGCGTAAAAATTACGCTACTGGTTGTCTGCTCCAGGGCGCGGTTATATAGTTTCATGATGCAAACTAAACGCTACGATTACGTCATTATAGGTGCAGGTTCCGCCGGTTGCGTGCTGGCGAATCGGCTCAGTAAAGACACAGCTACACGTGTTGCGTTAGTCGAAGCAGGTGGTGAACACAATCAATTTCTACTCAATATGCCTATGGGGTGTGGCAAAACTATCCATATGCCCAGGTTTAGCTGGCAGTTTAAAAGTGAGGCCGAAACCGGCTCTGATAACCGACACTTTTTTCATCCTCGTGGCAAGGTGTTGGGTGGTAGCTCCGCCATTAACGGTATGATTTATATTCGCGGTCAACAACAGGATTTTGATGACTGGGCCAGTGAAGGTGCTATCGGGTGGGACTGGCAAAGTGTCTTGCCTTACTTCAAGAAGTCTGAGGATCAACAGCGTGGTGAAGATGAATACCATGGTGTGGGTGGACCACAACGAGTTGAGGATATTGAGTTTGATCACCCGGTTGAAGAGCGTTTAATTCAAGCGGGTATCAATGCCGGCTTTGTCAGTAATCCGGATTTTAACAGCGCTACCCAGACGGGTATTGGGCGTTTTCAAACAACCATGAAAGATGGTGCGCGTTGGTCCACGGCAAATGCCTATCTGGATCCGGTACGTGAGCGCCCAAATCTTGATGTCTATACTCATGCATTGGCTGAGAAAGTTGTATTCGATGACAAAGTTGCCACTGGTGTTCAGGTCTTACAAAAATCATCGCGCTTGATACTTGGGGCCAAGAGTGAAGTGTTAATAGCAGCAGGGGCATTTCAATCACCCCAGTTACTACAACTGTCCGGGATTGGGCCAGGGAAACTCTTGCAACAGTTAGCAATACCCATCGTGCATGAGAATTCCGCTGTAGGCGAAAATCTACATGACCATATCGGAACGCCAATGACCTGGCGACTCAAGCGGCAACAAAACAGTATGAATCGTGAGTTGTTTATGCCACGAGCGATCGGGCAAGTCCTGAAGTATCTATTTACTAAAAAAGGCATCATGACCTTGCCTGCGGCATCGGTGGGTTTGTTTGCTGATAGTAGCGGGAATAACGGAAGACCTGATTTGCAGTTACATTGCCTGCCTCTATCAGGCGATATTGAGACGGACCGAGCGGAAACGACACTGGATAAATTCCCGGGTTTGACCATCATGCCGTACCAAACACGGCCACGCTCACGCGGGCATGTCCACATCAAATCCAGTCGGGTAGAAGATCAACCCGCAATTTTTATGAATTACTTTTCAGACCCACACGATATCAAGGTACTGGTTGCCGGTATGCGTATTGCACAAACAATTTCTGAGACTCATCCACTGGCAGATTTGATCGATCATCGACATAACCCGCCTCGAAACGAAACGACCGATGAAGCACTTGAAGCATTTGCACGACGCTTTGGGCACACTGGATATCATCCGGTAGGTAGTTGTCGCATGGGTAGTGATCTGGAATCAGTGGTTGATTGCAATCTCAAAGTAAGAGGGGTTGATAGATTGAGGGTTATTGATGCGTCAGTCATGCCAAAAATCACTTCGGGCAATACCAATGCTGCGACAATAATGATTGCAGAAAAAGCAGCGGATGAATTGTTAAACCTATAGCTGTAATTTTAATTATGAGTTAATTCATCTGGTCCGGGTTCGGATAATCTAGCAAGGATTATCAGTTATGAAGCTAGTGGCACTTGAATGTGCAATGATTCAATATGATCGGCTATAATAGTGGAAGAATATATCAAATATCGAACCAGACAAATCATGGAGAAGCAGAGTGTTAGATAAGCGTGAGTTTTATATAAATGGTAAATGGGTAGCTCCCGCAAAATCAAACGATCTTGAGGTAATTAACCCCTCTACGGAAGAGGTGTGTGCGGTAATTTCATTGGGTGATCAAGCCGATACAGATGCGGCCGTTGCTGCGGCGAATGTGGCATTTGATGATTGGTCGCAGAGCAGTAAAGAGGAGCGACTCGAAGTTCTGGGGCGAATTAAAGAAGAATATGCAGCACGCATGGAAGATATGGCTCAAGCCATTAGTACTGAAATGGGCGCTCCGATTGATTTGGCGCGTAATGCTCAAGCGGGATCCGGGCTTTATCATATAAAGAATTTTATTAATGTTCTGAAAAACTTTGAGTTTGAAAAAGAACTGAGTTCGGACCAGCCTGAGGCCAGAATTTTTTCAGAACCAGCGGGTGTGTGTGCACTGATCACGCCCTGGAACTGGCCAATGAATCAGGTCGTGCTAAAAGTCATTCCTGCATTGGCAGCTGGTTGTACCATGGTTTTGAAGCCATCCGAGATTGCACCATTGTCTTCAATGGTATTTGCCGAGATCATGCACGCTGCCAAGGTTCCTGCTGGTGTGTTTAACATGCTCAATGGTGATGGACCTGGTGTCGGTAGCCAGCTCACCACTCATCCCGAGATCGATATGGTGTCGTTTACCGGCTCTACTCGTGCAGGTAAGTTGATCGCTGAGAATGCGGCAGCAAGCTTCAAACGGGTGCATCAGGAGCTGGGGGGTAAAGGCGCCAACATCATTTTCAATGACGCGGATGAAAAAGCAGTAAAACGAGGAGTCTTGCATTGTTTTCAAAATACGGGTCAATCTTGTAATGCTCCCACTCGTATGTTGGTTCAAAGAGAGAAGTACGATGAAGCAGTTGCAACAGCAACCGAAGTGGCTGCTGTTTGCCAGGTAGGTCCTGCCAGTGAGTCAGGTCGACATATTGGGCCGGTAGTGAGTAAACCGCAGTACGACAAGATTCAAGGATTAATTCAAACAGGTGTTGATGAAGGCGCGCGCTTGATTGCAGGAGGAACGGGTAAACCACAAGGCATGGAGACAGGTTATTTCGTCAAGCCAACAATCTTTGCCGATGTCAGTAATGATATGACGATCGCTCAGGAAGAAATATTCGGTCCGGTTTTGTCTATCATTCCATTTGATACGGAAGAAGAAGCCATTCAAATTGCTAATGACACTCCCTATGGCTTGACCAATTACATTCAAACGTCCGATCCACAAAAAGCGAAGCGGGTAGCGCGTAAGCTGCGATCAGGTATGGTTGAAATCAATGGCCAGTCAACCGGTGCTGGTAGTCCCTTTGGTGGTATGAAGGCTTCAGGAAACGGGCGCGAAGGGGGTGTGTGGGGTCTTGAAGATTTTCTTGAGGTTAAAGCGGTCGGTGGCTGGGCTAACGACTAGTCAGTCGGGTTGGGTGTTTGACGAAATTTTGATATTGCCAGCCAATACAGCCACACCAGAAAGATGACTTGTAATTCAATGAAGAAAAGATACCAGGGCCATTGCAGTAGCCTGTGACCACTATTGTAAGGAGCGACTGGCGGTGGTTGGCTGACATACATGTAATTTGCGGACAAGAAGTAATTGATGAACATCATGGTGAATCCGAGAATATTGGTAAAGATTATGATTCTCCAAAAGTAGTTAGCCGGTATGCGCCTGCCGCCATGTATTAATAAATACAGCGGCACCACAATGATTACCGAATGGCCAATAAAATACTGCACCACAAAGAGGGTATTAATGTCCGTTAATGCCGGCGTCAGCATACCCATCATTCCACCTAATGGCCCCCAGAATGCAACTAAAGGAAATGCCCATTTTTGTTTGAAAGCCAGGTGTGCCAACAACAATAACTGGGACATACCACAAAGATGTAAAGGCAGGGACGTACTCAGAAAAAAACGGTCCTCAAGAATTGCCATCAGCCAGTATAGTGCCTGGTTGATGAAGATCATCCAACCAAGTACAGGTAGCCATGCTTGAAACGATTTGTCTCCATGTTTAGGCGCGAACACAAAAAAGACAATCCCGAGACCAATTAGAATGGCGATGCCTAACCACCAATATGAACTGCCCAGTGTAATAGGGGTCATTTCAAATCCTTACTCTGTGTATCCAGCCATAACTAAACACAGTATAAAATAACAGAAAATTCAGTCAGGTAGGTTCTCGAGCAAAAAACGTTTCACGTTTTCGCCCATCACCAGTTTGATTTCGTTTTTACTAAAGCCTTGGTCAAGCATAGTCTGCGTCAAAATAGCTAACTCAGAAGTATCAAAAGGCGTTCTTACACTGCCATCAAAATCAGAGCCTAATGCTACATGTTCAACTCCAAGCAAATCTATCGCATAACGAATGGATTTGACGATCCCCGCCGGAGAGACATCACAGACAGCTGAGTGCCAATAGCCGATACCAATCAAGCCGCCTTTTGCCGCAAATTGCTGCATCAGTTCGTCCGGCAGGTTACGATTCTGGTCGCAGCTACCTTGCATGCCGCCGTGGGATAAAATAGTTGGTGCAGTTGATAGTTCTAGTACATCCCTCACCATTTGCTCGGATGCATGAGCAATATCTATTATCAGACCCAGTTCGTTTGCGCGTGAAATTACTTCGCGCCCGAATGGTGTTAACCCTTCACCCGAGATGCCGTGTAATGATCCACCTAGTTCATTGTCAAAGAAATGTGTCAGGCCAGCAATGCGTAAGCCATCATTATAAAGTGCATCAAGGTTAGTTATTTTTCCTTCAAACGGGTGGGCGCCTTCAATTAAATAGAGAGCCGCCTTGTGGTTACTGTTTTTCTGCCACGCATCTAGAAATGATTTGAAGGTTACTTTGTTGGTAATGAAATGAAGGGTTTCACCGTTTTTCTTTTGCAGCCGCTTAAGTTTGAGGAGCTGGTATTGTGCTCGTTCATAGAGACTGTCCCAGGTTCTGACAGGCCACAAGCTCAGTACGGTGAGTAGGGTGATATTGTCAGAATCACTTGTGTTACTCGTGTTGTTCTGTCCCTTCGGACTTTTGGTTACAGCGGAAAAAACCTGCAATGCCACATTACCTTGTTCCAGGCGCGGTAAATCAACATGTCCAATATTGCTGAGCTTCGAAAGATTGCGCTTCCACAAGAGTGAGTCACTGTGTAAGTCAGCAATGAAAAGTGAATTATGAAATTCGAGAACTTCAGGGCGGATAATGAATGGTTTGTGAGATACAACTGTATTGTAATCTCGCTCTACTATTCCCGGTAGTAGCCAGTTAATAAAGCCGACTGCTAGTAAAAATATCAGAAAGGTGAATTTCAATAGTCGCATATTCAAGATCAGCTTCAGAGCTGATTGCAGTGATTATTGATAGCAGGATATCAGATAGTACTTAATCTTTGATCGTTGCACTTTACAGACAAAGTTATAAGTATTGAAATAATAGAGTTCACCTACACTATATATCTATGATAATTATAATTATAAACGTGCTGATCATTACATTGATTTGTGCCTATTTTCTAGGCAAGAAAATGTTACAAAAAAAACAAATACAGGAAAGCTACGACGCTGACTTAAATTATGAATGGCGTGAGATTCTTGAAAGAAAGATGAGCTTGTACAAAATCTTGCCAGATCACCTGAAAGAAAAGTTACACGGACACATTAATTATTTTCTTAAAACAAAATCTTTTTATGGCAATGAGGGCTTGGAAATCACAGAAGAAATTAAAGTCACTGTGGCGGGTGATGCGTGTCTACCTGTTTTGATGCGGGAAGACCCCATTTATCCTGATTTCGATAACATCTTTATTTGCCCTGATGTTTATACCAGGACAGAGCATCAAAGAAATGGCAATGTCATAGATGAGGTCACGCGTTCAAGTTCTGGAGTATCTTGGCTGAATGGCCCCTTGTTGCTCGCCTGGAAATATGCAAGTTATGGCTCATCGAATAAATCGGATGGTGAAAATGTAACACTGCATGAGTTTGCACATAAGTTGGATGGAGAGAACGGAGTGACTAACGGCCTTCCTATATTGCGTAGTAAAAAGGATTACAAAGAGTGGCAAGTGATCATGACCAGAGAGTACGACAATCTATGTGAACGGGTAGACAGACGTGCTAATAGAGTGCTTGATGCCTATGGTACGACATCACCTGCCGAGTTCTTCGCAGTCGCTACCGAATCATTTTTTGAAAAGTCAGTTAAGTTTAAAAAGAGCCTTCCGGATTTATACGAACTGTTGGCCAATTACTATGAGCTTGATCCAGCCCAATGGCATTTGGACTATAGAGAAAGACAACGCCTGAAAAACAAAGCGAAAAATCAGACATCTCGAATACTGTCTGACAATATTGGTTTAGAGTAAGGTCTTATTATCTATCCCTGAAACCGCTTGCGAGCTGCGTTTTTTCTTGACTGGATTTGTAGAGTTCGCTTATCAGCATCAAATTCGGTTACATCTTTGGGTAGATAATCACGCACCTCGTTCAGGTTGATAAGGCGTGCTGCCGGTTGGGCAAGATCACCTGATAATTCTGTAAGGCCTTGCCATCTAAGCATAATCAATCCTTGCTCGTGCCCCACTGGATCAAGCCAGTTTTGTATTTCCGGGTCGGTATGGGAGACCACAAAGTGATACATATCGTCACTGCTTAGGTAGGCCTGGCTGGTATTAAGACTTGAGGTGTGTGTTTCATAATCCAGACTTACAAACCAGCGATTACCAAGTTGTATGGCTTGGTAAGGCGCGTTGCTGTTTGGTACCGAGATGAGTAAGGCTTGATCTGGTCTTAATTCCCAACTGCCAAATGATGAGTATTGACCCGGTAGGCCACCATTGGTTTGTGTCATTGGAGAAAGATCATTGCGTTCTCGATACTGCCAGGTTTTGTTGGCGTACCCCAACCAGGTTTTATTGCGGTCGTAAAGATGTGTGCCGGCTTCTCTGAGTTTTTTCGAAATGGTTGAGGTCGTTAAGACAGGGATAGGGGCGATCCCGGCTTCCTGTATATCAAGCATACCTGCTGATTCTTTATACCAGTCACTGTGCGTTGCTCTGGCCATGATGGTCCCGGCGCCGCTTCCTGTTTTCAGCCAGTTTCCAGAGCTGGGTGGATTGGGGCTGACATGAATGATGAATGAACCGTCCTCTTCCAGTTGCATGTCGTCAGCATTAAGCAAAGATATATTGGTGCCCGGCCCGGCATTTCCTACTCCTGGTTGACCTACGACTATCTGGAAGATCAATTGAGTCGTAGTGCCACGCGTACCGCGTATCACATAATTTTTATCGTCCCAGATGCGAGCAAAGTAATAATTATTGTCAGGGTTGTCCATGCCACTTTTGCTGGTCCAGTCAACTGCACGCATGAATCGAGGCTGATCCTGGTCGAGAAGTGCACCTGTGCGTATTGAGCCTAGAGTTGCGTAGAGAAGAGTGCGGTAGGCCTCCGCGCGAGACTGGTCAGTGGTGTCAAAGTATTCCTCTGATTTGAACAGATCCAGTGTCTGTTGTTGTGCTTGTATGAAAGCGCCATACGCGTTATCAAGTTCATCTATTGTTTGAGTTTCTATATCAGTAGGTGCATGCTCGATCGGAGGTTTATTGAGTGCGAAGCTTAGTAGCCCGCCTGCTATCGCACCGATAATAAAAATAAGTAGTTTTGTTTTCATCAATGACTCTGTTTTGGATCACGGTTACTATGGCATTATTATAATCAAATCTACTTGTTGTGCGTTGTTTCTACAGTCTTATATGTTCTGATAAAAATTGTCGTCTAGCTTGACTGGGTAGTGGTAACAGGTAGTCTTCATATGAATTAGTCTTTACATCGTTACGTCGATGTAATGTGAGCAGGAGTAATGCAAGTTGAATTTACTGGATTTGAGTGATCATCAGGATCGTGTTTTACCGAGGATGTTACGTCAGCAGGCAAAACAGATTCCTGATTCGCCGTTTCTCCTGAGTGATGAACAGTCACTCTCTTTTTCCGATGTTGAGCGCTTGGCTGCCTCTTTGGCGCGGGGCTTAGTATCGTTAGGTGTCGGTAAAGAAGACCGAGTTGCACTTTTATTAAGCAATCGGCTCGAGACGGTAGTGATTGCCATGGCGGTTAATATGATTGGTGCAGTCTGGGTGCCAATATGTACTGACTACAAGGGTGCCTGGTTGGCTGATGCGGTTAAACGCAGCAAGCCAACATTGTTCTTTACCGAGGCGTTTTTTGCAGAGCGTGTCAGTTCATTAACAGATGAGGTAAGTAATTTACGAGTGGTATTAGTTGGCGAGCAAACTACTCAGCTAGAAAGTTCTATTGACTATCAGACACTATTAGAGAATGACCCATACCAATCAGATTTAAGTGATCTGGATGTCAGCGATACGGTATCTATTGTTTGGACTTCGGGCACAACTGGAAAATCCAAAGGAGTGATGCTTAATCATAACAACTGGATCAGGCCAACAGTATTGGGCTCTTCCGTTTCTTATGAATCCAGAGAAGGTGACGTCATCTTCAATGTGCTGCCTTTGTATCATGCGGCTGCATGGAACACGGCAATTTTTCGTGCACTGATAGAGGGGATACCTGTTGTTATTGAGTCTGGCTTTTCTGTCACGAACTTTTGGGAACGAATCCAGAAATTTTCAGCAACACAAACCTTCACCTTGGGGGCGATGCATATGTTTTTATGGCAAGCGCCAGAATCACCGAAAGATGCCGATACTACTTTGAGGATTATGCAGGCCATACCTATGCCGGAGGCAATCAAATCCGGCTTTGAAAAAAGATTCGGATTGACTGTGATCGGTGGGGGATTGGGTCAAAGTGAATGTATGTTGATCACTACTACAGCCGGTGTTGAGGGAGTGATTCCACCAAATTCCATTGGTTTGCCAAAAGACGATACCGATATTCGATTGTTTGATGACAATGATCAGGAGGTAGCGCCCGGAGAGGTGGGGGAAGTGCGCATCAGGCCTCTCGAGCCTAATGTGGTCTGCAATGGGTATTTTGATAATCCCGAGGCAACAGAAGCAGCCTGGAAAGATGGCTGGTATTGTACGGGTGATTTAGGACGACAAGACGAGCAAGGCTTCTATTTCTTTGCAGATAGAAAGAAAGACTCCGTTAGATATGCCGGGCGTAATATCTCAACGCTGGAAGTTGAAGGTGTAGTGCGCCAGCATCCTGACGTCGCTGATGTTGCTGCGTATGGAATACCGGCAAAAGAGTTAGAAGGTGAAGATGAACTAAAAATTGATCTGGTCTTGAAAGAAGGATCAACGCTGGCTTTCGAAGAAGTAGCGAAATTTATTAATGATAATGCTCCTTATTACTTTGTGCCTCGCTATATGGGATTTTTACCCAGTTTGCCTTATACGCCCACCAATAAAGTGCAGAAATTCAAGTTGCGCGAGCAAGGTGTAGGCGATCACACCTGGGACAGGTCCAAGAGTGGGTTTCAAGTAGAGCGATGAACAATGTCTCTGAGAAAAATATCAAGCGCAGTGTCATCGGTATTCTGATCTCGCTGCTTTTGGCGAGCCTGATTGTATTTGCGGGTAGTCATCATGGAATCAAAGTGTATGGATTACCGTTATTCTTAATTGGCGTGATGATAGCGTTTGCCATTAACTGGTTTATGTTTGTGCCGCAGTATCTGGCTCAGTCTGAAAAGTATTATGATCTAACTGGTAGTGTGACTTATTTGAGTGTGACGTTTACGGCATTGTTGCTTGCTGCTCGTTATGATGTGCGTTCAGTTATCGTAGCTGCCATCGTAGCCATCTGGGCGGTCAGGTTGGGGTCGTTTCTTTTTTTGCGAATAAAGAAGGTCGGTAAAGACAGACGTTTCGATGTAATTAAACCAGATGCACCTCGATACTTTATGACATGGACCCTGCAGGCACTCTGGGTGACAGTCACATTGGGGCCAGCGTTAGTTATTCTTACTACAAGCCAGCCAGTAGAACCAGATCTATTATTAATACTAGGCGGTTTGATGTGGTTAGCAGGTTTTTTGATAGAAGTAATTGCGGACCGACAAAAAACTGTTCATCGGTCCATTCCGGAAAATCAGGATCGATTTATTTCTAGCGGCTTGTGGGCGTGGTCTCGTCATCCGAATTACTTTGGCGAGATGTTATTGTGGCTGGGTGTTGCTGTGATTGCTTTTCCAGTAATGAATGGTGCGCAATACATCACGCTCATCTCACCGCTATTTGTCTACTTGTTGATCGCAAAAGTCAGTGGAATACCCTTGTTGGAAGAGCATGCAGAGTCCAAGTGGGGTGATGATCCTGAGTATCAAGAATACAAGAAGAACACATCTTTGCTTATATTGAGGCCGCCGAAAAACGACAAGTAATCGATCAGTTTCCGCATGCGTATTTGCATGATGGTGTACGTAGATATTCTATATAGTAATAAGAAGTAAATTAGGAGAATAACTATGCTCGGGTATGTAATGTTGGGTACCAATGATTTCAAAAAAAGCGCCGCTTTCTATGATGCGCTCCTGGCTGAGATAGGTGCGGTGAGGTCTATGGAGGATGACAGTTTTATTGCCTGGTCTACGCAGCCAGATCAACCAGCACTTTCTATTACCAAGCCCTTTGATGGTGAGGCTGCTACTGTCGGCAATGGCACAATGGTGGCGCTCATGATGGAATCTAAAGAACAGGTAGATACTTTTCACAAGAAAGCACTTGAGTTGGGTGCAACAGATGAAGGTGCAGTGGGTCCGCGTGGTGATAGCTTTTATGCTGGCTATTTCAGAGATCCGGATGGTAACAAACTCAATGCCTTTTGGATGAATCTCGGTTAACGGCTCCATCAAGTTATGTATATAGATGCACATATCCCGAAAAGAGGTTATGTGCATCTGATTACGTTTTTTTAATCAGGACTTGAAACAGTGATTTCATTTGATCATGGCTCCGAAGCGCGATATTTTCCCGAGTTCTTTCATCCATCGCTCCGTTAATTCGTTTGCATCTGTTACTTTACCTTTAATGTGGTATTCAATTCCGTCAAAGTCAATGAATCTGAATTCTCTCTGATTCAAACTGACGTTCTCTGAATAGGTTTGCAATCCCGCATTAATGACTTCTTGTTCAACGGCAACAATGTCATCGACAGCTAGACCGATATTGAATAGATTATTTTCAGGTTTGTCGCTACCAGTAAGGCGTGCATGCGGCAATGATTGTATAACCAGACGAGAATTATCATTGCCAATATGCACAGTCTGATGTTCAAACGATTTTTTCTGGGTGTAGAGAGTCTTCCAATTAAATAGACGACAAAGCAGGTTGGCTGTGAAGTTGATATCAGAAACATACAGTGTAACGAAATTCAGTGTGTTGGTGTTCATACTATTCTCCATAACTAGTCGATTGGTTTAGCTTATGGAGTACAGGTTAATACCTGAAGTGTACTTTAGGTCAAGAGATCAAATTATCTTTTTGCGATTAATAAGCACAATCATCACAGAAACGCTTGTAAACAAAGCCGATGAAATTTGATAAAGTTAAAGAATAACTAATTAATCAATTTTATTGAAGTTAGATAACACCTGACAGGGGTTACCCACTTATGATTGAAGCGCAACCGAGTCAAACTGCATTCCTTACAGCTGTACATCGAGCCTGGCATCATCATATGGCGCCAGAACCAAAAGTCCTTAATGATGACTTGGCGCTTAATCTCTCAGGGCTGAAGTCTCTGGATGAGGCTGAGGCGTACGTAAATACTATTATTCAGAACTTTACTGCATTAAGTGATGCGGAAACGGCGTCAACATTTGTTCAGCATATAGAGGCTTCAGTTTGTATGCGCAGTAGAGTAGTTGAAGAGCAGCTGTTGCTAGCGCGTGAACGAAATATTCAGCAGTTGGTTGTACTGGGAGCGGGTTTGGACTCAACAGCTTATCGCAGAAAAGATTTGACGGAAGGTCTTGAAGTAATAGAGATAGACCACCCGTCAACCCAGAGCTGGAAGCGTGAGTGTCTTGCCAATGCGAACATAGACATACCAGATAACGTAAAGTTTGTTGCGTTTGATTTTGAAAACCAGACTCTGGCACAGGCTATGGAAGAGGGGGGTATCGATATTAATCTGATGACATTTTTTACCTGGTTGGGAGTGCAAATGTACCTTACCGATGATGCAGTCAAGTCTACTTTTTCAGTGGTGGGGAAATTTCCAGCTGGTAGTGAGCTGATTATGGACTTCATTAGCCCCAGTTATGTTGATAATGCAGATATCGCGCAAGACTCTGTTGCCCAGCTATCCGAAGTGGTTTCTCAAATGGGTGAGCCTATTCTGAGTAAGTATTACGAGTCGGAGCTGGAAGAGCGGTTGAGCGATGCCGGCTTCAGTGCGGTAGATTTTTTTAGTGCTCGTTTGTTAAAAGATCGATATCTGGGTGGTGGTTCTGACGCTTATCAAATTCCCGATGAGGCTACCTATCTACTCTCTGCAGCGGTGTGAATTGTTGCTAGCAGTTAGTGACGAAATCATTTTAACAGGCTACTGTGAATAGCAGGTTCCCTGAGTTGTGGCGATGAACCTGCTCATCGTTGGAGGAACGGGTCCCATTGGTGCCTATGCCGCCTTGTATTTGAACGACAAAGGGTATCAGGTAACTATTGCTTCACGAAACCAACCGCCCATAGACTGTCCACTGTCTGTGCTTGAATGGGTCAAGGGAAATTATCTTGAAACTACCTTTAGCAAATCTGACTTGTCAGCATACGATGCGATCGTTTTTGCGGCGGGTAGTGATATGCGCCATGTCCCCGCTGGCGAGGATGCGGACCAACATTACTTGAATGCCAACGCCAAGGCGGTGCCTGCCTTTGCAAGCCTGGCTAAAGAGGCGGGAGTAAAACGATTTATTCATATAGGAAGTTTTTATCCTCAAGTCGTCCCTGAAATGATAGAAACAGATGCTTATGTGCGCTCACGACATTTAGCAGATAAAAGCGTTTGCAAACTATCGGATGATAATTTTACCGCATTGAGTCTAAATGCCCCCTTTGTGGTGGGCTACCCGCGTAACTGTCCGAATGAGATGTTTACAGCGTATGTAAACTACGCCAAGGGGCGCTATCCTGAGATATCTCGGTTTGGTCCATCAGGTGGTTCCAACTTTATGTCGGTTCATTCACTGGCAGAAGCGATAGAGGGAGGATTAAGCAGAGGTGAGGCAGGAAAATCCTATCTACTGGGTGATGAGAACCTGAGCTTCGCAGAATTTTTCGAGCTGTTTCATCATTCGGCAGGGAATATGATTTCTATTCCGGAGCTCGATCAGGAGCATCCTATGCTTCCAGATATTGCGATCATCCCCGGTCGTGGCAGTGTGGTTTCTTATCAGCCTAATGAAGAAGAAGCGGCGCTTCTTGGATATAGCAGGCGTGATGTTAAACGTGTGATTCAAGAGATAGTTGACAATGTTACTGAAGAGCTGGGGGAGTTTGAATCTATTGATCTCTCGGGTGAATTATCTGTCGAGCCGGAGTTGCAACAGCTAGCTTATCTCTATGCGCGTGCAATGGATAGCAATGAGCCGGACATTCTGGAACGGATTATGTCTGATGAAATAGTTATTCAAGGACCTGGTTTTAATATTCAGGGCCTGCAAAAGATCTTGAATATACCCGCTACCTTAAACGAATTTTATCGACAAACGAATCATTCTATTCACCAGCAATTGGCTCGTATCGATGGTGACATTGCTGTTGCAGAAACCTATTGTAGCGCCAAGCATTTGCTTCATCCGCAAGCTGAGGATGCTGATGATCGTATTATGGTGATGGAGATACGCTATCAGGACAAATTTTCTCGAAGTGCAGGTTCATGGAAATTTACTAAACGTTCCTTGATAGTAGACTGGATGGAGGTGCGACACGTTTCACTGGGTTTGAGTTAACCGTTTTGTGTTAGCGCGTAACTTTTATGATTTGTCCCAAATGCCTTGTTCGCTTTCACCCTGGATAGGGCAATCACCAGGCATATATTTCATTGATGATTTTTCTTTTCTTCTGCGGTTATAGTCTTCGCTCACCGCAAGAATGGTTGGGGTGAGCAGCACAATAGCAATAATATTAATCACTGCCATCAAACCAAAAGCCATGTCCGCGGCTGCCCAAACGTTTTGCAGGTTGGCATTAGCACCGACCAGAATCATCGCCAAAAAAATCATTGTCAATATTCCGCGTCCAATTTTATTGTCTTGCTTGAACAGGTGTAAGTTACTTTCAGCGTAAGCGTAATTAGCCACTATGGACGTGAAGGCAAAAAGACTGATAGCAATGGAGACAAAGTGTATGCCCCAGCTGCCAATGTGACTGGTCATGGCATCTTGCGTCAACCTTATCCCTTCCATACCTTCTCCACTTGTTCCGCCGGCGAGCATTATAATAATTGCTGTGCATGTGCAGACAATCATAGTGTCCAGAAATACCCCCAGCATCTGGATATAACCTTGTGTTGCCGGGTGACGCGGGTAGGGAGAGGCGCTGGCAGCCGCTTGTGGCACAGCTCCGGTACCGGCTTCATTTGAGTACAGGCCACGCTGAATTCCGTTTTTAATGGCTGCAGCAAAAGTACCTGCTGCAGCTTCATTGAGGCCGAAAGCAGAGGTAATTATGTTCCATAACATGGCTGGAACCTGAGCAATATTAACGATGGCAATTCCAACCACCACCAGTACATAGGCGATGCCCATAATGGGAACGATTATTCCGGAGAAGCGTGCGATTGCTCTCAAGCCGCCCAGAATAATGACGCCAGCCAGAACAGTGATCACTATGCCCGAGGTGCGAGTCGGTATGTCATAGGCGTAATTTAAGGCATCGGTAATGGTATTAGCTTGCGTGGCTCCAAAGATGAAACCATATCCGAATAACAGGCAGACAGAAAAGGCGATGCCAAGCCAGCCCAGCCCCAGTCCTTGTTTAATGTAATAGGCGGGTCCACCTCGAAACTCACCATTGCTATCACGAACCTTGTAAACCTGTCCGAGCAGGCTTTCGGCATAGCCGGTGGCCATGCCGAGAAAAGCAATGACCCACATCCAGAATATAGCGCCTGGTCCACCGAGAGAGAGTGCTATAGCCACGCCGGCTAAATTGCCGGTGCCCACGCGTGCAGAAAGACTGGTACAAAGAGCCTGAAATGAACTAATGCCCGACTTGTCGGATGAGGTGCTGCCTTTAAGCAAGCTGAACATGTGTCCAAAATGACGGAGTTGAATACAGCCCAGGCGTATAGAAAACCATACACCAGCAAACAGCAGCATATAGATTAGGACCTGTCCTTTACCCCACAGAATGTCATTTATGCTGGCGACTAATGAATTAAACATGTTTATCTGACTGCGGTAATGACTCTAATAAGAGACCATGATTTCATTGCGTCTCAGGAATGGTGGAGTCCATGGCGTGTTGTAGCGTGCCAGTTCGGGTTTTCCAGTGGGTGTGATGTTTTTACTTTCAAGCCACGACAATAATTCACTGGTTTTTCGAGCAACTTTTTTTTCTCCGCTTAAACCGGAAAAAGATATCACTGCATAATTGGACGCAGGAATCTCGCGAAGTGTAACGCTTTCACTGTTGGGGATGGGTAAGGTATCCATAGTGTGATTGGTAGGCATGACAAAGTGAACTCGCCATTGATCGTCTTGCTCTTCGATTGTT
>CALIRD010000157.1 GCA_938042355.1 uncultured Thiotrichales bacterium
GCCAGCTGCCAGCACCATACCTTCAGAAAGCCCGAAGCGCATTTTTCTGGGTGCCAGATTGGCAACCATCACGGTTAACTTGCCTTCCAGATCTGCCGGGTCATAAGCGCTTTTGATGCCGGCAAAGACGTTGCGTTGCTCGCCGCCAAGGTCCAGAGTTAATTGTAGTAGTTTGTCAGCCCCCTCGACATGTTCGGCTTTGGCAATTCGTACCACGCGCAGATCTACTTTGGCAAAATCGTCATACACAATTTCGTCACTAAGCGGATCATCTGCCAATGGGCCAGTGGGGGTGGCTACCAGATCTTCTTTTGATGCTTCAACCATGTCATTTACCTTGTTAGCTTCAATGCGTGTCATTAACGCCTTGAAGGGTTTGATTGTGGAACCATACAGTGGGGCCTGACTGTCTTGCCAGCTCAGTTCGCCGGCGTTTAAAAATTCCTCTGCGGCTGCGGCCAGTTTGGGTAGTACCGGTTTTAAATAGGTCATCAGGATGCGAAAGCAATTGATGCCGTCCGTACAGACACGTTGCACCTCGCTATGCTGCGCTTCGTTTTTAATCGCCTGCCAGGGTTTTTGTTCATCTATGTATTGATTGGTTTGATCGGCCAGCGCCATAATCTTGCGCATGGCATGACCATATTTACGCTGTTCATAATGGCTGGCTATGGTTTCGGACAGCTGCATGGCCGTCTCAATCAGCTCAGGGTTACCAGGCTCATCAGCCAGGGTGCCGTCAAAATTTTTCTTGATGAAGCCGGCACAACGCGAGGCGATATTTACCACTTTGCCCACCAGGTCACTATTGACGCGCGCGACCAGATCTTCCAGATTCAAATCTATGTCATCAACACCATTGCCGAGTTTGGCGGCGTAGTAGTAACGCAAGTACTCGGGGTCCAGTCGCTCCAGCCAGGTACGCGCCATAATAAAGGTGCCGCGTGACTTGGACATTTTTTGTCCGTTGACAGTCAGAAAACCATGACAATAAACCCCTGTGGGTTTTCGAAAATCAGCACCTTCGAGCATCGCTGGCCAAAACAAGGTGTGGAAGTAAGCAATGTCTTTGCCGATGAAATGATGCAGCTCGGTGCTACTGTCTGCTCCCCACCAATAGTCAAAATCCAGATTTTCTCGCTTGGCGAAGTCAGAGAAACTGGCCATATAGCCTATGGGTGCATCCAGCCAGACATAAAAGTATTTGCCCGGGGCGTCAGGAATTTCAAAGCCGAAGTAGGGAGCATCACGCGAGATGTCCCAGTCATTGAGGCCGGTTTCAAACCACTCGGCAAGTTTGTTGGCTATTTCAGGCTGGACTTTGTCGTCGGCCAGCCAGCCTTGCAACATGTTTTCAAAATCGCCCAGTTTAAAAAAGTAGTGTTCGGAATCTTTTTCGGTTGGGGTAGAGCCGGTGATCGCAGAGACTGGGTTTTTCAGATCGGTGGGGTCATAGGTAGCACCACAACTTTCGCAACTGTCACCGTATTGATCGCCAGTGCCGCAGCGAGGACACTCACCACGAATAAAACGATCCGGTAAAAACATCTCGGCTTCCGCATCATAGGCCTGGGTGATGGTGCGGCTGGTGATATGTCCTTTCTCTTTGAGTCGGTTATAAATCAGGCAGGAAAGCTCTTTGTTTTCGTCACTGTGGGTGGTGTAGAAATTGTCGTAGGAAATCAGAAAGTCGTCAAAGTCAGCCTGGTGTTCAATTTGGGATTTGGCAATCAGTTCTTCCGGGGTAATACCTTCCTGTTGAGCCCGTAACATGATCGGCGTGCCATGCGCGTCGTCGGCCCAGATGAAGTACACCTCATGACCCCGTGAGCGCTGAAAGCGCACCCAGATATCCGTTTGAATATATTCAAGCATATGGCCGAGATGGATCGGACCATTGGCATAGGGCAAGGCACTGGTGACCAGGATTTGGCGTTGTTCAGACATGTGTCAGTATTCGTCGTGTTGCGTTATTCGTCGTGGTCAAAAAAGACTTAACCAGTGCAAATGTACTAGAGGTTAAAACTAACAGATAAAGCCGGTAGCTTCACCTTTTTTGGATGTTAGTCGACCAGGCACCACAGGTACCAACTGGCAACCGTACGCCATGGTCGCAGGTGATCAGTAGCGGCAGACAGGGCAGCATAATCTGCATCGTCATCGAGTTGATAGGCGATGCGAATCGCTTTACGCAGTGCCAGATCCCCCAGCGGTAGGATATCAGGACGATTTAACGAGAACATCATGAACATGTCGGCTGTCCATGGGCCGATACCAGGGACTTGCTGCAGCAAATCGCTGACTTCTGAATCCTCTTTTTTGGCAATGCTGCGCAGCGGCAATTTACCACTTTGAACGAATTCATGGATGGCAAGAATAAAGCGCGCTTTGGAGTTGGATAAGCCACAGCTTCGAAGTTGCTGCTGGGTGACGGATTCAAAATGCCCGGGGTTGAAGTTTTTCTTTACGCCCAATTCAGCTTTGACGCGTTTTTCAATAGCGAGTGCCGCTTTCACCGAAAGTTGTTGATTGATTATGGACCACACCAGACTGTGAAAATGAGGTTGTTTGTTTTTCGCTATCGTGCACGGGCCATGTGTATTGATGATCTCCCGGATAACCGGGCATTTTCGTCTCAGCGAATTTTCAGCTTTGGTGATTTGTTCTTGCATCTTGATTATCGGCTCAAGCGCTTGATAAGGGTCTGCAATGCCAGGGCGCGGTGACTGATCTGGTTTTTAATGTCAGGGTCCAGCTCAGCTGCGGTGCAGTCGTGGCTGTCGAGCCAGAAATAGGGGTCGTAACCAAAGCCGTGTTCGCCACGCGCCTCATCCACGATCAGACCATCCCAGTGGCCCTCGGCAATGATGGGTACCGGATCATCTGCGTGACGCATAAATACCAGGCAAGCGCGGTAGCGTGCGGTGCGCTCGCTGGCAGGTGTGTCGGTTAGTTCTGCCAGCAACTTTTTATTATTGTCATCATCGCTGGCACCGTCACCGCCGAAGCGTGCCGAATAGATCCCGGGCGCACCAAACAAGGCATCCACCTCTAAACCGGAGTCATCGGCAATGGCCGGTAAGCCGCTGTGCTCACAGGCATTACGCGCCTTGATCAAGGCGTTTTCAACAAAGGTCAGCCCGGTTTCAGGCACCTCATTAATATTCAGTTCGGCCTGGGGTAGCAGTTGTATCCCGACCGGTTTCAGCATTTGGGTAAACTCCCTGAGCTTGCCCGCATTACCCGAAGCCAATACCACTTTAGTGCTCATCTACTTCCTCATTCGTTTGCTGGCCACTGTGTGCAATAAAGATGCCCGATAAAATTAACACCAGGGCAACGATTGCATTCAGGCCAATGGTTTCATCCAGAAATATTACGCCGATCAACAATGCCCAGATTGGAATAAAGTAATTCATCTGAGAGACAAAAGCCGGGCCCGCCGAGCGTAATACCCGATAGTATAAATAGGTTGCCAATGCGGTGCACACCAGGCCAAGAATGGCGATCGAGATGACCGCGGCGGGTTGCAGCGGGGTGCTCAGCCATGGTTCGCCAGTGCCAAGGCTGAGCGGTAGCATCATTAACGAGGACAGACACAAAACAGCCGTGGTGGTGAATAGGTCGTTGCTGGGTGGGCGCAGCTTGGCCATGATGTTACTGGCTGAATAAGCGAGACCGGCGATAAGAAATGCCAGCATTCCCCACAGTTGTGTATTGTCACTGTTGAATTCCAGTTCCGGTGCCATCAAGACAAACACGCCAATAAAGCCGCCACAAAAACCGGTTAATTTTCGTGGTGTAATCGTTTCACCCGGGATAAAGAAGTGCGCTAAAAACAAAGTGGAGAGCGGCACGATTGCCATCATTAAACCGGCAATACCACTACTGACAAACTGTTGGCCCCAGCTGATCGCGGTAAATGGCAGGGCGTTGCCCAGCAGCGCCATACATAAAAAGAAAAGCCAGAGTTTTGGGCTGATGCTTTGCAGGTAGCCTGTTTTTATAGCGAGTACCATAAGCATCACGGTTGCACCAAGCGCCAGTCTGATAAATACCAGGGTAGTGGGTGGGAAATTGTCGAGTGCGAGTTTGATGAATAAAAACGCGCTGCCCCAGATTACGACCAGAATTACGATGTAAAACCAGTCTAACCAACTTGGTCTGTTATTCAACCGCTTAGTTCGGTAAAGATTTTAGCGCCTGCTATCCAGGTGCCAACTGCCGAGCCCATGGTCGAAAAGAAAAACACCAGTAACACTCTGGAGACACGGTTCTTCCACCAGCCAGACGCGCTGCTAATGTCATGCTTGAGATTATCAAAATCTTTGACCTGAGGTTTGCGAAAAAACAATTCAATCGCTCCTGTCAACATGCCCGCGCCTATGGTTGGATTGAGTGAGGTCAAAGGAGCTGCTAGAAAAGCGCCGACCACGGTGAATGGATGACCACCAGCGAGGAGCGCACCCAGTGCTGACAGGCCGCCATTGATTAATACCCAGCTGGCAACCAGCGACCAGCCGAGGGCCGTGCTTTTGGAGAAGCCCAGAAAAAACCCGAATAATACGACCGCTACGATTATCCACGGAACGAATTTTAGAATACTGGTTTTTTTCGGCAGGTGGTTAAGAGAGGCAATGCGCTCATTGATCTCGCTTTCAGCCGGTTGTCCATCGCGCAGTGTGTGTAAATATTTTTCCATACCCGGTAAATGCCCGGCACCGACGACGGCCAGCAATGCTTCGGGTTTTTCACTAACGACGATGTTATAAATTTTGTTCGCCATAAATTGATCACGTTCGTCGATCAACGGTGCGTAGATTTCCGGTGCTTCATCTTTAAATTCACCAAAAGTGGACTCGAGTAAATCACCTTGTTTAAGCTTTTCAATTTCTTCTTCTTCAACTTCCTGTTTGCTCATGACGCTGGTAAGCAAGCCACTGAATAACAGCGCGCGTTTCCACCATGGCACTGATCGATAG
>CALIRD010000158.1 GCA_938042355.1 uncultured Thiotrichales bacterium
TGGCCGGGGTAGATGAAACGGGGCAGGCCGCCGGTGTAGGTGGTGGTGAAGTTGTCTGCATCTGGCCCGACAATTTGTACTTCTTCAATCAGAACCAGTTCATCACCTTCATTATCCAGAATGACATATTCTTTTTGGGGCGCGCCAATAGTGCCTTGTTCAAAATAGATGGTTCGTTTATTGGTAGTGACTCCAGCGATGGCGCTGGTGGTAAACAATAGGGTGCTGAACAGCAGGGCTGCTCCGAGAGTAATGCGATACAACATGCGTCTTCTCCTGATTCTTTTAATTTATATTCACAATCCTGTGATCTAAAGCTCCTTTAATATTCTCAGTCTAGCTTGAGTAATTGTCTGTAACCAGATTGTTACAGACAATTTACAGTTCTATTGATTTTGACTGGGAATGATGGTGATTATGTCGCTGACAATATTGGTGTTCGCACTGAGACAGCGGATATTTACTTCATAAATTTTATTGCTGCCATCCGCGTTCAATTCGGGATTAATGAAAATTGAACCAGTTCTATTGAAAGGGTCGTAGGAATTTAGTAACCAGTCCTCTCCTGCGATTGCTGGTCGCAGATTGGATGGGCTACCAACATTCACGCTTGCAATTGGACATTCAATCCGGGCTTCACAAGCCTCTCCATTATTGAGTCGCACTCTCAGGTTCACGCTTGACCAGCCATTACTGGCTTCAATTTCATCTGGCGATGCGGTCAAAGATCTGCCAGCACAAGGGTTGCCATTTCCAGTACCTCCACCACCGCTCGTGTCTTGCACAATGGTGACTGTTTGATTGGCGGTTGCGGAATTTCCAAACTGATCGGTCGCTGTCCATACCACTTCTGTGGTACCGAAGTTAAAGCGCACGGGTGCGTTAGACGTGACGGTGACATCACCGGTTAGATCGTTGGCGCTTGCCATACCGATATCCAGGTTCTCTGGTATGACTGACTCAAACTCAACTTCAACATCATTCGGAGCGTTGATGCTCGGAGGTGTGGTGTCTGTGATCGTCACCGTCTGTTCACTAGTGCCGGTATTACCTGCTGTATCGGTAGCTGACCAGATGACCAGGGTTTGGCCGACATTGTATGGACCAGCCGGACTGGCAGTGGCGGTGAGTTCGCCATCCTGATCATCAGTAGCGGTTGCGTTACCGAGTTCGACAGCGGTGGTAACGCCAGTCGCTTCGCGAGTCACATTGGCAGGTGCAGTGACAACAGGAGCAACAATATCTGCTACACCACCTTCAATACTGAGAGAGATGGTTTGTACTGCTTTATCAAAAACACCTGAATCGTTCACCGACACCACGGCGAAGTGCCAGGTGCCTGCATCTAATGCATTTGTGCGTAAGGTATTTTCACCAAAGGGAATCACGGCAATCGGTTCCAGATCTTCTACAGAAGTAAAATCCGTTCGGGATGCATACACGGCATATTCACGAACGAGAGTGACCTGATTAAAAAGTAACGGGTCAACCGGTTCCCATGACAGTCGAACGATGTTGTTAATTTCTTCTGCTGCTAATCCGTTCGGGTTAGGCATGAGTGTTACGATGACAATATCTTCAATAAATTCAGTTTCATTACCGTTGGCATCCAAAGCGATCAACCTGCCTTCATAACGTGCCATTGGTTTAAGGTTGTCGAATGAAAAACTGTTAGTGCCAGCTGGTAAATCCATAGTGATCGTAGATGGACCACCAGGTTCTACATTGGAGAGTGCAATACCTTCCACATTGTTGCCGGTATCTCCCAGGATTCGCCACACTGGAGTTGGTCCCGGGCGTTCGAGGTCAAGTTGACCATTAGGCAGTTTAGGTGCGCCATCCGGTATGCGTATTGTAATTGCTGTATCTGAATTGTTGGTTGTGCCGATTAATCGGCCGTCAGGAGTTGTGGTGGCGGCCACGGTTAGTGAGCTGCGCACCAGTCTTTGTTGTCCACCGACTAAGATTCTCAGTTGTTGCTCGAGCTGAGTGTTCTCAGTGCTGATGATAGAGCCATCATCAATGTTAATAACATTAAGTTGCGATGAACAAGCTAAGCAGGAGCGTGGACCGAAATTCCCACCGAGCCAGAGGTTGCGCTCTGGAGTGAGGGAGATAAACATGGCATCAGTATTGTCGTTGCGAAATTCATTTTGTACGAGGCCAGTTTGATTCATTTCCAGTATGCACGCTTGCGTTTCACAGAAGCTCGCTGCGTAAAGCAGTCCAGAATCTGTGTCGATGGTTAGGTCATTTACCTGATCATAGGTATTACCGTTAGCGTCACGTACCAAACCGAGTACTACTGTTTCGGCTGTGTTTGGATTGATGCTAACTAATCTGGCTGCGATTTCTTCGTTCGTGCAAGGGTCAGAGTCGGGGTCGAACGTTCCAAAGAAGCAATTACTACCTTCTGTGCTAACGATGCCGAATAGCTCGTTACTATCATTCATTGCCAGACCTTTTAGACCAAATTCATCGCCTGCACGTGTGGCAGGTACGATGCTTGCTGATTCGCCAATAAAGGTTAGGCCGCCCGGATTTCTAGAATGTTTTGTATTTTGAACAGCTTCACCATTACTGACGCCATTGAATGGTTCAACAACTCCCAATGTCTTCAGATCAAGTAATGTGAGAGACCCAGCTGGTAGATCGCCTTGTTGATCAAAATCATGACTATTACCGGCATTGCTTTCACCGATACCAACATAGGCAAGAGGTTCTGTTGGGGTAAGTTCTATTCGATAACCACTGATGCCTGCGTTTGGTGTGTTCCAGGAAACCTCGGCACTTGTTTCTGTAATAACAGTTTCTGCTGCTAATGGACCGTCTACAGGCAGATCTTCACCACCGGTTAAATTCAGGACGATAGGCTCACCATCGCTCAGCACTAGAGTGAGTGTTGCGCGGTGGCTGCCACTGCGTGTTGGTTCGTAATAGACCGGCATCCACGGCGTGCTACCCGGGTAGATGAAGCGAGGTAATTTATCGACATAGGTTGAGCTGAATAAATCCGCATCGGGTCCGCTGATAGTGGCGTCTATGATGTCGGTTCTTAAAGTGCCGAGGTTTTCAAAGATACCGTAGAGCTTCTCTCGTTCTTCGACAGGCACCAGACCAAAATCAAATTTATCTACATCGAGCACAACCCCTTGGGTGTTGTCAGTGGTGCCGCCTTCAAGAGGGTAGATGAGTTGTGAGCCATCACTTAAATTCAATATCAGCTCGGCTGAAAACAAGCCGGGTTCTGTTGGTGAAAAGAATACTGCCATCCACGGCGTGTTGCCGGGGTAGATAAAACGCGGTAGTTTTTCGGTATAGGTCGTTGAGAAAAATTCGGCATCATCGCCAACGATTTGAACGGACTGAACGTCGATACGGTCATTGCCGTCATTACCTAAAATGGCGTGTTGTTTCAGGCTTTTGCCGACGGGTACGTCCACAAATTCGAAGCTATCAACATTGGTGGTTACTTCAGCACGTGTCAGTGTGAAGGCTGAGATTAATAGCAGGACGGACAGAAAAGATTTTTGTTTGG
>CALIRD010000159.1 GCA_938042355.1 uncultured Thiotrichales bacterium
AACATGCGCAATCTTAGAAAAGCGAAAGAATGGTCTCAAGAAGACCTGGCTGAGCGTTGCAATATGCACCGAACCTATATTGGTTCGATCGAAAGATGCCAGCAAAATGTCAGTATTGATAACATTGATAAAATCGCGAAAGCTTTTCGTATAAAACTTCATGAATTACTCACGCCCGGGTTTCGGCTTTAATCACCACTCAAAAATTTACTAAGCGTCTCCTGATCCCCTTTTACGACCACTAGTCTGATTCTTTCTACCACTACCGATCACCGGTATTGGCTCTAGATTTAACGGTAAATTTTTTCAGCAAAATTCCGTCAAAAAGTCAGAAATTTTGCATGTTTCTTACAGAGGGAGGAGTTTCTCCCCAGTTTAGTAATTGTCACTTAAGTATGGACATGTAGATATGACGCAGGCTGATACACCGAAACACGAAACCTTAGACCTACTCGCGGCAGCTGATTTCTTAAAGTTATCACCCACTGCCCTACGTGCCAAAGTTCGTGCCGGGAAAATTCCTGCATGCAAACCTGGCAAACGTTGGGTATTTCTGCAAGCCGACCTTGTCGCCTATATTCGCTCAGGTTATCCTGACAATTGGCAGCGTCCACTGAGTGACTCCAACAGAAAGGAGAAAGACTTATGTCACTCAAGAAACGTGGAAAAACGTGGTGGGTTGATTTCGTTACACCAAGTGGAAAGCGAGTACGTCGCTCAACTGGGTCTCGACGAAAAACAGAAGCCCAGGAATACCACGACAAGTTGAAGGCGGAGTACTGGCGGATAGAAACCCTCGGTGCAAAGCCCGATTATTTTTGGAAAGATGCCGCACTAAAATGGTTGGAGGAAAAAAACCATAAGGCAACAATCGATCAAGACCGAAGAAAACTGGCGAGATTGGACCAATGGTTGGGAACGAAGCGCATGGTTGATATAGACCGCGCTCTGGTCCAGCAGATTGGTCATGAGATCCTCAGCGATTCTGGCAACACAAGCGCCAATCGATACCTAGCATTGCTCAAGTCAATACTACGTAAAGCCTGGCTGGAATGGGAATGGCTAGAGCGTGCACCGAAGGTGACGCTTTACCCAGAGCCCAAGAAGCGAATACGGTTTCTAACACAGCAGCAAGCGCATTTGTTGATCAGCTTTCTGCCCGACCATCAAAAAGCGATGGTTCGGTTTAGTTTAGCGACCGGGATTCGGCAAGGAAACTTGCTAGGACTGAAATGGAGCGATGTGGATGTGCAAGCGAAAACCATGCGCATTCATGCTGATGAGTTCAAGGGCCGTAGAGCGATTGGTCTGCCACTCAACGAAGATGCTATTGAGGTACTTGCTTTGGTTCATGGTCAACATGATGAGTATGTGTTTACCTATCGAGGTAACCCGATTGGACAGTGCAACACCAAAGCCTTTCGTAAGGCGCTAAAGAAAGCCGGCATAGAAAACTTTGTTTGGCATGACTTGCGACATACCTGGGCGAGTTGGCACATTCAGGCTGGGACACCGATGGCGGTACTGCAAGAATTGGGAGGATGGGAATCGATGAAGATGGTGCAAAAGTATGCGCACTTATCAACAGAGCATCTTGCCCCACATGCAGAATCGATTATTTGTGGCACAAAAATGGCACAACCCACTTCCAGCTAGTGCTGGTGAGTAGGTTAAGTGCTTGAAAAGATGGCTCCTCGGACAGGACTCGAACCTGTGACCTAGTGATTAACAGTCACCCGCTCTACCAACTGAGCTACCGAGGATCAAAGAGGCGGAAATGTTATAGTTTTCGCACATAGTGGTCAACCTGCTTTTGCCTTACAGGCCCATAATTTGATGCGGTTTGCGCAAAATTGACTTAACTGGCGATAAAGCCGTTCATATAGCCACTTTTGACAGGTACAATACGCCTCATTCACTCGATTTAAGCCCTGATCATGGACGATAACAACGCGCCCAAAAACTTTATTCGTCAAATTATTGATGAAGATCTGGCCTCGGCCAAGCATCAGTCTGTGGTGACGCGCTTTCCTCCAGAGCCCAATGGCTATTTACACATTGGCCATGCTAAATCCATTGCCTTGAACTTTGGCATTGCCAATGACTACCAGGGCAAATGTAACCTGCGTTTTGATGATACCAACCCATCCAAAGAAAGCGTTGAGTTTGTTAATGCCATTAAACGCGATATTGAATGGCTCGGCTTTGAGTGGGATGAGTTGCGCTTTGCGTCTGACTACTTTGATCAGCTCTATGGCTTTGCGGTGGAACTGGTTGAAAAAGATCTGGCTTATGTATGTGACCTGAATGCTGAAGAAACCCGGGCTTACCGCGGCACACTCAAAGAGCCGGGCAAAAACAGCCCCTATCGTGAACGTAGTGTCGAAGAAAACCTGGCGTTGCTGGAGCAAATGCGCAACGGCGAGTTTAAAGATGGCAGCCGGGTGTTGCGTGCCAAAATTGATATGGCATCACCCAACATAAACATGCGTGACCCGATTATCTACCGCATACGTAAAGGTCTGGTGCATCATCAAACCGGCGATAGCTGGTGCTTGTACCCGATGTACGATTTTACGCACCCGATCTCGGATGCACTGGAAGGCATTACCCATTCGTTATGCACGCTGGAGTTTGAAGACCACCGCCCCTTCTATGACTGGTTACTGGATAACATCACTATTGATGCACACCCGCAGCAGATTGAGTTTTCACGTGGCAACTTGCAATACACCATTACCAGTAAACGAAAATTACTGGAGCTGATTGAAGGCGGATATGTGAGTGGTTGGGATGACCCACGTATGCCAACCATTGCCGGTGCACGCAAACGCGGTTACACACCGAGCAGCCTGATTGAATTCTGGAAACGCGCCGGTATTACCAAAGTAGACAACTCGATTGAGATGGCCAGTCTTGAAGCGGTAATTCGTGAAGAGATGGAACACACCGCCTTGCGTCGCATGGCGGTACTTGACCCGCTCAAAGTCACTTTGACGACCTACCCTGAGGATAAGACCGAAATACTGACAGCCGCCAATCATCCGAAAGATGAATCACTCGGTACACGTGAAATACCCTTTACGCGGGAGCTGATGATTGATCGAGCTGATTTTCTGGAAGTGAAACCCAATAAACACTTCAAGCGCTTGGTAACCGGTGGTGAAGTGCGACTACGTAACAGCTACGTCATCAAATGTGATGAAGTCGTCAAAGATGCCGATGGCAATATCATTGAGCTGATGTGCTCACATGACGAAAATACCTTGGGTAAAAACCCTGAAGGCCGCAAGGTCAAGGGTGTGATTCACTGGGTTTCGGCTACCGCTGGCGCCAGAGCCGTCGTAAATGTCTATGACCGGCTATTCAACCACCCTGCTCCCGGCAGCGACAAGAACGTTGCCGACTGGAAAGACCATATTAATACAGAGTCACTGATTGTACGTGACCAGGCTTATATCGAACCCTCGCTGCTGGATGCTGTCGAAAACCCCAGGTATCAGTTTGAACGAGAGGGATACTTTTACCGCGACCCTGATGAAGAAGGGGTTGTCTTTAACCGAATCGTGAGTCTGCGTGACTCATGGGCAAAATTGAATCAGTAGCATCAGTTCTTTTTGCCACTTTTAACAGGAGTATATTGTATGAAAAAATGTTTAATTCTTAGTGTATTTGCACTGTCACTCTCATTATTAATCGGAAGCCCTGCCATGAGCGAAACTAACCCTACCGTTACCTTTGAAACTACCAAGGGCAACTTTGTCATTGAACTGTACCCGAATGAAGCACCTGTCACGGTTGCCAACTTTCTGGAGTACGTAAATTCCGGCTTTTTTGCTGGCACGATTTTCCACCGTGTTATTCCCAACTTCATGGTGCAAGGTGGTGGCTTCACTTTCGACATGACTGAAAAAGATAACAAGAATGCGCCAATCAAGATCGAGTCAAACACTGGCCTGAAAAATGACAAAGGCACGGTAGCGATGGCTCGTACCAATGATCCTAACTCGGCCACCTCTCAATTCTTTGTCAACGTTAAAGACAACGACTTTCTTAACTTCACGGCCGAGACTATGTCTGGTTACGGATATGCTGTATTTGGTAAAGTCACTGAAGGCATGGAGGTGATCGAAGCTATTGAAGGCGTTGAGACCAAACAGTATGGTCCACACGGCGACGTACCTGCCGAGCCAATCATCATCGAAAAAGCCAGCGTCAACGACTAACCTGACTTGGCTAACGACACACAGGACATCCTGTTCATCTCCGACCTGCACCTGGAAAAGGTGCGGCCGGAGATTGTCGATATATTTACACGCTTCTTGCGCAACGATGCCAGCAAGGCACAGGCACTCTACATATTAGGTGATCTGTTTGAAGTGTGGGTCGGTGACGACCACCCGGTTGATGGTCTGGATGATGCTTTGCAAGCACTGCAAGATCTGCGAGAAACCGTTCCTGTTTACTTTATACATGGTAACCGCGATTTCATGCTGGGCGAGCGCTTTGCCAAAGCCCATCACATGCAACTGCTTGATGAACATACCGTGATTGATTTATTCGGGCGCAA
>CALIRD010000160.1 GCA_938042355.1 uncultured Thiotrichales bacterium
GTCAGAAGAAGTAGAAGGAACCGTTAAGTGGTTCAATGATGAAAAAGGTTTTGGCTTCATCGAAAGAGAAGGAGAGAAAGACGTTTTCGTTCATCACAGTAATATCAATGGTGATGGATTCAAAACTTTGAAAGAAGGACAGCGCGTAACCATGAACGTTACGGATGGACAGAAGGGGCCTCAAGCCGAGAATGTAACACCACTCTAGTCCTGATACAGGCTCGTCGTGAAGACAGGCGAGTAGTTATAAAAAGAGCGCTTCGGCGCTCTTTTTTTAGACCGATATTTTCACCTCACTAAATAACAAACGTATTCGTGGCTAACCGAACTAATCCCAATCATTGCCCATGTAATAGCGGCATCCATTACCGGGACTGCTGTCGACCCGTTCACCGCTCTGAGGTTAATGCCCAAACGGCCGAGCAATTGATGCGCTCAAGATACTCAGCTTATGTGCGCAACTTGATACCCTATTTACACCAGAGTTGGGCTGTTTCAACCCGGCCGGAAATAAATATTTTACAATCTGGGCATAACGCTGAGCTACAGTGGTTGGGACTGGAAATCGTGGCAATAGAGGCAGGACAGCCGGGTGATTTGACCGGGATCGTGGAATTTAAGGCTGAATTTACAGAAAGTGGTGTAAATTCAGTGCTTTATGAGCGAAGTCATTTCATTTTTGAGGATGAAACATGGTTTTACCTCAAGGCTGAGTAGTGTAATTACTTGTTTCTGAACGCTGGTCAACCCTGAAGATTGTGGTAATTTAGACGCTGCTGATCTGGGCAAGATAGCCAGACGGTTCAAAACGAGGCGCAAGCTTCGTTACAACAATATAGAGGAGTTAAGTATGAAGAAGTATGCAGCCGAGTTACTCGGAACATTTTGGTTGGTTTTTGGTGGTTGTGGTAGTGCTGTTCTTGCTGCTGTTGTGATGAATTCTGGTGTTGGTGGTGTAGAACGAGAAGTAATAGCTGGTCTCGGTATCGGTTATCTTGGTGTATCTCTTGCATTCGGTTTGACCGTAGTTACGATGGCTTATGCAATTGGTCATATCTCCGGTTGTCACTTGAATCCAGCGGTTACAATTGGGCAAGTAGTTGCCGGAAGATTTCCTTCGAGTCAGGCAATTCCATACATTATTGCTCAAGTCATTGGTGGTTTGTTAGCTGGTATCGTGTTGATGGTGATAGCTAAAGATATTGCTGGCTTTTCTGGTTTGGGTGGTTTTGCTGCTAACGGATATGGTCCATTATCTCCACAAGGTTTTGGTGTAACAGCGGCATTTATTATTGAAACATTACTTACCTTTGTATTCTTGATGGTTATTCTAGGCGCTACTGATTCAAGAGCTCCAGCAGGCTTTGCCCCAATTGCAATTGGTCTTTGTCTAACTCTGATTCACTTAATCAGTATTCCAGTAACTAACACTTCTGTTAACCCAGCTAGAAGTACTGGTGTTGCTTTCTTTGCTGAGAATAGTGCACATGTACCACAGTTATGGTTGTTTTGGGTAGCACCTATACTTGGTGCAGTATTAGCAGGTGTGGTTTACAAGTGGATGGGTTCAGAAGACTAAGCAGTAACGATTGATAAAAAAAGGGGCCTTTGGCCCCTTTTTTTTGCAAGAAAAATTTTGTGGCTCAATTGGCAGAAATCAAGACTTGCCCTGTGCCATGGTCAATCACAACACCATCGGCCGTTATATCGGCAATTTCATAATTGGTATTATCCAGCGTGTCACCAACCCGGTACTTTTCCATGTTCAAAAGTACGAAGCTACGCGCTGGATCTTCTTCATTGTAGATATGAGTATTGATCTCATAATCTTCGAGCTGTTCCGCCAGGTTTTCATTGGTCAGTTCTCGCAAACTAACGGGTGCAGATTGAGTAGAGGCTGAAGCCGTCTCTTGTGTTTCAATCATGGCAAAATCTGCCGGAATTTCCGGGGCCGCGTTCTCGGCTACGGCATTTTCATCCCAACCAGAATTATTTGCTGCCGAGTTTACTGGTGTGCTGTTAACTAGTTCTTCAGCTAATGGTGTTGCTGCTTTAACCACTCGCTTTTCAGGCGTTTCTACTTGATGTATTGATGGTCGTTCAATAACAGCAGTTGATGTCGCTTCTGGTTGAATAAATTCATCCGCCTCTGTTGTCGCCGGTGAAGTTTCAATTGCAGCCGTTTCCATCTGATCAGGGCTGTTTTTTGAGCTGAGATACAAGCCGCCCAAAAGTACAGCATTCACAGCTAACGCTATCGCCAGAAATTGTGGTAACCAGCTACGTTTTTCAGTCGTATCCGCGTCGCCAAAACTCGAAGTAACCAACTCACCCGCCTTGTTTGACTTGGTCAGCCGTTCATTCTCCGATCTTTTTAGCGCTTCGAGTATCAGTGACATAGTCTTATCTAAACAAGGTAGGTGTCTGGCTGCTGTCTACTTCTGCGGCCAGTTTGATTAGAGTACGTGGATCAGCCTTGCCATCGGCAGGCAGACCACGATCTGTTTGATACTGCATAATTCGTTGTTCAAGATTTTCACTGAAGGTATCACCATACTCTAGCGGCTCTAGGCCATCCAGCATGTCCAGTCTGCCAGCCAGCCAGGCGACATCACTGTTCTGCATTCCACTTTCAAGCAGCTTTGAGCCATCTGGCGGCAAGCGCCAGAATAATACAAAATTTCCACGCCAGCGATCTTGCAACTCAATTAAACTAACGGTGTGTAAGTTGCCCGCCATATCCAGTGTGATCGTATTCTCGTCAATGGTGCTGGCAACAGCCATACGTTTCTTGCCAAAATCGTCGATCAGTTCCAGAACCGCAGGGCGATTATAATTGACCAGATTTTCAAGCCCACCTGTTTCATAGATACATGCCAGCCCGTTGGATTCTGCGCGCATACAGGCTGTATCACCTTCGAGTTGTGAGGCAGGCAGACCCCATAACTGAAACAAGGTATCGAAGGCTTGCTCGGTATCACCGTATTCGTCCAGCAGTGATTGCAAATCGGTAGCCATAGAAAATGCAGCAAAATCTTCTTCGGCTTTGGGAGCTTCAATAGTCTCGGGGACAATATTTTCAACAACCACTTCAGGGGTTACTGTAGTTTCTACTACCGCGACTTGTTCTGAACTGTTTGACGCTTGTAGAGTAGCCATAGGAGCCTGATTTTCAGTTTCACCAGAATTGTACATAGTCCAGCCAGCTAAAACGAAAGATAAGCATGCCAGTGCGATACTACTGATTAACAAATAGGAAGGCATATCAAGTTTTGCTTTTCCACCACGCCCAAGTACTTCTGCAATAGCATTGCGAATTAGCCCACGATTAATCGTACGTGTTCCTTTTGCATAGGCGCCTAACAGAGCGCGTTCGGCAATCACATTAGTGACTCTAGGTATGCCTTTAGAATGCTTGAACAATTCATCTTTGGCTTTGTTGTTGAATATTTGTCGGTCTGCACCTGCAACATTTAGTCGATGCTCCATATATAAGTCTGTCTCTTCACGATTAAGTGGCGGCAGGTGATAGCGCGCCGTAATACGTTGTGCAAGCTGTGTCAGTGATTCATCGTCAAGTACTTCGCGTAATTCTGGCTGACCAATCAAGATGATTTTGAGTAATTTATGTTCGCCAGTTTCAAGATTGGTGAGCAGGCGAATCTGTTCCAGTGTCGGCGCATCGAGATTCTGAGCTTCATCAATGATCAGTACGGCTCGTTCCCCGCGACTGTAGACCTCTAACAGATACTCGTTCAGTGCATCCAGCAGAGGTTTGCGGGATTCAGATTGTTGATAGTAATCAATATTGAATTCGTCGCAGATGGTTGCTAGTAACTCTGTTGGCGTAAGCAACGGGTTTAGAATCAAGGCAAGATTGACATCGTCAGGCGCTTGTTCCACCAGGGTACGACACAAGGTGGTTTTCCCTGTACCTACGTCACCGGTTAATAAGGCAAAGCTACCACTCTCATCGGTTCCATAGACCAGATGTGCCAACGCCTCTTTGTGTTGGTCACTGAGATAGAGAAAGCGCGGATTCGGTGTTATTGAAAACGGTTTCTCTTTAAGGCCAAAAAATTCTAGATACATCGGGTTTTAATCTTCCGTGGTTAGCGTGAAGCCGTAAGGTGGGGCTGCTATCGACACATCTGTTGAAGGACTATGTTCAACAAAAATTCGTTCAGAACCTTCAGCTGCTGCTATCCGCATGACTGCGAGGGCCACTATTCTACCGTCAGGATGCTCGGCGTCATAGAGAATAGTGCCAACTGGTTCACCATTTTTATCCTTGCCCTGATACAAAGAGGTGCCAGCTTCGGCTCGATCTACACCATTCCAGTCAACTACATACATTCTCTTTTTTTGCTTGCCTAGGTAGTGCGTGCGCGCCACAATTTCCTGACCAGGGTAACAGCCTTTATCAAAGTTAATCGCATCAAGCTGCTCGAGGTTAACCATCTGGGGTACTTGAGTTTCAATAGTGACCGGTGAAAACTCGGGAATGCCTGACTGAATTTTAAACAATTGATTGGCGTTGAAACCAACCGGGGCAGCATGAACATTAAGCTTGTGCCAAATAGATTTGGCTTCTTCCAGTGGCGCCAGAATTTCAAAACAGGGATGGATGCCGTTGGTTCTGATGATAGTAACATCATTAGTCATTACTGCTTCGTTTTCGTTAGCGGGTAATTTATCAAATACATTTTGTAAGTGCTGAGTGATTTCGGGTCCGGAGGCTCCAAACAACACAAGCTGTTCTTCTACTTCCAGCTCTACCTTGGCTCGCATAACAAACATTTTCAGTCGATTCAGTGTGTTGTCGAGCAGCTCTGAGTTAATTCGAAGATAGTAGTTATCATCGCGTTTACAAATTCTGAACAATGCAAGCACCCGTCCTTTTGGTGAACAGTACGCACTTAACTGACTGCTATGCGCATCAACCTTGGCAAAGTCATTGCTGAGTTGGCCTTGAAGAAAATCGACAACATCATCGCCGCTGGCGCGAATCAGGGCGCTCTCTGAAAGATCGTAAATAGCACTGCCATTGAGTACCAGTTGGGATTCGCGTTGGGGGTTACCAAAATGGGCGAGTCTATGAGCATTGTCAGCTGCAAACTCTGCACCAGCTTCGGTTAAAAAATCTTTCCATTCATTGTTCATTTAGCGCTCCTTTCAACATATTTTACACACTGTCTGCGGGCATTGTCGGATTCGAATCAACTCAGATCACGGTTTTAGAGTGTGCGAAGACTGGCACAGTTCAAAAAATTTCGTGTGCACCACCCGGCACATCAATTTCAGTGATGATGAAAATCACAGTCTGATTTGATAACAAAATATTGAAAAACAATGCTTTAGCTTGGTATGGCCATTTTAAAAAGTTGGCATGAGAACTGCAAAAGATACTTGTAGAGCAAGCCAATTGGGGGGCTTTAAACAATGAGAAAGGGTAAAGGTTCACAGACGTTCGGTAACGGGCTGCTTATAGTTTTAAGAGCTAATAAAGAGCAGGTTTCGTCATGAAAAAACCAGTGGCATTAATCGGGCACCAGCATACCTGCCCCATGGTCGACCCGGGACCCAAACCGCATGTCGGTGGTCCGGTGATGGATGGCGTTCCTTTCGTGCGGGTTAATGGTATGCCCGTGGCAACGGTGGGCAGTAAATGCACCTGCGCCGGACCACCAGATACCATCACCGCGGGCTCTACTTTAGTAAAGGTTAACGGTAAAGCAGTTGCTCGAATGGGTGACAGTACTGCACATGGTGGGGTAGTGGTGCAGGGCGATCCTGGCGTACTGCTGGAGTGATGGAGTAACTATGCCACTCGATGATATACGATCAATTGTAGGTGCGGCGATGGATATGTTAAATCCATCGAATGAGCCTATATTGTCGCTTCAGATTGATGGCGTGATAGATGAGTTATTACCGCTCGAGACAGTCATACATGAGTCGTTATCTGAAGTTGGTTATGCCTCAGTAGATTTTGCCAGTGATTCCAAAAATCTCGATTTGGCTTCTCTGTTGGGAGCCAGTGGTTCATTGAACCTTAAAGGCACGCAAAATAATCACGGTCGTGATTTTCATGGTGTGATTACAGAGATTTCGCAAACCGGTGTAGATCGAGGTCATGGTTTTTATCGTTTACGTTTGGCTAATCGTCTTGAGTTATTGTCTCGACGAACCAATCTACGGATATTCCAGCAACAATCAATAATAGAGATCACCAAAAGTATTTTTCAGGAGCACAATATTGAGGGAGATGCGATTGCTTTCAATTTAGTGAATGAGTACCTGCCCAGAGACTATTGCGTGCAGTACCGGGAAACCGATTTGGCCTTCGTGCGTCGGATTCTTGCAGAAGAAGGTGTGTACTGGCATGTAAGCCACTCCGACAAAGCGCATATTATTAATTTCAATGACAATCTGAATGCTCATCAGTTGTTAGCACAGCCCGAGGTTTCCTGGCGTAAACCTACCGGGCAACTTCATGATGAAGCGATTTGTCATAGCCTGCGCTTTAGTAGCGCAATTACACATCATCAAAGTAGTATTACAGATTACAATTTCCAGAAACCCGCCTTAAGCCTGGCGCAGAAGCTGGGTGAGACTAATGATCATTATGATTACCCGGGGCATTATTCGACACCGGATGTCGGTGGTCGCCTGGCCGCTATCCGTTTGCAAGCACACGAAGTTGAGCAACAAACAGTGGATGGAGTAGCAACGGCGAGAAACTTCACGACTGGTAGTTTGTTCGATTTATACGATCATCCCGCTGCAGATGCCAACCAACAATGGTTATTGAATGAAACGTTGCAGTTTATTAGCCAGCCACAATTACTGGCAGAAGAGTCCAGCCAGAAAAACAGTTTCGAGTATCGTGTTGAATTCAGGGCGCTGCCCTCTGCGACCCAATATCGCGCCAACTTTATACCCAAGCCTCGTATAAGCGGCGCACAGACAGCGGTAGTTACCGGCCCGGAAGGCGAAGAGATTTATGTTGATGAGTTTGCGCGCATCAAAGTGCAATTTCACTGGGACAGGGAGGGCGAGCACAACGAAAACTCATCGTGCTGGGTAAGAGTAGGTCAATCCTGGGCGGGTGGGGCGTTTGGACAAGTCGCCATACCACGCATCGGACAGGAAGTGATTGTTGATTTCATCAATGGTGATCCGGATCAGCCGCTGGTTACCGGTAGTGTCTACAATGGTCTTCAAAAAACTCCGTATGAGTTGCCAGAGCATAAAACCAGAACGGTATTTAAAACAGACACACATCAGGGTGAAGGTAGTAACGAGATTTACCTTGAGGATAAGTTAAACGAGCAGGAAGTCTATTTACATGCACAAAAAGACTATAACCATGTGGCAGAGCATAACTACGATGCCGTAACGGGTAATGATCGCAGTGAAGACGTCGCACACGATCAGCTTGAAATGGTTACCAACAACCGTGAATCGACGGTAGGTCATGATGAAACTAAAGTGGTAGAAAACGACCGCATATTTACGACAGCACAAGATCAGTTAGCACAAATACATTCGATTCAGGAAACGGTTATTGAGAAAGACCTGATTGAACACGTCAATAACCAACGCAAAGAAACCACCTATGCCAACCATGACGACGAAACCGGCGGTGATTATGAACATATGGTGCATGGTAAATACGTAGTCGAAGCCAGTGATTCAATTTCGGATAAAACCAAAATCTACGAGGTTTCAGCCAGCACAAAAGTTGAACATATAGGGCCGGGTGGCAAATTGGTCATTGATAGCAAAGGTATTACCATTGAGTGTAAAAACCTGGACTTCGTAGCAGCGAGTATAGATTTCCAAAGCTCTGGAGCTGGTGCCTCAATACCAATGCCTCAGGGGCAATTTAATGAAGGCGCTCCGTTCGATAAATTATGTGCCATGCGTGATGACGGCAGTTGTCCTCTGGAAGATTGCCCGTGCGGTAAAAATAAAGATGGTGGGGGAACTGAAGCGGTGGTTGTAAATATTGATGAAATGCCAGAGACAGCCGGTATCAGCGCCAATGTCGATGCTACAGGTCCAACACAAAAGCCCACTATTACCCTCGAGCCTGGCAGCAAGGGTAGCTGGAATAAAGAGTTGAATGGTGAGCTGCAATCAGATACTTATTATCAAGTCGCTGACTATCGTTATGAAACCGATGCATCGGGTCGTGTCACCATGGTTGGTGGTACCTTGAAATATAAAAAACGTGATCGTAATACCTATCAACAAGCCAAAGCAGGAAAAGAGGGTGGCATTAAAGATGGGCTGAAAAATGATGAAGGTGGTCACATGGTTGCTTCGATCTTTGATGGCCCAGGTGAGCAAATAAATTACTCAGCCATGAACGGCAATCTGAACAAGGGTGTCTGGAAGCGTATGGAAAACCAATGGGCCAAAGCACTAAAGAAAAAGCCACCACAAGACGTGTATGTTGTCATCGATGCGATTTATGAAGGCGGTAACAAGCGCCCAGTCGCCTTTGACGTTGCCTACACGATCGATGATGAAATGTTTGAAGCCCTCATGAAAAACGCACCGGGAGGCAAATGATGGCTAGAACCATTGACGAGATCAACGCCGCCATCGCCGAGCGAATCGATGCCTCAATCCAAGAAGAGTGGTTGCAGGCAACCATCGTGTTTGAATTCTTTGGGGATGCCTCACAAAGCAAGGGTCGCTATCTGTGTATGAAAAATGAATACGAAAAGTCATTCCGTACTGGTTACAAAATGTCATTACTCTTCGAAGAGTTGCACCAGCTGATGACGTCAGAGGGAAACAATGACTGGAACAGGGCAACCTATACATTAGGTGCCGATGATCAGTTCACCATCGAGTTGGAGCTGGATCAAATGATGGCGGATGAGGTAAGTAGGTAAGGTTTATGCAAGCTGACACGATTGTTCGTATAGTAAATCAACCTGTTTCGGAGAATTCTGATTGTTCTCTAATTGATCCTGAAGAAATTCGGGAGATGTTTGTCGGGTACAGCCAGGCTTATCTATTGCTAGATACAACTCGATTGTTAAGATCTCACTATCAGGTACCAGCACCAAGCGCTATGGAAATGCCTGAAACACCTACTCTGAATTCAGTAATCGGAAAACTTGAACCCTTTACAACCCGCCGCTTTATCTGGGAGAAAACCAAGTTTGATGATAGAAAAGAAAGTGGACCGGTTCTTGTTCAATTCGATCGCAATTCGCCTTTAGTAGAAGAGTTTATAGAAAAATGGTCGAGACTTGGACTGGGTGCTCTGATTCTTTCTGCTTCTCCAATAGACGAGCTTCAACAGCACTTTGCACAATTTATTGAAGTGGGTCGAGAAATAGGTGGACCAGTTAAACTAAACCTGGAGTGTCCTTCAAAATTGAGTTGCGTATTCAACGCTATTTCTGAAGAGAGATTAACTGATTGTTTGGGGCCAGTAGATAAAATGTTTTGGTCAGAGGTAGTTGAATCAAAGCAGAAATGGTTTTTTTCCAATAGCTCAGGATCATCTTTTTCAACTCATGTTGTTTTTTCTGAAACTGATTTCGAAAATATACAAAAGAACATACAAGAACGCTTCATTACAAATACAGTTCATGACCTCAAGCACGAAATTAGTGGTTTATCAGATGTAGATTACTCACTTCCTAATGCACTCAAAGTTGCAGACGATGCTCAGATGGAACAATGGGTAAAGAGTGGTTGGATTAGAGGTTGCGAACATGGTTTTAGTACTGATATTGAATTATATGAATTTATAAAAATTGTTTTGTTGTACAAAGTAAAGTTGTCAGACCAGCGACTTGAGCCTTATTTGCTTGATACTAAAAAGTCGCCCGAACTTAGGATTGTGACAGTAAAACGTTATCTTGAGTCTGGAGAGCAATATGCCGCTTGATGGTGATCCGGAACTTGATACGTCAGTAAAGAAAACCGTATGTACACGATTGACCTTACCTATTGTGCCCGTTCGGTATGCCGTATTACCAAACAAAGATGGTAGTGATAGAAAGAGAGCATATAGCAATGAAAAGTTAAGCCATGCTCATCCAGATCTTGAGGGTTCTGCTTACACCTTGAGGACATTACGTCCCGGGTATTTGTATCTATATAACGGCGAGACCATCCACTTGTGGGAAGTGAATGGAGATAACACTTTTACTGCACTCAATTTTACATCGCAAGAAGAATATAACCAGGCATTAAATAAAGAGGAGACATTGAATTCCGTTTGGGCACATGATGATGTTGACTCGGTTTGGTTAGGCTATTTTCCCTCATTGCTAACCAAAAATATGGTTTCAAAGCTCATAAAAGAGGAGGCTTTTCGTGAAACAGTAATGCGAAAAATAGAGATACCTGAGCTACTTGAAAATACAGGCTCTCCATCCGCACAAAAACACACGTTGCCTATCGAATCAATTTCATTAGAGGTTGAAGAGTTTAAAAATGCCCCAAATGATTTCAGTTGGAGTTGTCAATATACTCCGCCTAAAATGGGTAGCCGGGCTTTACAAAGTAAATTGAATTCAATTTACCCTGCAGCACGACCGAAGGTTCCATTGTTGGTGGCATTGGAAGATCCTGAAGGTGTGGCTATCGATCTGGGTTTAATAGCATCGTATTATCAACATCAGCTTGTTGATTTAAAGCCAACAGATAGTGACGACTCAAACTCATTCGAATGTTCTTCTATTGCTGCAGCTTTGGGGCTTGATACTCAAGTTATCTCAAGTGCGAGTGAGGATTATCATCGTAAAAATGCCCTCTCAGGCTATATAGAGTCGATATTAACAGCAACCTATAAAAACAAAAATGATTTAAACGGCGTTAATATTGAAACACGCGCGCAAATGTTAATCGACACTAATAGAAATGAAGATGCGCAGGAGTTTATAGGTCATTTAGACATTGATAAATTCTTGGAGTTTGCGCGTGAACGTGATCAAGTCCAACGAGAGTTTGTTTTAATAGAAAAAGAGGTGTTGAAGCGGGTAAACGATCATGCATTGATGTTGGAGACGGGTGAGAGTCGTTGCAAAGGCATTGGTGAAGGTAATGAGCAGAAAGGCTCTCTAGCAGCACTATGGTCTGCGATGGATCGTGATAATTTTCTGGCGAGTTGTGCATTGGAAAATTCAATAGCCTTGTGTATTGACGGCATGGGCATCCCTGTCTATGGGCGAAAGGAGAAAGACAAACGCCAGGCATTGTTAGATAAATGGGCAAAAGACGAAATCAGCCCGATCTATACAGCGCTCTATGCAAGTAACGATTTCAAGATTAAGTTATCTAAATTTTCTAAGATGGCAAAAGGTGGGACACAAATCCTTGTTGCAGCACACGAAATGTTCCCATATACATTTGCCACTAATGTAGTTACCAACACGATGACTACTTGGGTCTTTGAGCAGCTGAAAGGCAAGAATCTAAAAAACTCAATAAATTTAGGTTCGTTGGGTGTTTTAGAGGAGCTCATGAAAGACACGGATTTGAAGATTGGGTTTGTAGCCTCGGCAGCGCGTTATAATCTAACCAGTGTAAATCCAGAAATAGCTGATGCGGACAAAAAACTTTACAAAATTATTAACCGTGCAGATCCTAAAAATTGGGTTAGCACAACTAAGAATGTAGAGGCGAATGTCTTTACTAAAGACAATAAATTAATTGTTCGTAAGGGTGTAACAACAACTACTACTGAGCCGGTACTTTCAGCTAGTCTTTTGCGCTCTCAATTTCAGGTGGGAATGACAACCGGTATTGCAGTTCTTCAGCTTATAAATTTGATTAGTGCTGCAGAAAATCATCATGTAGAAGGGAGTTGGGAGAATAAAGCTCGTTTGACTGGCGCTATTTTGAGTACTGCGGGCGCGCTGTCAGAAGCATCTTTGGCCTATCGTAAGCTAGCAATAAAAAAAGCGCCAAATTCTAAGCTGGTAGGAGCTGTTTCCAGAAGTCAATTTCTAAAAGTATTATCACGCAGGGGATTTGCTAAATATACAGGGTATGCGGGTGCTATCTTTGAGTCTGTTGCTGAATATATTTCTTTTAAGAAATTGTATGCAGCTGGTGATAAAGATGCTGCAGCCTGGTCTATGGCTTCAATTGCGGCAAGTGTTGGTGGCACTATACTAATGGCTAAAGGCACAAGTCTTCTATTGGCAGGTGCGCTTGTGCCGGGTATAGGTTGGATTGCTCTTGGTGTGGGGCTCATTATCGTAAGCTGTATATTGCTTTGGCAAAAATTCAAAAATACTGATACGCCTCTACAGATATGGGTGGATAGAACAAAGTTTGGTGTTAAGAAACGAAAAGAAGTTGCTTATCAGTCATTAGAGGCTGAAATTAAGGGTTATTTTGTGGCAAGTTATGCGCCAGTTGATACTGAGTCCTGGTGGCATAATAAAGGTTATTTCAGTGATGAGGTGACATTCACTATTCTGTTACCTGGATATTCAGAGGTGAGTCGGTGTATCTACTCACTCGATGCATACACGAGAAATGGAATTTCTAAGGATGCTGAGGCAAAACGATTTCCTTCATTAGTATCAGATCTGAAAATTGATGCTGTATTGGAAAAAAGGGAAGAGGGAATATTCTTGGTTGTGAATCATGATTGGGAAAATAGTGATATCAACTCATGTAGACTGAAAGTTGAGTATTGGCCAGATAGTGCTATTACCAACCAGTCAATCAAGCGTAATTTTTATTTGGATGACTAATTGAAAAAAAAGAATGGAAAGCAACTCAATATAGAAAAAAAACAGGAATGCCAGCCACGCATTGAAAGTCAGTTGGCTCGCATTTGTAATAATGTGTTGGAGTTGCGTACTTGGCATCAAGATGTGCATCATGCACTTGGATGGATTTCATGTTGGTTCTTTATTCCTGT
>CALIRD010000161.1 GCA_938042355.1 uncultured Thiotrichales bacterium
TCCACCGCTGCCACCTGATAACGAGATTACTGACATCTGTCTGTCGTGCGCAACCTTGATCGCCTCCAGCACGTTATCAGAATTGCCCGACGTGGAAATAGCCAGTAAACAATCACCTTCACGGCCCAGCGCTTCAACCTGTCGAGAAAAAATTCTCAGGTAGTCATAATCATTCGCGATCGAGGTCAGAGCAGAACTGTCAGTGGTCAAGGCGATTGCTGCCAGAGCGCGACGCTCAGTTTCAAAACGATTAACCAATTCGGCACTGAAGTGCTGACAGTCGGCAGCAGATCCACCATTGCCACAGCTCAATACCTTGCCGCCAGCGGCCAACACATCACCCATTAAATCCGATGCTTGGTTAATGGCTGGCACTAACACTTCTGCCGCGGCTGATTTTACGGCGATTGAGTCTGCAAAAATCTGGCTGATGGTGCTTTCACTCATGCGCTTGCCTCAATTGCATTTTTAATCCAGTCAATTTTTTGATTGTTGTCGATAGCGACTACATCCAGACGGCAGGCTGGTGGTTGGCGATAATTTTTCTGTAAGTAATGTTCTGCAGTACGCATGATTTTTTGTTGCTTGTGATGATTGACCGACGCAGCAGCGCCACCAAACTTATTGGTGTTACGGTACCTCACCTCGACGAAGATCAGTGTCTCGCCGTCTTTCAAAATCAGATCGATCTCGCCAAATTTACAGCGGTAGTTTTTACTGATGAGCTTGAGACCTGCCTGTTGTAAAAATTCCAGTGCGTCATGCTCTGCCGAGTCACCCTGTTTTTGTTTCAGGCTGAGCAAAACCTAGTTACCACTACCCGCTGCTGCTGCCTGGCGTGCTTTTTCTTCCGCCTCTTTAAGTTTTTCTTCAGCTTCCAGTTCGAGGCGTTCAAAGCGCTCTTTTAATTTTTCCTGGACGATCTCGTAATTCTCATTGCGGGTTTTGTTATCTGGAGGCAAGATCCTGGTTTCGCCGCGTTCAAAAGTGGCGCGCAACAGTCGGTGGTTAAGCTTGTTCTGCACCCCTGCACTGACCTGTCCGGTGTAGCCGTTGTAGCTTGCCTCGGGGGAGACCAATAGTTGTCTGACCAGCGGCGCGAGGCGATAAGCGTCTACCCCGAAAGCGAACAGGCGAGGGTAGAAACGGTCATCACCAATCAGCTCTTCAGGTGCTGGTACCGCGTCTTGATCGTCCGGGTCCAGGCCAAGGAACCAGGGCATTTCAAGATAGTTAATTGAATTCAGGTCGCGGTCCTCGTTGCTGCTCGGAATACCCGAATAACTGGACGAGGTAGTATAAACCTCCAGGTCTTCAGCAAAATGGAATTCGAGTAAGGGTTTAAACAAGCGTGCCTGACGAGAATTGGCCGCAACAAAAATAGCTTCCACGTCTTCGCGACGATAGCCGGTGTGGCGTTCTTCACCTTTTTCAACTTGCAGCACGCGTACGATCGTTTCCGAATAGTCGTTGGCACGACCATCGTAGTAACCGGTTTCCAGTACGGCGCCACCCAATTCAGTAAACTTTTCTTCAAAGGTGGTTGCCAGTCGTTTACCCCAGGCAGATTCAGGCGCAAAGGCAATTACGTTGGTATAACCATCCTGATACATATTCTCGGCTACGGCGACCGCTTCGTCCTCAGGTATCAGTCCGAACTGAAACAAGTTGGGGTTGAACAGTTGTTCGGTGACCGCGTGGTTAAGCGCCAGTACCGGAACCGTCAAACGTTGTCTTGCAAGATTGTCGACTGCAAGCTTGTCAAACGGTCCAATCACCAGGTCAGCGCCTTGTTGTACGGCGGTGGCATATAGAGCATAAATATTTTGTGGATTTTCGGCGCTGTCATACACGCGAATTTCCGGAGCAGGTTTACCTTCAAGATTGCGTCCTGCAGCGCTGATGCCATTGAGGATGACCTGACCAGCTCGAGCCAGTGGTCCGGAGCGGGGTAGCATGACGGCAATCACATTTGCATCTATCACGCCGCCGCGAACGATAAAGCTGTTTGGATCTCCCGGAAAAGCAGGATGTCCACGATAACGTTGTTGCCAGGAAGCGTTTGCACGTTGCCATTGCGCCGGTTCAGGGTTGGTTTTGGCTTGGTAGGAAAGGTCCAGCCAACCGCGAATTAGTGGGTCTCTACTGTTCGCCAACCAGCCACGCACACCCGCTGCATCAATTTGATTGAGCTCATGCCAAACCAGCCCGGCGTCGTTATTGTCCCGGCTTTTTTGATGCTGAATCATCATGCCATGAATGCGGGAACGATCGTTGGCAGATAAGGTTTGCGCTGCTTCAATTTCACCACTCTGGAATCGCGCCAGTTGTTGTTGCAATTCAGGAGACAGCCCGGCGGGTGAAATGTTAACCAGATTCATGGCGCGTTGTTCATCACCACGTAAGCGAGCCAGTCTGGCCTCGACTAGTCGCTTACGCACCAGCTCATTTTTGGCCAGTCCATTTTCATTAATGTTGGAAGTAATGGCTCGTACCTGATTATAATTTTTTGCGGCATAGGCCATTTCCGATGCCTTGATTTTTAACAAGACGTCCTGTCCGGCAGTTGCTCGTTGTGAGGCTAGCCAGTACATATCTGCAGCCCGTTGAAAGTCGCCACCATTTTCGTAGTTGCGCGCCTGATCAAGTGGCGTGGAACCAGAGCTGTTGCCAGGTAGTTCCAGGTCGGCACAGCCATTGAGCATTAAAAGCAAGGCAAACAGACTCAGAACAGGTAGGATTCGGATACGAGCAAACATGCGGAATACCGTCGTTGTTATAATGGCACTAGTGTAATGCAATCCGCACTTCAGGAGAAACATCTTGCCAGAGAATGAGCAACAATTTTCAAGTCGTAACGACTCTAATTCTGTCTCCGGCAGCCTTTATGTCGTTGCTACACCGATCGGTAATCTTGATGATTTCACTCAACGTGCGATTGAGGTGTTACAAAATGTCGTTCTGATTTTGGCAGAAGATACCCGCCAAACCGGGAAGTTGTTGCAACATTATTCGATCAAGACACAGACCCGCAGCTATCATCAGCATAATGAAGCACAATTGCTGGACAAGTATCTGGCGCAGATCAAGGCAGGAGACAGTATTGCTTTGGTCTCTGATGCGGGTACGCCTCTCATTAGTGATCCCGGCTTCCCTTTGGTGCGAGCGGCTCGTGAACAAGGCTTACCAGTGGTGCCGCTGCCTGGGGCCTGTGCTGTGGTTGCTGCGCTGTCGGTAGCAGGTTTGCCGGTATCCCGTTTTTGTTTTGAGGGTTTTTTGCCGGCAAAAAAGGCGGCCCGACTCCAGCAGTTACAGCTGTTAAAAAACGAAATCAGAACGCTGGTGTTTTATGAGTCCACACATCGCATCACAGCGACGATTGAGGGTATGATCGAAGTCTTTGGTCAGAATCGACGTGCGGTCATCGCACGCGAGCTGACTAAAACGTTTGAACAGGTTCAGCTCGATTCGTTAGCAGCGTTGCAGACATGGTTGGCATCATCGGCTGATCATCTAAAGGGCGAGTTTGTGATTATCGTAGATGGTGCCAAAGAAGAGTCTCCAGACCAATCCAGGGTGAGTGAGTTGCTTGGCTTGTTGTTACCGCATGTGGGGGTAAAGCAAGCCGCACAGATTGCCGCCGAGTTTAGTGGCGGTGGACGTAATCAGATGTATGAGCTGGCATTAGCGCTCAAATCAGAATCGTAATCTTACTCAGTCAGCTGACCGGCATGAAGCTCAGAGACATATTCACCAGCCAGTGCCAGATGCAAATCAATACGATTTTGGAGGCGCTGGTTGCGCACGGACAACAAGGCACTGCGACTCGAGAACAAGCGGCGTTGTGTGTCCAGTAGTGTGATGATGTCTACCAAACCTGACGAGTATTGTCCTTCAGCCAGTTCTTCTGCTGCTTCTGATTCGACCACTGCTTTGGCAAGCGCCTGCTCTTGCTGGAGTAGTAAGGGTTCGGAATACAGTGTGCCTTCAACTTCAACCAGGGCATTGAGCACGGTATTGGCATAATTCATAAATGCTTCATCATTACCATACTCGGCCAGCGCCTGGCTGGCTTTTAGTCTGCCGCCCTGAAAAACAGGTGCGGTGATATTTCCGGCTAGTGACCAGATTAAAAAATCCAGATCCAGAAGATTTTTCAATTCGTCACTGCTGGTGCCGGTAGAGCCGGTCAGGTTAATACCTGGTAAGCGATTCTTCTTGGCGATGTCCACTCTGGAGGCTGAAGCCTGTAAACGTAACAGTGATGCATTCACATCCGGCCTGCGTAGTAACAGGTCGGCAGGCATGCCAGCTGGCACGTCTTCAGTGACAGTGGGTAAGTTATTCGGTAAAGCCATGCTTGGCATCGGATAGACGCCCGCAAGTAGTTGTAACGAGCGCATCACTGCGTCTTGTCTGACCTTCTGGGCGTTCAGGGTAGATGCTGCATTGGCAACGTTGGTGCGTGCCAGATGCACATCCAGCGCTTGATTGAGTCCGACCAGATAGCCTTCTTCAATGATTTCCAGTGAAGCTTCAAAGTTTTGCAGTGTTTCGCTGGCGAGTTGAACTTGTAACTTGGCTTCTACCGCGTTGAACCATTGTCTGGCGACGTTGGCGGCCAGTGACAGGCGCGCATTGCGGTAATCATTGGTAGTCGCTTGATAGTCGAGCAGCGATGCTTTGTTTTGATCACTGAGTCTGCCCCACAGATCTGCTTCCCAGCTAATGGATGCCAGTGTCAATCCAAAACTGTTATTCAGATTTTGTTGAACCCCTCTGCCAATATCAAACGTGCTTTGTCGTCGCGAGGCGTTCAAGCCGGCAGATATCTGCGGCCACAGGTTGGAGCGGGAAATCGCCAGTTGACTGCGCGCCGCATTCACTCTGCTCAAGGCAATCTGCTGATTGTAATTGTTACTGATCGTCGTTTTGACCAGCTCTTCCAATGCGGCATCATCGAATGTTTCCAACCATGCCGAGGTTATCTCGGTTTCGCTATCACCATCATCCCATTCAGCCGGGATCGGTATTGGTAATTCTCTTGATTCATGATCGCTGAGAATGGTGCAGGCATTCAGAAGAAGTAACAGCGGTATCAGAAAAACCGATACAGGAATGAATTTTTGTACTGGCATCCAGCTACCGAGTCTCATTATTATTTGTCCAGACAACATTCTATCCTCAAGCGTATGTTTCTGCGGTTCGCTTTATGAAATTAATGTGAAGATTCCAACCCAATTCTTCGCGAGGGCGGAGTATACTCCAAGTTGGAGTCGGCCAGACAATCGCTACACTTGTTGTAGAGGAAAGTCCGGGCTCCGCAGGGCAGAGTGCCAGGTAACTCCTGGGCGGCGTGAGCCGACGGCCAGTGCAGCAGAAAGTAAACCGCCGATGACCAGTTCGCTGGCACAGGTAAGGCTGAAAGGGTGCGGTAAGAGCGCACCGCGTCTGTGGTAACACATGACGGCAAGGTAAACCCCACTTTGGAGCAAGGCCAAATAGGAACGCGTCAGGTGTGGCCCGCACCGCGTTCGGGTAGGCTGCTACAGGGATTTGGCGACAAGTCTCGCAGATGAATGATTGTCCATGACAGAACCCGGCTTATCGGCCGACTCCAATTATCATTCTCTGACACGTTTGCTGCATTTAAAGTAAATATCGAACTTTTTCTACTGATTTCAAAGATTTTAGCGACATTTCGCCTAACTGTGGCCAATTGTGAAGTGGTTCACAATTATCATTGTGAGTCTACAATTGGAAATAAGTTAAACAACTTAAAGTAAATTCTAGCTAGAAATATCTAACCCACTGAATTATCTGAGTATCCCATCATGAGGATATTTCAGGTAGATTTTCTCGGGCTCAAAAGTCACGTAAGTCATTGTCTTTAAACACGAAATTAATTGTTTTTGAGACACATTTCGGCTTGGAGGCGGCATTCTCCAGTGCTATAGTGCTTTTTTGTGTATCAAAGTGGCAAAAAGTGTATTTTTGCCATTTGTTTCTGGAGCAAGCGGTGTTTAGAGGGATCAGCAAAATCAGTATTGACGCGAAAGGTCGTTTTGCCGTGCCTGCTAAGTATCGCCCCGAGCTCGAGGACAAATGTGCCAACCAACTGGTTATCACTGTCGATCCAGACCAGTGCTTGTTGATGTATCCCAAACCGCGCTGGGATGAAATCGAAAATCAACTGATGACACAGGGAAACCTTAGCAAAGATGTGCGCCGCCTGCAGCGTTTGATTGTTGGCTATGCCACTGATTGCGAAATCAGCGCACAAGGCAAGGTGCAGCTTTCACAGCCATTGCGTGATTACGCCGGTCTGGACAAGGCTGGCATGTTGGTTGGGCAGGGACAACGCTTCGAAATCTGGGATCAAGAGACCTGGCTCAAGCTGACCGATGACTGGCGTCGTGCCGAACAGGCAAAAGAATCACTGAATGAAAGTCTTGTTGATCTGCAGCTTTAGTCTGTTGATCAGCAATCGAGCATGAGCATCAAACAACACCAGCCGGTGTTATTACATCGAGCGGTTGATGCGTTGATTGGAAATGAAAACGGTTTTTATCTTGATGCGACCTTTGGTCGTGGTGGGCATAGCCAGGAAATTTTATCCAGGCTGGGTGAGCAGGCAAGTCTGATGGTGTTTGATCGGGACCCTGCTGCAATCAAGGTGGCGCTGCAGCTGCAGGCAAGTGAATCACGGCTGCAGGTTGTGCATAGCGAGTTCTCAACACTGGATCAGCGTGTTGAGCAAGTGGGTAAGTCGGGGCAAGTGGATGGCGTGCTGTTGGATCTGGGAGTTTCTTCTCCGCAATTGGATCAGGCAGAACGTGGGTTTAGTTTTCAGGCAGATGGTCCGCTGGATATGCGGATGAATCCGGAGCAGGGAATGTCAGCAGCAGAGTGGATTGCAACACGACAGGAGGCAGAGATCGTCAGTGTGCTCAAAGAGTACGGTGAGGAGCGTTTTGCCCGCCGTATTGCTGCGGCTATCGTGCAGCGACAGCAGCTCGAACCCATTACACGTACTGCAGACCTGGCCGAAATCGTTAAAGCGGCTATTCCTCGCTGGGAAAAAGGCAAGCACCCGGCAACGCGTTCATTTCAGGCGATTAGAATTGCTGTTAATGACGAGTTGAATCAAATTTCCAAGGGGTTGGAAGCGGCGTATGCCGTGTTGAGGAGTGGTGGGCGGTTAGTAGTGATTAGCTTTCACTCGCTGGAAGATCGTTTAGTAAAACGATTTATGCGTAACAAAGCTAATCCTGCACCGCCACCGCGCGGCTTACCCATTCCGCCGGAGCCACAGACCTTGAAGCTGGTCGGTAAACCCGTCAAAGCATCGGCAGCAGAGCTGGACGAAAATCCTCGCGCTCGAAGTGCGGTGCTACGGGTTGCGGAGAAACTGGTATGAAGTGGCAGTCACTGCTTTTGTTGTTGCTGGTCGCACTGCTGGTCTGGAGTAGTCTGGAAGTAGTGCAAAGCAAACATCAAAGCCGCAAGCTTTTTCAGCAACTGGTGCAAAGTGAAAAGCAATATGACGAGTTGCAAATTGAATGGGGGCAGTTGTTGCTGGAGCAGCACAGTATGGCGACCCATCGTCAGATCAAGGCTATCGCTACCTCAAAGTTAAAAATGAAAGTGCCTGATGCCAAAGAGACCAGCTTCGTAGAGGTCAGTCAATGACCATGTATCGCGACAATCACTCCGTGTATCACGGGCGTCGACGCTTGTTGTTGTTTTTATTTATCGTGGCGCTGTGTTTGTTGTTAGCGCGTGCTTTTCAATTGCAGGTATTGGAGCATGACTTTTTACAAGCCAAAGCCGAGCAACGCCACTACACGCACATCAACTTGCCAGCCAGACGCGGCATGATTACCGACAGACACGGAAAAGTGCTTGCTGTTTCAACACCGATCGGCAAAGTCTGGTATCAGCCTGATCAAGACAGCACACTATCTGCCGAACAAAAAACCTATTTGCAGGGCATCCTGAACATTGGTTCATCCAATATTGAGTTGGCAGAGAAGACCGGTTCAAGAAAGTACTTAAGTAGAGTCGTTCCCTATGATTTGCTGGACGAGATAACAGCAGCCAATCTTCCCGGAATCGGTATGGATCGTGCGCATCGCCGTTATTACCCGCAAAAAGATATCTTCGCCCATGTGCTTGGTTACACCAACTTTGAAGATCAGGGGCAGGAAGGGCTGGAGATGGCCTATGAGGAGTATCTTGCCGGCCATTCTGGCAAGCGCAAAGTCTTGCGTGACCGTCGCAACAATGTGCTGGAGCATGTCAGTCAGGTTACAGAAATGCGACCGGGGCAGTCGTTGCGTTTGTCACTGGATGAGCGTATTCAGTATCTTGCCTACGATGAGTTAAAGCAGGCGGTTGATTACTATCAGGCCAGCTCTGGCTCAGTAGTGGTGCTGGACGTCCAGACCGGCGAAGTGTTGGCGATGGCGAGCCAGCCGTCATTTAACCCGAATGATGGTTCAACAAAAGTACCGGAGCGAGTTCGTAACCGTGCGGTAATGGATTCTTTTGAGCCGGGTTCAACTTTCAAGCCATTCACCATTGCTGCGGCACTGGAGTCCGGGTTGTATTCGAGTAACTCAATTATTGATACCTCACCCGGTTCATATAAGATCGGACAAAACACGATTACAGACCCGCGAGATTACGGCTCAATTTCGTTTGCCTCTTTGTTGAGTCATTCCAGTAACGTCGGTGCCAGCAAAGTTTCCATGGCCATCCCGAAAGAATCTTTCCGCGGGTTGCTTACCGAGATGGGCTTTGGTCGAAGTACCGATAGTGGTTTTCCATCCGAGGCTAAAGGAAAGTTACTCGAGCTTAGTCAGTGGTATCCGATGAATCGAGCCTCGATCAGTTTCGGCTATGCCGTCAGGGTTACGCCGTTACAGTTGGCGCAAGGCTACGCGGTAATCGCTGCAAATGGCGTGCGCAAACCCATTACGTTTGTCGCGCGCGATGAAATCCCGCAAGGCGTGCAGGTGATTTCTCCTGAAAATGCAAAATACATCAGAGAGATGATGCAGGATGTGGTCTCGCCTGAAAGCACCGGTTACAAGGCGGCGGTTGAGGGTTATCGGGTTTCCGGAAAAACGGGTACTTCGCGTAAAGTCATCAACCGGCTCTATAGTGATCAGCACCACGTCGTGACGTTTGCCGGCATGGCGCCAGCCAACTCCCCGCGACTGGTGACGGTGGTCATGATTGATGACCCCAAGACTGATACGGCTACCGGTGGTGATATTGCTGCGCCTGTATTTTCGAAGATTATGCGTTCTTCATTGCGTTTGTTGAATGTGAAGCCCGAAGAAGAAGAGATGACTGATGGCTATGTTAACTCATTGCCGGAGTTCAGATTATGACGGCGCAGAAGCAAGCTATTGCGCTTGGTGAGCTACTCCCGACAGAGTCGCTTGATCAGGATATAGCTCGATTAGGTATTACTGGTTTGACGCTAGATAGTCGCAAGATTAGACCGGGAGATGCGTTCGTTGCTTTGCAGGGTGGTCAGGCTCACGGCATGCAGTATGCGCCAGGTGCAGAACAGGCTGGTGCTGTAGTTGTACTCAGTGATAAAGCGGATGACGAGTCCACATTATCAATACCGATTGTGGTGATTCCTGAATTACGCAGCAAGCTTGGTGGTCTCGCGGCGCGCTACACAGACAACCCGTCTGCAAAAATGACGCTGTTGGGAGTGACCGGTACTAACGGTAAAACCTCAGTCGCCTATTTTATTGCACAGTTATTATCGCCATCACACGACTGCGGTTTTGTGGGTACAACCGGTGTAGGCAAGCCACATCAAAATCTGGCTCAGCAAGAGCGCACCACCCCTGATGTTATTGCGTTGCATCAAACTCTGGCAGGTTTGTCAGCTGAAGATTGCAAGGCAGTAGCTATGGAGGTTTCATCGCATGCTTTGGATCAAGGTCGGGTGGACGGAGTGTCATTTGATATCGGGGTGTTCACCAATCTAAGTCATGACCATCTTGATTATCACGGCTCGATGCAAGCCTATGCCGCTGCAAAAAAATTATTATTTACCGAGCATGGTGTCGCTCATGCCGTGATCAATATTGATGATGCTACTGGTTTGTCATGGTTCGAGGAATTACAGGATCAAGTCAGGGTCATGCCCTTTGGTGTGCAACGGAATTCTGATGTACAAGGTGTGTTTGCAAGCGAACTTGATTTAAACGCCGATGGCATGCGCATGAAAGTGGCCACACCTGTGGGTGAGCTTGATGTGGCTAGTGCTTTGATTGGCTCATTTAATGCTTCCAACTTGCTGGCCGCCATAGCCGTGTTGGTGTGTATGGATTTTAGCGCGGATGACATAGTGGAGCTGGTCGCAAAACTTGAGTCGGCTCCCGGGCGCATGGAGACCTTTGGTGGTAATCAACAGCCACTAGTGGTCGTTGATTATGCGCATACACCCGATGCACTGGAGAAGGTGTTGGAAACGTTGCAGCAACATTGTCAGGGCGAATTGATCGCCGTGTTTGGTTGTGGTGGTGATCGTGATGCGGACAAGCGTC
>CALIRD010000162.1 GCA_938042355.1 uncultured Thiotrichales bacterium
GATGAAGGCATTGCCTTTGCCCACTATACTTCCTGGACGCGCGGCCTTGATCCTGATCTGAGTAAAGAGGAGATTGAAAACACACCTCGGATTAAACTCTTTGCTGACCAGGGTATAGAAGTCGTGCGCATGGACCACACCATTTCTGCAACAGCGGCATCGCCTGATGTTGCTACAGCTCTAGACGTTGAAGTTGGTAAACCTTTAATGAAACTTCAACATGTGTTTTTCGATAGTCACGATAATGTTCAAGACGTGATCACCGGTCTTTATAACAGTGATCGCTTCCTATATCAGCAGGAAAGTCTGCTGGATTAAGCCACTATGATTTGATGACCCGCATCATGTATTGGCTTGCTACCCGTGTCGGTTATCAGGGTGAGATCTTCCAAATGCGCACTACCCATAGCGCTGGTTTGCATTAAGGGACAATCGACACTGATAATCATGCCTCTCTCCAACTGTATATCCATCCGCGAGCCATCCAAAGCAGTTTTCGGTTGTTCAGTATGTGCCAAACCCACCGAGTGCGGACCAAATGACACGCGAATCGACGGGTTAATTTTTTTCAGAATTTCTGTGCCTCTTTGCTGAATCTCGGAGAATTTCATCCCTGGCGCGAGTTGGGTTTTCAATTCGTTCCAGGCTTTACCCATGGCCTGAACCTGCTCTCCCATTTGTTTACGCGGTTCACCAATAAACACACTACGACCATAATCACCGTAGTAGCCCATGTAGGAGCTGACGCAATCGATTAAGACACTGGTGCCATCTTTCAATTCTTCATCATACTGCTGATTGATAGAACTATTGACCACCATGAATTCATAATGGTTTCCTCTGGCAGCAGCCTCCGCCAAAAACTGATTGCGTACGTTAACACTGCTTCCCAGTTGTCGCATCTTGCTGGCGGTTGCCAAAGCGGCCTCCACATTATTTGCAGAAGCTATTTGCATCAGTGCGATTTCGCGAGGTGTCTTGATCAAACGCAGATGTTTGATGACATCAACCGCCTGCACTTTGCTACACAGTGGTAATGCCTGCTCGAGTAATTGCATGGCTTCCAGGGAATCGTAACCCAGTTTTCCAGACGTGATTCCAAGCTCACGACAGACAGCTTGCAACCCTTTGGCTGACGATGCGTAGAATGGCTTACGCTCGAGAGTTTTATCACGACGTAATTTTTCTTTTGCTGTAAATTCAGATTCTTCAGCAGCAAAAAATAATGCATCGGCTGCCTGATTGTCTTTCTCCCAGGTTGTCAGGTATGGCTCTACACCAGCAGCAAGATCAATATCTGCAATGGAATAGTAGTAAGTAAATTGCGAACACAAAAAGATAACGGGCGACTTCACCTCTTTGGGAATGATGGCGAAGGTTGAGTCCGTCAAACCTGCGCGTAAGAGTGATCCCCAGTAACCGGTACTGTAGTAAATATTATCCGGTTGATGCATGACCAGGGCATCAAGCCCGGCTTGCTCCAGTACAAAACTGGCACGCTCACGATCTATGCCAGGGTTGTTCGCGAACCCGGTATTCTTTGCTAGTAATGATGCCTGTTCTTTCTGATAACCCGGTTCTACCAGGTTGCTACAACTGGCAAGTAATGGTGTTCCCAGTCCGGCTAAAATTGCATTGCGTCGATTCATAGTTTATTCCTGCTAGGTTACTTATATAAATTACAAAAAAAGGGTTGTTCTTGCGAACAACCCTTCTTCTTTAAACACGAAAAAAGCTGTTACTTCACCGGCGCTGGCGTCTGCTCCAAAGCATAGCGCTCGATACTCGACAAACTATCCTGTTCCCAGGCTTCTTCACCTGGTGCCGTCATATACTTCGGGTAGTACTTTTCAATATGATCGAGAACATTGCGCGACAACATTTGCTCCAGATCCTGTCCGCCACCCATGTAACATTGATACTCACAATGACCCTGAGTTTGACCCATCAACATCCAGGGAAGCCACGGTGTAACACGAGACCAATGTCCGTGATAAAGCAGCTTGGTTGAATCCGCATCTTGTATATCAGCCGCGTTAATATAGTGAGAAAAGAATTCACTGACTCGATTGAATTTACCGGGAGACTCACGTGGCCATTCCTCAGGCTGTAGTGCCGCCGGATAAAACAAGTGTATGTGCCTCTCCATATGTACCTGATCACCGCGCTGCTGCCATGGAAGAATTAACGGTATTCTTTTTGGCGCCGCTTTCACACCCTCTTCATTCAAACCACCGTATGCTGGTGGCAGATCAAAATACGGGGCAAGCTTTTGATTGAATGGATCGTTTGCGATTGGGACAACGTTAACGGTTTCATTGGTTAGCGGGTTGTTCCATTCTTCAAGCACCTCACCAGATTTTAAATCGGTATAGAGGCCCACTTCACGTAATACTTTATGGTATGAGCCATCGGGCTGCTTGAAAAGCCTTGCATGGCTAAGTCCACTCATACCTACCAAATCAACATTTTTATGCCCGTCTCTAACCGCATATACATAGCCTGAATACCAACCGGGTCGGTCCTGACTCAAGTCCAGATCACCCTGCATTTTGGCGTACACTTCTTTGTTGTGTTCCGGGTTACTCGTTAAATCGTAAACCGGACCTTTCAATGCATCACCATTGATACTTTTACCACCTGCCAGATTCCGCGCTGGTGTTGGTGTGGTAGCACACGCACTCATTGCAACCGCTGCACCGGTTGCCCAGGCAGATGCCTTTAAAAACTCTCTTCTTTTGTTCATCTTTTTCTCCTGAAAAAAAGGGGCTCTAACGAACCCCCGAAACAACATTACTAATTACACAATCCGGTTAGTTCCCGGATCATAATTATACAAATACTTAGAAATCTGCAATGAGGCGTAAACCGTACTCATCGCCTCGTGTTGGAACAGCAAAAGTCTTACGATTTGCTGTTCCAGAAACTGATGTAGTGCCACCAGCTGTTGACCAGGTACGATCATCAGTGACGTTTAATCCAAACAATTCAAGATTAATGTTATCAGTGATCCCGATAGTCGCTCTGACATTGAACTTAGTAGATGCATCAACCTGATTCCATTCAAAGTTATCTACATAGAAATCGCCCGTATGTATGGCATCAATGCGCAAACCAACCGGCATAGTGCCAATAGCGCCAAAATCAAAAGCAGCAGACAAACTGGCTGTTGTGTCTGGAATATAACGTGGTGCGTTACCTGTTGAATCGATCTGGTTACCATCAACAATGGTACCCCCAGCAAGAATCGCATTTGCAACTGAACCAGCACCGGCAAAATTTGTCAGTTCTGCGTCAACATAACCAATGCCACCTGACAGGTTAAACCAGTCTGTTACTTGTCCGCTGAACTCCAGTTCCAGACCGGTATATTCTGAATCGCCGGAAAGGTTGAGTGGAACGAAGCCAGGCGACAATTCAAAGAAGGTTTGATTCTTCCAATCCATGCTGTACAAAGCGGCGCTGTAGCTAAAGCGATCATTGATAGCTTGCTTCACACCGATTTCAATCGCGTCAAGCTCTTGTCTAGGCGTGAAAAAACCAACTGTTGCAGGATTCAGACCTGCAGTTGGAACTGCAACAGCATATCCAGCAGCCTGAGTGGTTATACCCTGCAAAAAACTTTGGGAGTAACTAAGATAGACATTAAGATCGCGATCAGATGGTTGCCAGGAAATAATCGCGCGAGGCATAAAGGCAGAATAGGATTGCCCTCTATCAGTTACTGCTGCAGGGTCAACAACTCCGGGAACACCTGCATCGGATAAACCTTCGTAGATTATATCCTGATCGTCCTCATTCCAGCGCCCTTCCAATGATAGTTTCCAGTCATCATTAATGTCATATTCTAACGAACCGAATACGCCAACGTTGGTGCCTTCTTCAAGTTGCAATGCAACTCGAGTAAAGGGATCAAATCCAGAGAATAGCGGGAAACTTCCGTTATTCGACTCTTGATCGTAATAACTCATACCAATGTCATAACGTAGACGCTGATCACTTGAAGAAGTGTAATGAATTTCAGCAGAAGTATCTTCAATGTTATTCAAGAAGCCAGACCACCAACCATCACCAAAGAAAATTGCCGTACCATAGTTAGCATCGGTTATTCCCCAGTGACTGGACTCACCCGTCGATACAAACCCACTAATAGACGCACCATTGGCCAAATCAATTTCTGCAGACAGATGGTGTCTTACTACCTCATAGGTGTTACCGATCTCATTTGGGGCGCCCGCTGAACTTGAAATTTCGGATGGCGCTGTATTGACAAAGTCCCAGCCAGCTCCAAAAAATACGTTAGGTGTTAAAGAAGTGGGTTGAGCAATAGCAGGAGTATCTGGTGGCACCTCATCCCAATCCGGAATACTGCCGCAGAATGAAGCACCTGGTAAAGTGCTCAAATCAGTACTGAAGGACCCGGTATTGGCACCGGTCACTACATTTCTGAAATTACCACTGTACGTTCTATTACAGTCACCAGCGGCTACAGGACCCACTTGAGAAACCAATGACCTATTATCTTTTGAATCGACATAAAAGCCTGAGTATTTGACGCTAACATTATCAGTCACATCAAAAATCAAACTACCCATCACCGCGCTAGTTTCTTCTCGTCCTAGAGGTGTGCCATCCTCATACTCATAATAACCACCCTTTTGTTGGTCGGTTAACGCGATACGTCCAGAAATTCTTTCGCTTATTGGACCACCGATTACAGCAGTGATTTCTCGACTGTCATCGTCGTCGGGAGTTAATGAGAGAATCATTCGTCCACCCAGCTCGTCACCGGGTTCCGCCGGAATGTAATTAACTGCTCCGGCAAAGGTATTACGACCAAATACAGCGTTTTGTGGCCCCTTGATCACCTCTGCCTGACCTAGGTCCATCAAAGGCAAAACACCGATACCGTCAGATACGTATGCGCCATCCCAGAATATCGCACCTGCTCGTGATGCTGGAGAAGATTGCTGTACCGCTACACCGCGAAATCTGATACTCGGGTTTTCTCTACCCGAGGTGCCGCCCTGACCCAGGTTTTGAAAATCAAAACCGGGGGTAAATGTTGATAGATCAGCCGTATCTAGAATGCCTTTTTGTGTAATATCTTCTTGCGAGAATGCGGTTACGGCTACCGGTATCTCAAGCACTGTCTCAGTTCGCTTACGAGCAGTTACGGTAATTTCTTCAAGTTCTGCCCACGCACCCGTAGCGGGGATGGCAAAAATCAGGCTGACAGATAACAATTTTGTCAGGGTATTTATTATTTTCATGGTGCTCTCCTTTGGAGGTTATTGGTGTTTTTACTAATTTATAATAGTTTTATTGTTCATTGATATTAGCATTGCAAAGATAATTACCTGTTTCGCTAGACGAATTTACCTTATAAAAGCTATTGTTTAATCACCAGTATGCAGCAACTGCATAGCATTAGAAAACTACGAATTCTTAGCGATTTCAGCGCCAGAGAATAATTTCCGAGGTAGTACATCTATGCGTAATGTCAGGCCGATTGTTGTGTTTTAGGATTTATCGGCGTTTTCCATAGTATTCTGAAAATGGTTATGTACAGAATAAATATAATCAACATCGGTACCGGGTACTGATCTACACGCAAATAAAACTCATTAAAGACTTCATAAAAAGCGGCGGTTTCCGGTATGAACCAGGACACACCAGCTGCACCAATGCCATATCTGATTGCGTAACCCACTTCTCGTTGCTGGCTACATTTATAGATCAGGTAAATGCCCCAGAGACAAACAAGCGCTGATAGAAAATACGTTACCGGGTGGTGCAAACCAAAACTGCGTGGATCGACAATCAACAACATCAAGCCGTACATAAACCATGTAACAAAGAAGTATTCAAACGCAGCCACGCGTGACACATTTGGACGGTACCCCGGAGTAGGCGCACCGATGGTCTTATCCAGTCCGGTACGACGCTTGACCCACAACAACATGCGGCAGCGAACCTCTTTATTCAACATGGTAAAAAAGAGTGCCGTCAGACAAAATATAAAACTTGCTTGCAGAATAATATGTTCGCCCAGCAAACCGGCCATATAGTTCCCGTCAGCAGGAATCACGGGTGGTATGTTAGCCGGGCCTGCTATGAGCGGCATGCCAGATTCAAACCATGACATCCAAACCATCACCATGCCGAAATAACCCATCAGTGTGCCCTTAACTTCGTCTTTACCCATTCCGCGTATGATAAGGATGACACCAAACAGACCTATAATTGCCGGCACTATGTATTTATAAGGTGCTGGCAGCACGTATATTGTAATTGCCGTATACGTATGAGCGAGCATTTTTTCGCAAAACATCAGGACAATTATCATCAACCCCAGTAGCGGCGGCGAGCGTAATTGATTCAACAGGGATGAACTCGAGTTAACATTATCAGTAGCTACATTGGACACAAATAAGTACCACTCTTGATAGGATTATCATTATTGCAGAACCATAGAGAAATAATAAAGGCACAGTAATCTGTATTGCACGTAAAAATACATGATCTTATGGCTGTCTCGATCCATGAAATACACAAAAGAACGCATTATGTACAAGCATCATTTTGATACCGTAAACACATCAGGATAAGCATTGAAAATATCTTTGATCGTTAGTCTCGTTGATTAGAATAATCCAAAAAATACACGGAGATAAAGTTATGGATACAGCAATCCAACATAAAACGACCACTAAATTTATAGATTGGTGCATCGCGATTGTGTATTTGTGCCACTCTGTCATTAACATAAGACTGCCACGCAGTTTGAAAACTTCAGCATTACGCGAGGAGTTACGTGGCTATCATTATCTGATTGGTAGCATCCTGCTGTTGCTCGCACTTTATCGGCTCTGGCTGTTTTACCAGTCACGCAACACTGATCTCAAACCAGCTGCAATAATCCAGCGCTGGGCCAACGGACTGTATCAATTATTTCTGGTTGTGTTGGTAATCTCGGCTGTGCTTGGACCTTTCTGGGCGTGGAGCGAAGGGCATCACATCCATCTGGCAAGCTTTCTGAATGTGCCGACCTTGATGTCTGAAAATCGACTGGTTTGGATGTTCTCCGGTTACTTCCATTCAGCCTTTGGTTTCACTACCCGGATGATTTTTCTGGTCGTCCTGATCACCGCCACTTACGGTTACCTACGTTATGGTAAAGGTCTGTTCAAACTGTTTAACCCCGCCTTCGGTTTCACTGCACTCGCCGGTATGGCGGTAACCGTGTTTGCATTAAACACCTTCAAATCCAACGAACCCGGGCCCAGGGCCGTGGCGATATATTTAGGTATTTGTGGTCTGGTTTGGCTGGTACTGTTTGCCATCAGGCGTTTGCTCAAATTGCGTGACACCTTACCAAACCGTCCTGCGAGTTGGGTCAGTAGTGTGCCAATACTGTTGGGTACGGCGGTAATTATTGGTTTGAGTTCCTATGTTCCGCATTTGTTATTCAGGGTCACGCCATGGCCAATGGGAGCCAAAGTCGATGCGCCGGTAAACATTACTTATCATCAACAAAAAGTAGCCGAAGTTGTGATCGAACCGAGCACTAAATTTGAACAGCAGGTGGCGCTTGAAACCTATAAATGGTGCACCTTTTGTCATACTGTTAACAAAGGCGACAAACATCTGGTTGGCCCCAATTTGTATGCCATCTTCGGTCAACCAGCAGCAACCGTACCCAATTTTTATTACTCCAATGCCATGATCGCTAAAGGTAAAGAAGGTCTGATCTGGAACGATGAAACTATTTCAGCCTATATCGCTGATGCCGATGGATTTGTGCCGGGCACATCGATGATAATTTCCAGCGGCCCGGTCTCGGATGAAAAGGTGCGTGCCGCGGTTATTAACCTGCTAAAACGCGATACCATGACTGACTAAATCAAAGTAACTCAAGTATTTAACCAACAGGAATTTTTATGCATTACGAATACTCGCCGATCCGCCATCGCGGCAAACTACCCTGGCCGGACGGCAATCAGGTCGCCATGATTTTTACGGCGAACCTGGAATTCTGGGATCTACTCAAGGATACCGACAAACCTTATTATGCCGGTGGACCGGCGGTGCTACCGGATACCCTGCCCGGTAACATTCCGGATTTTCCTAACTTTACCTGGCGACAGTACGGACAGCGTACCGGCATCTGGCGCATCTTCAGTTGTTTCGAAGAGGCCAAGGTGCCATTAAGTTGCACCATGAATGCCAAAACTGCGTCGGAAATGCCGCAACTGATCGATACGGTTAAAGAAAACGACTGGGAATTGCTGGCGCACAATTTTGAACAGGGTGAGTTGTTAACCAACTTCGCCAATGATCCGAACAAGGAACGCGAGATCATCAAGGCAACCCTGGAAGTCTATGAAAAAACCATGGGTCGTCCGGCTAAAGGTTGGCTCTCATCATCACTACGCGGCACCATGAATACCTGCGATATTATTTCTGATTTTGGTCTGGAGTTTTACTGCGACTTTATGAACGATGATCAGCCCTACATGATTAATACCAAATCGGGTAAGCCACTGGTATCAATTCCTTACAGCAACGAGATCAATGACTTCACCATCCTCACGCGTCGTGGTCATAACAATGACGAGTATCTGGATATCCTGAAAACCGAACTGACCGAATTAGTACGTGAG
>CALIRD010000163.1 GCA_938042355.1 uncultured Thiotrichales bacterium
ATCGCTACTACCGGTGAAAGCCACCCGTGCGACACTGATGTCTATTTGCTCGGGACCTTTTGCATAAGGAATACTGAAATTTGCCACTCGTTCAAATGAACCGCTCTCGAATGCACTGAGGGGAATGACTACCGTGAAAAAACCCTGCGGGTTACCAGCAATATAATCGCCCAGCACCACTTCGTTCTTTCTGCCTCGTACCGCAATCAAATTCCAGTCGGTTGAGCCATTACCATTAAGGGTTAACTCAAGTTGTGATTGCCCAACGGCAGGATAGACTTTAGGTCGCCACAGCGTTTCCGTACTATGACCTAATTTAAAATGCCCCCAGCCACCATTACCGGTGATTCGATAGTGTGCCGGCTCGGCGCTTGCCATGGCTGGCATAAGCAACAACACCAGCACTAACAGGCATAGTGTTTTTATGTATTTTTTATTCGCTTTAACAAAGCAGGTATAACTATCCGTGTAGAGATTCATTTAATTCGCCCCGAATTTAATTATTTTTCAGCGACAGGAATATTTAATGTTTCCTGCGTGCCACCAAGATTTCGACGAAAGTATAAATAAAGATTGTTGTTATAAAACGGTGAGTTTTTTCAAATGAGCAATCAATTCCAAATCGTCAAAACGTGGATAAAAACTAGTTAAAGGTATTTTTTTACGGACTATCGTTTGAAAAAAATTCGTGAATGGTGAAAAGGAAAAAATGTTTACAAAGAAAACTGTAAAAGTATTACTTCAAGATGTGACGTATTACATCTCAAGACATAAATCCAAATAGATCAATTGCTGTTTTTTTACCAAAAAATTGGAAAGATTTTATACAATATAAGTTGTTGAACGTAATGCTTGATCAAATCCAGACATCATTCTGCGCCGTCAGTTCGCCATCCTGATCCCCGGTATTAGTGACACCACGCGGCTCTACCAACATGACATGACATTCCTTTTCAGCATAAGGTTTGTGCTCCACTCCTTTAGGTACGACATACATTTCACCCTGGTTAAGCGTCACAGCATCATCGCGCAAGTCAATGCGTAGCTGGCCGTCCATGACGATAAAGACTTCATCAGTATCATCGTGCTGATGCCAGACGAACTCACCTTCTAGTTTTGCCAGTTTGAATTGGTAGTCATTCATCTCGGCAATGACTTTTGGTGTCCAGTGCTCTTTAATGAGCAAGAACTTATCACGGAGGTTTATCGCTTTCTTATTCATGGCTTATCCTTGTAATTCATTGTATTCAGCATCCAGTTCTTCCCAGCGCTTATACCGGGTTTTAAGTGTCTGCTGTAGCTCTTCAAGTTTGGATGTCGCTTTTTCTATCTGATCTTGTTCTTGTTTATAAAAGTCAGGCTCGCCAATAGTCTCGGTGAGTTGCTGTAATTGTTCTTCGAGTTGTTCTATTTCTTCGGGTAGAGCGTCCAGCTCACGTTGATTAATGTACGAGAGTTGTTTGCGTTTGCCTGATTTTTTAGATGACTTGTTCTCTTTTTCTGTGGGAGAAGAGGAGATGATCCCTTCTTTTTTACGTTGTCTGAGCCAGTCATCATAGCCACCAACATATTCATTCACGTTGCCGTCACCTTCAAATACAAAACTACTGGTCACAACGTTGTTGATAAAGGAGCGATCATGACTGACCAGCAAAATAGTGCCTTTAAACTCTAGCAGTAGCTCTTCCAATAGATCGAGGGTGTCCATATCCAGATCGTTGGTGGGTTCATCGAGAACCAGCAGATTGGCGGGTTTGGTAAACATCTTTGCCAATAACAAACGATTGCGTTCTCCGCCCGAAAGCGCTTTAACAGGTTGTCGTACCCGCTTGGGACTAAACAGGAAATCACGCAGATAGCTGATCACATGCCGCGGCTTGCCATTGACCTCGATCATTTCACTGCCTTCCATCACGGCGTCTTGCACACTCTGTTCTTCATCCAGCGCGGTGCGATATTGATCAAAATACGCAATTTCCAGATTGGTACCGGTTTTTACTTTACCCTTTTGTGGCGCCAGCTCACCCAGTAACAAACGTAGCAAGGTAGTTTTACCCACGCCATTGGGTCCGATCAGACCTATGCGGTCGCCACGTTGAATCAGACAGGAAAAGCCTTTCACTACCGGGTCATTGTCGTAGGCAAAATCAATGTTGACTGCCTTGGCAACAATGCGTCCCGACTTTTCGGCTTCCTGTGCCGTCATCTTTGCCTTGCCAGTGAGTTTGCGTCGTTCCGCATGTTGTTTACGCATGTCCTGCAGTGCACGAACGCGACCTTCGTTACGGGTGCGGCGTGCCTTAATGCCCTGACGGATCCACGTTTCTTCTTGCGAGAGTTTTTTATCAAACAATGCATTTTGCTTCTCTTCGGCGTCCAGTAACTCCTGTTTACGTCGCAAATAGTTGGCGTAGTTACCACTGAACTCGGCAATCGAGCCACGATCAATTTCAATAAAACGGGTGGCAAGATTGTCCATGAACTTGCGATCATGGCTAATGAATAACAGTGCGCCCTCCCAGTTGAGCAGAAATTTTTCCAGCCACTGGATAGCCTCGATATCAAGATGGTTAGTCGGTTCGTCCAGCAACAATAATTGTGGTTCGCTAACCAGGGCGCGCGCTAGCAGTACCCGTCTTTTATAACCACCGGAAAGTCCAGCGATATCAACATCGGGTTCGAGTTGCATTTTGGTTAAAATGGATTCGACTCGCTGGTTGATTGCCCAGCCGCCGGTACGGTCGAGTTCAGATTGACACTCCTGCAGCTGATGCATCAATTTGTCACTACTGTCGGTACTGATTTGTTGCGTCAGGTGATGGAATTGCTGGATCAACTCTCCGGCTTCACCCAAACCGGAAGCCACGACTTCAAAGACGGTGCCGGTTGCCTCTCGGGGTACCTCCTGTTCCAGCTGTGCAATACCGGTGCCGAGGGTGATTTTGACTTCGCCATCATCCGGCGTGATACGCCCCATAATGATATTCATCAGGGTTGATTTACCTGCACCATTACGACCAATCAGACAAACGCGTTCACGTTCCTGAATACTCAGGTTGATTTGGTCGATAAGCGGCGGTACCCCGTAACTCAGGGATACGTCTTCCAGCGATAATAAACTCAATTTGCTACTTCGTGATTAATTCTGGTGTTGTATTAAAGCATAGCTTGAATTGAAATAATGTGTCATAAAAAAGGGCGGCCAGAGGCCGCCCTTGATTTACCACTTTAAACTAATGCTACTCGGAATAATTAATCTCGAGTGTCATTGCGCTATAGCTTCGGTAAGCCCTGATATTGATGTACCAGGTTTTTCCGCCTGCGTCGCTGAAGTCACAGGTTTCATTGTTACCACCGGTGTAAGGACGACAATCGTAAGTGCTGGTGGTAGGCGCGCTGTTGGCGCGCACATACAAATCAGCGTCACCACTGCCGCCAGACATTTTCACGGTCAGGTTATTGGCACAGGCTGGCACTTCAATACTGTAGCTCTTGGTAGATCCTGTGGCACCGGCCAGATTTGCTGTGGTGCTGGTACCGGGAGTA
>CALIRD010000164.1 GCA_938042355.1 uncultured Thiotrichales bacterium
AGCCCGAGCTGAATCTTTTAAGATGTCGATTGCTTACTATAACGAGAATGGTGATTCACTCGGACATATGATGAATGGTGAGCAAATCTTACTTTTGTTTCCCAGCATTAAAGGGCAGATTTTTGGTATACCACGTCGCCCTATACTTACCGAAGTCACCGTCAGTGATAACCAGCCATTCATAGTAGAGTTACCGAGTATCAATAGCACGGATTCTGCCGTGCTGGTAGATACCAAATTAACCACAGGGTTGTTGATTCAACCCGCACAAACACAAATGCTGCGGGTGGCCACTATGGCGTTTGAAAAAGAAACACGCCAACCATTTGCGGCAGGTTCACTGATTGATGCTGCGACGGGTGATAATTTACTTTTGATGTATTTTAGTGAGCCATGCTATATCACTGGCAGCGTTGAAAGCGCCGGCTTGAGATACGATCATGAGATTAAAATTAAAAAAGCAGGCTGGCATTGGATAGCCGGCACTCAGCCGAGTGCCGGCGTTTCCAAATTACGTGCTTTGCGAGCTCAACCAGACAAGGTTGAATTTGCAATCACGGTAGACGGAATGCTTGCTCTTTGAGCTAATCCAGGGAGATAGCATCTCTCAGGCTATCACGACGTTTTTCTTCTTTCGCATCGTATGATTTCATACAACGACCATTAGGTGTGATCATAGAGCATTCCAGATAGCTGGATATTTCAAAGACAGCCGCTCTTATTGCTTTACCAACGGGAGTTTTATTTTCCTTGCCAAATTTACCACCCAGTCCGTTTTTATAACCACGGAGCTTAATCCCGCCGCCACTGGCACGACCTTCAATAGTGCGCGTGTCATAGACTTCTCCGGTGGTTGAATCAATCACGCGCAGATCAACGGCGAGATAGGCGTTTTCTTTTTTACCACCAATAGAAAAGCCTTTATAACTCAAACCACCGCTGTCTTCTGAAACATCATGTTCAAAGGCACTGACGGTTGCAGTAACCAGATATTGTGCACCTGTCATGTTACCGATTTGAGCACTGGTAGGAGCATTGACACGTCCAGAGGCACCGAGATTTTGTTCATCCAGAACCGCGTTAAGTTTGTCTCTTTCCACCATTCTGAATTGTTTGGTGGCTGCAAGCTCATTGGTTAGCATGCCTGACAGCTCTCGACCGACACCGCTATACCACCAACTGGCTGAAGTATCATTACGAAAATCCAATACTGCCATACTGGGTTTGTCTTCTGCCACAATACTTAGTGGTAACAACAAAAGAACAAGAAAAAAAGATAGTTTGAAAAGCTGCATAATCACTCCCTGATATATATAGTCTATTTTCTATCCAGTTTACAGTATTTTGCAATCTGGATTCTTCGTACTTTAGTACAGGAGCACAACGATTAAAATACCTCCGGTGTTATTAATATTGGCTGCGGTAATATTGATGTGGTTAGTGCACAAATTGCTGCCGCTGTGGCTATTTACATTGCCATTTCAGGAAAACACGGGCCTGTTGCTGGTAGTTGTTGGTTCTATGATTACCTTTTCCGGTGTCTGGTCATTTCGGGCTGCCTCAACCACAGTAGATCCGTTGCAACCTGAAAAGGCCAGTACATTGGTGACAACAGGAATTTACAAGCTAACCCGTAATCCGATGTATCTGGGTATGTTGTTGGTATTACTGGGGTGGTTTGTTTATCTGGGAAGTTTGCTCAATCTGATTCTGGTCGGCCTGTTTATCTGGTTTATCAATCGCTTTCAGATCATGCCAGAAGAAAGTGCATTACAAGCACGCTTTGCTGAAGAATACACTAGCTACTGTAAGGCAACCAGACGCTGGATCTAACGCTACCGGCAACCATGCCGATAGCGTTATCTGAGTGTTAATCTACTCGATGATATTGCCATCGATGTCCATTATCTTAACCGCATCGAAGGCCAGACTTCTTACATCTTGCTCAATCACATTTCTGTCGCCTACGATGACCCAGGTCAGCGCTTCTGGTTTTAAAGTGGTTTGCGCAGATTCTCTGACACTCTCGAGATCAACGCTTTCATATTGTTGTTTGAGCGTACTCACGTAGTTATCGGCTCGACCATAATTTTCATTATCGAGTAACACTCCCAGTACCGAGCGAGAGGTTTCAAATCTGCCGGGCAGACTGTTACTGTTGGAGCTGATGACCTTGCTCAATTCCTCACTACTGGCGGGGTTGGTGCTTAAGAACTCAGTTAGTTCTCGCTGGAGTTCCTGAATAGATTCTTTGGTTTTATCGGTCTGTACCGGTGCATAAATCATCCATGGACGTTGTCCGCGAGCATCCCAGCTGAATGAACTGGCGCCGTAACTCCAGCCCTTGTCTTCACGCAGATTCATATTAAATCGTGCTGTGAAAGAACCGCCAATAATATCGTTCATGGTTTGAATCACGATATTTTGAGGGTCACCGGTAGGAGGAATAATATGCCCAGCCAGCAATACTGTTTGCGCGGCATCGGGTTTATCAATCAAATAGACAACCGATTGATCTGCCAAGGCTACCTGACCCAGATTTTTGTTCGGTTTGGCCGAAGCCGGTAAGACCCATTGCGCTATGTGCTGATTGAGGATGGGCAGGATCTCATCCATGGTGGTATCACCGACCACATAAACCGTACCGTTGTCCGGGCGTAGCCAGTCACGATGAAAACCAACCAGGTCTGCTCGACCCAGTGAGTTGATGGAGTCTTTGGTACCACTGCCAGTAAAAGGAATACCATAGGAATGATCGCTTCCATAAAGCAGCGGTGGCAAGTTTCTCAAGGCCAGTTGTACCGGACGGTTTTGTTCTTGCTCAATTCCGGACAGCCACTGTTTTCGCAAACGGTCAATCTCGGCTTGTGGAAAGGTCGGGTATTTGATGATGTCAGCCATCAGTGCAATCGATTCATCAAGATTTTTCTTCAAGGCAGATACCGACGCAGTAGACACATCAAGGTCGGTATTGAAGCCAAGGTTAGCGCCGAGGTTTTCAGCAAGTGCCGCTATTTCCAAAGAGTCTTTGCTGGTTGTGCCCTCGTTGAGCATGTCCATGGTAAAACTGGATCGCCCGAGTTTGCCACCAGCATCCGCGGCGTAGCCGGCGTCAAACTGAATCGCAACATTGACCAACGGCAATGAGTTACGTTCAACCAGAACAATCGGCATTCCGTTAGCCAGTTGGCTGCGCTGGATTTCAGGGAAACCCAGATCCGGCATACCACTTACCACAGGCAGCCCCTGACTACGATCCACGGCACTCGCCGTTACCTGATAATCAGCAAAAGGCAAGACAGTGAGTTGATAATAACCATGCTGTAACCACTCATTGCTCAGTTCTTGCAACATGTCTGTGGTGGCATTATTCAGCCACTGTAGTCGGGTTTTATAGAATCCGGGGTCACCGGCATACAATTCACCTTGAGCCAGTGCGGTTGCTTTGCCGCCAAAGCCACCGATTTTTTCATAGCCTCGTATCGCACTGGCATTGGTGCTGGTGATAACACGAGATAATTCATTGTCGGTCGGTCCTTCCGCTAAAAAGTCAGCAAGTATTTTGTCAATTTCTTTAGTCACCTGCTGCGGATCTGCATCGGCTTTCAGGGTAACGTTTATTTCGAACACGCTGTTTAATTCATGTTGTTCAACATAGGCGTAGGCACTGGTGGCGAGTTGCTGGTCATAGACCAATGATTTATACAGTCGTGAATTTTTGCCGCTACCCAGTACATCGGCAGCCAGTTCCAGAAGGTTGGCATCTGTGGTGGTTCTACCGGGTATCACCCACTGCCGGTAAATGCGTGCTTGCGGTACACGGTCAGGCATTACTTCAATCAGGTTTTCTTTTTTTACCGGCACCCAGCTTTGAATTTGTTTCACCGGTGGACCAGCAGCGATATGACCAAAATACTTTTCTGCCAAACGTTTACCGGTAGCCGCATCCAGATCTCCAGCCAGCACCAGCACCGCATTGGCTGCACCATAGTAATCCTGAAACCATTGTTTGACATCATCCAGAGAAGCTGAATCCAGATCTTCCATGGAGCCAATGGTGCTGTGCCGGTAGGGGTGTCCAACCGGATACAGTCCTTCCAGTGAACGGTACTCGGTTTTGCCATAGGGTCTATCGTCACCCTGTCTTTTTTCGTTTTGTACCACGCCGCGTTGTTCATCTAATTTACTCTGGTCGATGGCGCCAAGCAGATGGCCCATACGATCAGATTCCATCCATAGCGCCAGTTCCAACGCCGGGGTAGGGACATTCTGAAAGTAGTTGGTTCGGTCAAACCAGGTGGTGCCATTCATATCGGTAGCGCCAACTTTTTCAAATGGCCCGAAATATTCATCGTTATAGTTTTCCGTGCCGTTGAACATCAGGTGTTCAAACAGATGGGCGAAACCGGTTTTTCCGGTGGGTTCATCCTTGGAGCCGACGTGATACCAGACACTGACAGCCACGATCGGTGCTTTGCGATCTTCATGGACGATGACACGCAAGCCATTGTCCAGCGTAAATTTACTATAGGCTATATCGACATCAGGCATGGTGGCTGAGGTCTGGTTCAAACTGTCTGAAGTTTCAGAAAGCGCTGTCGTGCTGCTTACTGATTGACAGGCCGTGAGCAAGAGCGCGAGAGAAATAATGAGTGATCGATATAACATGAGTATTCCTTGACTAGAATTATTATGAATAATCAGACCAGCGACAGCCGGTCAGGTTCCGACGAGTTACAATGGTGTTAGACAACGCCTTTCATTTTAGCCCACCACCAACGCAAGCCAACAAACAGGAAACGCCAGTCATAAAAAAACTCGGGACGTTTACCTTCAAACACATGCCCGACAATCTGCAGTAGCCAGCCGAGGATGAATAACCCCAACGCAATTTTCCAAAATACCGGAACAATCAGAGCGGGTAAAATCAGCAACAGAGAAACCACAATCATGGGAATGCCCCAACTGTGGCACAGTCTATTAACGGGGTTTTGGTGGCTCGCAGCATAGCGTGTAATCCAGTCGTCCCAGCTGCGGCCGAAAAATGTATCTTTCATAATGAGCCTTTATTACGGTGTCTGGTTTTAGTATACACTGGGGTTTTCGTCAGCCATACGTTTATGAAAGCGCTTTTAACAACAATCGCCATGCTGGGTTTGAGTGCTTGTGCCACTCAGGAAGCAGGCTATGCTGGTAATCTACAGGCGATGCAGGAAGAACTGCAAAGCCTGAGTAAACAAATCAATGTTTCCATCGGCTATCCGCGCTGCGACAGTTTTACGGATTGCGGTGTAATTGCTACCGGCTACGCTCCATGTGGAGGTCCTAATAATTATAAAGCCTATTCCAAGCAACTGCCTACGGCGACCAATCTTCGTAATCTGGCCCTGCGTCGGGTGCGGCTGGAACGAGACTATAATGTTGCCGCCAATCTTTCCGGTGTCTGCCAGATTGAGATACAACCTTCTGTAAATTGCCGCGCTGGAGTCTGTACCAAAGTTGAGCGCTGATCAGCAACTGGCAGAATTTATTCAAAGCTATCAATCGTTGATGGTATTAACCGGGGCCGGCATCAGTACCGATTCAGGTATTCCGGCTTATCGTGATACCAACGGTGAATGGCTACACAGTAAACCTATTTTGTATCAGGATTTTGTCAGTGCCTATGCGTCGCGCCAGCGCTATTGGGCACGAAGTATGCTCGGCTGGCCTCGTATGCAAAACAATGCGCCGAATCGTGGACATGAGGTCATTGCAGAACTTCAACAGGCCGGTTTTATCAATGCCCTGGTAACCCAGAATGTTGACGGCATGCATCAAAAGGCGGGTAGTCAACAGGTTATCGATTTGCATGGCAGAATTGACGAGGTGATTTGTTTGAGTTGTCAGCAACATGGTTCACGTAAGGAGTGGCAAGCCAGACTGGTTGATTTGAACCCGGAGTGGCAAACGCGGGTAGTGATCGCCAAAGACAAACCCGATGGTGATGTTGAAATCGAAAAGGCGAATTACCATGATTTTGAAGTGCCCGCCTGTGCTTGTGGAGGAATCATCAAACCCGACGTCGTTTTTTTTGGTGAGTCAGTAGCATCGAAGGTTGTTGATCAGTGTAAAGATTATTTGCAGCAGGCCAGAGCGTTACTGGTGATAGGTTCATCGCTCACTGTTTTTTCCGGTTTTCGGTTTGTACGTTGGGCAGCCGAACAAAACAAGCCGATCGCGATTTTAACCTATGGTAAAACCCGGGGTGATGAAATGGCGAATCTTAAACTGGAGGCTGGTTGTAGTGATACTCTCGATGGCGCGAAAAATTTACTGATCTGATCCACATAAACTGTAGACAATGATCAGTTCTTTGCTTTTGGCTGGAAATCCAGGAGTGGATACTTTATAAGATACCCGGTATTGGTATTTGATTTATCTCAACGCATAAGGAGTTTGTGTGTCATCTGAATCCGGCAAATTAGCAATTCTGGGAGGCTCAGGTCTGACTGGAGTAGCTTTAATCAACGAAGCGCTTTATCAGGGGTATTCAGTACGTGCACTGGTTCGTGATCCATCGAGTTTGAATATCTCGCATCGACGTTTGGAAATTATTGCAGGCAATGCCGACGACAGCGAAGCCATAGAAACGTTACTGCAAGGTTGTGCTGCAGTGGTCAGTGCACTGGGGCCTACCGGCAGAAGCAAGTCGGCGGCCAAAGCCATGATTTGTTCAACCGCAACCGGTCATCTGATTGAGAAAATGGGTGACATCGGTATTACCCGCTATATCCTGGTGTCAGCCGCCAGTCTGGTGATGCCGGCTGACAAGCGTACCAATCTGTTTGGCTTAGTAACCAAATATGTCGGCTCATTGATGCTCGGCGATATTATCAAAGATAAAAAACGTGAATATCGTTTACTCGCAGCCAGTGATTTGAATTGGACATTGGTACGCTGTCCAAGCATTAAGGAAGGAAAATTTATTAACGAGGTGAAGGTCAATCGATTGACCGTACCTGGTGGGAAAGTACGTAATGCGGAACTGGCCCGTTTTCTGATTGAGCAGTTAGTTAGTACTGAATTTGAACATGAAGGAGTATTTGTCGCCAGTGCCTGAGACTAAATCCAGTAGTGGACTCATGAAGTGGTTGTTGATTGCAATCGCAGCGGTAATTATTTTGTGGTTTGTGCGTCACCTGCGTAACGAGGCAGTACCCGCCGCTCAAACCAGCAATAAAAACCTGGTGATCATGAAGCAAATCAAGGAAGACCATGGGCTGGACACCAATGTCTCCTGGAAACGTGCCAATGGTGTTTTAGAGCAAGTCACGGTTGATTTTAAAGCCAGTCAGGTCAGACAAAAAAATTATGCCGAGCTCGAGAATATTGCAATGCAGATTGTCGATGTGGTGTATGAACAAAAACCCCAGATGTTATATATAAGAATTGCGAAAAAGTAGCAGGTCACTTTTTTCAAATCAAAAAAAGCCCGGCAATGCCGGGCTTTTTGTTTCTCTGTGTAACTATCAGAATCGATACTCACCACGTACAGTGACCGTTTGTGGTGGAGCAACAAAACCGTAGAAAGTATTGGTTCCAAAACTACTGCCGGAAAGCGGTGCGTTACCAACATAAGTCAGGTACTCTTCGTCACCCACATTTTGACCCAGTACCGCTACTGACCATTTATCGGTTTCAAGACCGACACTCAGGTCAATCAGACCATAGGCATCGATGGTGTATAACGGATCAAGATTCGGATGTACGTTTTGCTCATCGGTGTAGTTGTAGGCAGCCAATGCTTTGAGCATCATGCCGTTTGCACCGATGGGTTGTTCGTATCGTAGCGACAGGCTGGCGGTTAGCTCTGGTGTGTATTGTCCATCACGACCGGTGAAGTCGCACAATTGGTTACCCTGATTACCGATCACACCATCTGGAACTTGACGGTTATAGCAGTTACCATTTTGGTAATCTTTATATTCATGATCGAGGTAACCCAAAGCATAGTTCAGAGTAAAGCTATCGCTCAGTAACCAGCGACCATCAATTTCAAAACCACGTACCTGAGTTTCGGCGGCGTTACCCACATTGAAACCAAGCGTGCCATCAAACTGTGCAATTTGCAGATCTTCATAATCGGTGAAATACAGGGCGCCGTTGAATTCCATATTGCCATCCAGCAAAGTTGATTTGAAACCAACTTCAAAGGCTGTGGCCTCTTCCTCGGCAAATTCCCAGGAACCGATATTATTGGCACGTGCATCAAATCCACCTGATTTAAAGCCGGTGCTGACAGAGCCGTAAACCATAACATTTTCGTTGGCGTCCCACTCGAAACTAATCGAAGGGGTAAATGAATCTTCACCAAGATTACCATCGAGGTTATGGCCGGTTGGAGAGCCCAGTAATTTCAGCTGTTCGGTTTGTACCCCGAAGGCAGCATTAAAGACAGCGGCTGCTGTACCTGCAGCAACCGGGTTGGTTGGTATTTGCCCGGTTGCATTGTCTGTGACATTAATAATGCGCTGGGCATCTTTGTCTTCAGTGGTATATCTGGCACCTGCTGTAATTCTGAAATCATCTCTCAGATTCCACGTACCCTGTGCAAAGACCGCAAACAAATCACTACCAGCATCATAAGTGCGAGATGCAGAGGTACCGGCAACCGCAGCCAGAGCCGGGTTTACTGCAGGTAATACAGAATTACCCGGGATAATAATGTTGTCTTCATAATCGAGCGTGCTGGTTTGATAGAAAACACCCGCAAGCCAGTCTATGTCTTCACCACCCGGTGATACCATGCGAACTTCCTGACTGAATTGCTCATAGTTTTCAAACGCCAAGGTTTCAAAAATATTACCGGCGATAAAATCACAGTCGCAGGTCTCTTCAATGTCGTACTCCACCAGGCCGGTTGTGAACTCCAGACTGTTACCATTATCGAGATCATATCGACCATCAAAAGTCAGATTCTTAAGTTCGTTTTGACTGTCCTCACGTGCATTGGCGGAACGGTTGCCGTCCAGTGTGGTTTCACCAATCGCAGCCTGTTGACCTATGATAACAGCAAAAATTTGATCAAAAGTCAGCCCGGCTGTTGGAAACGGCGCGATCGCAGGGTCGTCCTGAACGATTTCAATATTACGACCCACGGTATCAAATTTATTAAACTCGATTTTAGCCTCGTAGGAAAACTTGTCGGTAACATCATGGGCAACGGTTAGACGTAAAGCACTGTCTTCACGCGCGGCCTCATCTCTCAGTCTGAAATCATTACTGGTATAACCATCCTCTTCAAAGAAGCGTCCAGCCAGACGTGCGCTGAAATTATCACTTAAGGCAAATGAATAAGCGGCCTGCCCATCCAGCTTGCCAAAATCTCCACCTTCAATTGAAACAAAGCCTTCATTTTCACCAGAGGGCTTTGCGGTAGTAATGTTGAGTGCACCAGCAATCGTATTTTTACCGAATAAAGTGCCTTGAGGACCTCGCAGTACTTCGATTCTTTCGAGGTCAAAAAATGGAGCACGAATGAGTTGTTGGCGTCCGTAATAAATACCGTCTATGTATTGTCCGACACTTTGCTCAAAACCCTGGTTATTACCAGTACCAATTCCACGCACATACATCTGGGTACTAATACCCGTTTCCGTCATTTGCAGGTTTGGTATGTAAGCTTGCAAGTCTTCAATATTATCTATGCCTGCTTCTTTGAGTACTTCGCTGCTCACAACAGAAATCGATATAGGCACATCCTGCAGACTTTGCTCTCGTTTTTGTGCAGTGACGACAATTTCTTCCAGCTGAGCTACTGCATTGGTGCTGAAAAATAGTGATGCCAGAAGAATTGACGAAATTAATTTATGTGATTTTAAGTAATGCATTTTTTCCCCCCACAATGTGGATTATGCGTAGAACTAACTGGATTAGTAATTTGATGTTTCATACAGCTACAACATTCGAGCCATCATAAGCGTAAAACTGTAAAATGTGAAGGATGATAAGGGCTTAAGCGACATCCTACGTGGCCTGTTTAGTACAGGAAATTGAGGAAAATTAGGTGAGTGGCTTTAGATTAACAATATTCTAATGTAATACTCGTAGTATGATTAATATTCGGATTTCAGGAGCTTGACAGAATGTTTAATAAACTGCATCTACTGGCTCTATTGGTGGCATATATGAGTATTTCAGGTTGTGCAACAGGACCACGTCCGTTTGATGGACGAGCCGACAGTGAGGGTGTGATTACTGCAGCATTGGCGAAGATGCCAGCTGATAAAAACCTGCTAATGACCTTTGGTGCGAACTGGTGTAGTGATTCAAGAAAACTGGCAGCGGTTTATGAACAACAACCACTGGCGGGCTTGTTAGCCCAAAACTATGAAGTCATTTTTATTGACGTGGGTCGACGAGACAATAATATGCAACTGGCGGCTGACTATAATGTCCCCGTGATGGGAGGCATACCCTCTATTGCTTTAGTGAGTAAGAAGGGTGAAGTATTATTTTCTTCACAAGCAACCGATCTGAACAACGCCGATAAAATGTCTGAAGAAGATATTTATGCTTATTTTAAAA
>CALIRD010000165.1 GCA_938042355.1 uncultured Thiotrichales bacterium
AACAGTGTCAACTCTTGAGATAGTAAGTCGGCGTTGTATAGCGGTAGTTGGTCAGTCTCGATTTGTTGGAGTTTGATCAAGGCGTCGATTGCATCATGGTAGAGACTTGAGCCGGATGACTGGTTCAACTGACTTAGGTAATCTCTTGTACCCAGATCCTCCAGCATCAAAAAGCCTTCAGCGATATTTTTTTGGTAGAGATAGGGTGTATGAAGTTCGGCCGACAAGAGTATTTCGTTGATATTGATAAAGGGGACTACATTCTCTTGTGCAGGCGGAGCATCCATAATGATTCTTGAGATACCATCATAGCTAAGTCTGTAATAAGACCTGAAACTTGCGTCCTCAGATGCAGGTTCCAGAGAATAAGCATCCGTTCCCAAATGATTTTTTAGCCATGAGGTCATTTGCTTATGACGATCAGTCTTCACTTCCATGATTTTACGGTTGTCATATGGGTTAGAATTATCCAGAATATAAATTCGGTTTAGCCTCATTCTTTATAATATTCGTTTGTAGCCAACATTACGAATCTGATGTTAATGCATTCTTTGTGGAAAACGGTGTCATGAACAAGCGTCTTTCTTATAGACCTTTATCTATTTTAAGTAGAGGCGCAATCACGTTTTTATTTGCCAGTCTATTGGTCGGCTGTTCGTCGGCACACTTCTTTGTCAATCCACGAAACGATACTGGTATACAAACTCCTCCTTATTATCTTGAAAGACAATCGTCAGCACGACAATCGGATGATTTGTTGGTGATGTTGGCTTTTTCCGGTGGAGGTATGCGTGCGACGGCACTCTCTTACGGTGTACTTGATGCCTTGCGTGACATTGAATTAGATGTAAATGGTTCCAGATCCAACCTGCTGAATGAGGTTGATCTTATCTCTTCTGTTTCGGGAGGTAGTTTTACTGCAGCGTATTTTGGTTTGAATGGCTATCGTATCTTCGATGATTTTGAAGAAAAATTTGTGCGTGCCAATATCGAACGCGAATTGATCAAAAAAGTAATATCTCCCAGACGTTGGTATGACCTCGGCTCTGATTATTACGATCGTAGCGAGGTGGCATCTGATTATTACGATAAGGTTTTATTCAAGGGTGCAACCTTCAGTGATCTTGCACAGCAACCCGGGCCGGCAATATTAATCAACTCTACCGATCTTACATTAGGTACTGGTTTCGGGTTTCATCAGCAACAATTTGACTGGATGTGTTCAAGCATTGCCGATTTTCCGATTTCCAGAGCAGTGACTGCCTCCTCAGCGGTACCCGGCCTTTTTTCGGCGGTAACAGTATTCAATTACGGCAGTGATTGTGAACCACGATTACCGCATTGGATGGGCTCTGATATTTGGCGCGAGAGTCCAGCGTTATTGCCTTACACCAAAAAAATCAATGCCTATCGTAATAGTGTTGAACGACCCTATATTCATTTAATGGATGGAGGATTGGCAGATAATCTGGGTTTGCGAGCATTGGTAGATTATTTTTCCATAAAGGGAACTGCGGCTGATGCATTTACCGAGCTCGGCATCGAGAACACGAAAAAAGTCGTGGTGATTGTGACTGATGCGGCAGCAGCTCCGAGTATGGACATCAATAAAAGAAAAGACCCGCCGTCTACTTTTTTCACGGTCGATGCTGCCACTACGGTGCAAATCTCTCTCTACAATCAGGAGACGATCAAACTGTTCAAAAATACGATCAGAAGTTGGCAAGAGCAGGTGAGTCTGGCGCGCTGCGGAAGGATGTTTTGCAAAGATAATCTCGAGTTCTATTTTATAAAGATCAGTCTTGCCGATATAGCTGATGAGCAGCAGCGAAAATTTCTTCAGGAAATCCCGACTACCTTTTCATTGGAAAAAGCAGAAGCTGACGGGTTGATTAATGCGGCGGAAGATTTACTCGAGCAGTCCGATGAATTCAAACGTTTGATGAAAGACCTGCAATACTAACGTTCTATACGCTCCAGAATTTGTTGTATCTCGTCACCTTTACGATAATTACCGGGTTGTTTTGACATTTCTTTGAAGGCGGCTTCTCGATCTTCTTCTGTGCTAAACCAGCGAAAACCTTCCCAGTTCTTTCCGAGCAAATGGTCGCGACAGAGAGTGCTTGTTTCTGGCAGAGTGATTCGAATTCCAAATTGTTGCATGTCTCACCTTTGTAGACCGATAACCGGTTAGCTGTATGTTTGCTTCTGAGGTAAAATAACGCCTCATCTAGGAGTGAATTATGCCGCAATATAGATCCAGGATCACTACTCATGGTCGAAATATGGCCGGTGCTCGTGCTTTATGGCGTGCTACCGGAATGCAGGATGATGATTTTGATAAACCCATCATTGCCATTTCAAATTCATTTACACAATTTGTGCCCGGGCATGTCCACCTCAAGGATTTGGGTCAGCTGGTTGCCAGAGAGATCGAGAAGGCCGGTGGGGTTGCCAAAGAATTTAATACCATTGCCGTGGACGACGGGATCGCCATGGGCCATGACGGCATGCTATACAGTTTGCCTTCTCGTGATTTGATCTCTGACTCTGTCGAATACATGGTCAATGCACACTGTGCCGATGCTCTGGTGTGTATTTCCAATTGCGACAAGATCACTCCCGGTATGTTAAATGCGGCCTTGCGTTTGAATATACCCACCATTTTTGTCTCAGGTGGTCCGATGGAGTCGGGCAAAACTACTGTGGATGGCCAGGTCATCAAGCTCGATCTGGTTGATGCGATGGTGGCGGCAGCCGATTCCAGTAATTCCGATGAGATGGTAGAGCAAGTCGAACGGTCAGCGTGTCCAACCTGTGGTTCCTGTTCAGGCATGTTTACTGCGAATTCGATGAACTGTTTGACTGAAGCTTTAGGCTTGTCCTTGCCAGGTAACGGGTCCTTACTGGCTACTCATGCTGATCGTGAAGAACTTTTTTTGCAAGCAGCTCGAACTATCGTGGATCTTGCCAAGCGTTATTACGAGCAGGATGATACTTCAGTATTGCCGCGCTCGATCGCAAGTAAAAGTGCTTTTGAGAATGCCATGTGTCTTGATATTGCGATGGGAGGGTCTACCAATACGATTTTGCACTTGCTGGCCGCAGCCCATGAAGGCAAGGTCGATTTTAGTATGCAAGACATTGATCGTCTTTCCAGAAAAATCCCGCACTTATGCAAAGTCGCACCTTCAACTCAAAAGTACCATATGGAAGATGTACATCGTGCTGGAGGTGTTACAGCCATACTGGGTGAATTAAATCGTGCGGGTTTGCTCAATCAGGACGTCAAGTCCGTTCACGCAGAATCGCTACAGGAAGCATTGGATAAATGGGATATTGCCACCACGGAATTTGACAGTGCTACTCATATGTACAGTGCCGGGCCCGGAGGAGTTCCTACCCAGGTTGCTTTTAGTCAATCCAGGCGCTGGGACAATCTGGATATTGATCGTAAAGAGGGTTGTATTCGTTCGGTTGAGCATGCCTACAGTAAAGACGGTGGTTTGGCGATACTGTTCGGCAATATCGCCTTGAATGGTTGCGTAGTGAAAACGGCAGGTGTGGATGAGTCGATTCTGGTTTTCTCAGGACGTGCGCGAGTATTCGAGTCACAGGATGATGCGGTCGACGCGATTCTCGCTGACAAAATTGTTGCGGGTGATATTGTGGTCATAAATTACGAAGGTCCACGAGGCGGGCCCGGTATGCAGGAAATGCTCTATCCCACGAGTTATCTCAAGTCCCAAGGTCTGGGCAAAGAATGCGCATTACTCACTGATGGACGTTTTTCTGGAGGCACTTCCGGTTTGTCTATTGGTCATGTTTCACCAGAGGCAGCAGAGGGTGGCGCCATAGGACTGGTGGAAGAGGGTGATGTGATCAAAATAGATATTCCGCACCGAACGATCAACGTTGACCTAAGTGATGCAGAACTAGAGCAACGTCGTGAGGCGATGGAGGCAAAAGGTAAAGATGCCTGGAAACCTTCAGTTGTACGGCCCCGCAAGGTAACTCAGGCGCTGCGTGCCTATGCGGCTATGACAACCTCAGCGGACCGCGGAGCCATTCGGGATTTGAGCCAGTTGGAAAAATAACTTGAACAACCGTTTGCGCAGCGGATTGGTCTGGAAGTTATCCCT
>CALIRD010000166.1 GCA_938042355.1 uncultured Thiotrichales bacterium
TGCCGGGTCACTGGTCACCAGCGCCTCAAGAGACAACGTGCCCTGGTAGTGCTCATTTCGGTCAACCACAAACAAGCTGTCCGTATGTTCGGGTAGTTCACCACGTTGTTGTAAGTATCGCCGAACGACTTCCAGACTGACATCCTCACGTACGGTCACCGTGTCGGTGTTCATCAAGCCACCGGCGGTATGTTCGTCATACTTGAGGATGCTCTGCACGCGCTCGCGATCCTGATTGTCCATCAGTTGCAGAATTTGCGAGGTCATTTTATCTGGCAGGTCCCGAATAAAATCGGCCAGATCATCCGTCTCCATACCTTCTGTGGCGGCTACCAGTTCGGTAGTGTCCATGTCTTCAATCAGACCAGCGCGCACTTCTTCAGCGAGCTCAACCAGTACATCACCCTGATCAGTGCTGGCGACCAGATTCCAGACGATTTTACGTTCAGATGGAGGTAGAGATCCAAGTAAGTTGGCGATTTCTGCGCTATGCAGGGAGTTCATCATGCGCCGTACCGGTTGCATAGCACCGGCATCGAGTGCTTCAGAGACCCGATCAAGCGGTTTAATATCTTGCTGATTGATAGATTCGGTCATGAAGTTATCCGTGGCTTTCGGTGATTATACCTGTCGTACAGGGTCTCGTCTTGAATCAGCTCAGGAACTACTTATGCGTCTTCCTCAAAACGATTTTCAATCAGCGTGGCGATGGCCTGCATGGCAGTAGATTCATCCAGGCCATCTATGGCCACGGTAATCTCACTACCCTTACTGGCAGCGAGCATCATCAGACCCATGATGCTTTTGCCATTGACCGTGCGGCCATTCCGGCTGACGCTGATGTCGGATTCGAACTGATTAGCTAGATTGACAAACTTGGCGGCGGCTCGTGCATGCAAGCCGAGTTTATTGATGATGGGCAGATCATGGCTGATCATTTTCCGCCATGATCCAAGTTGGCTTCTGATGACAGGAAGATGCCATTGTGACCACCACTGACTGCTTTTTCTGCCAATTCTTTCAAGGACAGTTTGGGATAGTTATAGACACGTACCAACATCGGTAAATTGAGCCCGGCCACCACCATCACATCTTCGTGTTCTTCCAATTCTGCGGCGATGTTACAGGGGGTGGAGCCATAGATGTCGGTCATGATTAATACGCCATCACCCTCATTGAGATCCGCATACAACGCCTGACCACGTTCGATTTCGGCTTCGACACTGCACTCGTAACCGACATTCATACAAGCGGTTGATAAGGGTTGGAGGCCGAGTATTTTGTCACTGACGGCAACCAGTTTTTCGCCGACATCTTCGTGAGTAATCAGTAACAGCGCAACGCTCACTGGCTAGTCCTCACCCAGCTCGCGATGTCGTTTACTGATTTTACCCAGGTCGAGTTTTTCCAGCGCCATGGCAACGCGTTCAGTCATGTAGACAGAACGATGTTGACCACCGGTACAGCCGATTGAGATGCCAAGATAGCCGCGACTTTCATCCGCGATCGTGGGTATCCAGCGGTTCAGAAAAGTCATGATCGATTGATACATGTCTTCTACCATCTCGCTGGTTTCCAGAAAACTGGCGACCTCTTGATCCTTGCCAGTGAGTGATCGCAGTCCTGCCTCCCAGTGGGGGTTAGGCAGGCAGCGCACATCAAACACATAGTCAGAGTCCATCGGCACACCGTGTTTGAAACCAAAAGATTGAACCTGAATGGACAGCCTTTCAGTTTCGCCATCTGATTCGCTCATTCGTTCACGAATCATACGTCGCAGCTGGTGTACATTCATGACCGAGGTATCAATCGTCAGATCAGCCAATGTGGAAATAGAGTCCAGTAGATCTTTTTCTTTACGAATCGCTTCAATCAGCGGTATCGCCCCATTATCGGAAAGAGGGTGGGCACGGCGGGTTTCTCCATAACGTCTGACCAGCACATTTTCACGAGCCATGATGAAAATAAGCTCAATTTCGATGCTGGGAAGATTGTCATGTAACTGACGCAGTACCTGTTCAAAGCGGGTGATTTCCTTGCTACCACTGCGAGCATCAATACCAAAGGCAATCATCTCGTGCTCGCCCAGATCGTTTAATGCTTTGACGGCATCTGGCAGAATGCTGATCGGCAGATTGTCGATACAGTAGTAACCCGAATCTTCTAGTGCGTGCAGCGCAATGGTTTTCCCCGAGCCTGAAAGCCCGCTGACGATGATAAATTTCATTTACTGGATACCGTCTTTGCGCAGACTATTCTGGTCGGTTTGTTTATATTGTATAAAAAAGTAATTCACTATTACCTCAAGCATTAATGCTGGCTGTTGCTCTTTGTCAGGGTTGAATAAAATCGAGGGGATTTTATGACCCAGAAAGTCTATACGGGCAAAAGTTGGTGATAGTTGTGCGGGTTGCGCCTGATGTTTTAGATCGAGTTTAATTAATAACTCAATCGGGGCTGACTCACAGATACTGGCTGCACCATATTGATAAGGTACATTTAACAATCCAAGGTGGCGCAGATGCAAGTGGTTTTTTAGTTTTGAGGGACATTTACCCGTTAAACCGGAATCAATGTCGACCATGTCATCGGCAATGAGCTGATGTCCCCGATCTAACAGCGCCAATGAAAGCCGGCTTTTACCACTGCCGGGGTCGCCTTGAATCAAGACGCCTGTGCCTGCAATTTTAACGAGGTTACCGTGTACGGCCTGAGTTTGATGCAATTCTGATCCTACTCTTCAGATTCGTTGTGGTTTTCAACTTCTTCCTCAGACCATTTTTTGATACTACTGAGCATCGACTGACTGCTGTTAGCACGACGCAAACGCGTGACCAGTTTTTTGTCAGAAAGCATTTCAGCGAGCGTGGCGAGTATTTCCAGATGTTCTTCTGTGGCTTGTTCTGGCACGGCCAGTCCTACCAGTAGATCAACCGGTTCGGAGTCGGGCGCATCGTAGTCGATGCCTTTAGACAATTTCATCAGGGCGATGCTGGCGTCATTGATGTTGGCACAACGACCATGAGGAATGGCAACCCCGTCCCCCAGGGCCGTTGAACCCAGTTTTTCACGGGTGTTAAAGCTGTCAAATAACTGCGCTGCCGTAAGATCGGGATATTCATCCGACAAGGTCTTACTGAGCAGTTCTATCACCCTTTTTTTACTGCTGGTATCCGGGTTACAAATAATCCGGTCTTGATCCAGCATCTCTATGATGTTCATGGGTAAAAATTATACCCAATTACTACTTGTGAAAACTCTTCTAAATAACCATTTCGTGGTGTATAACCTCCGACCGGTGATGGCTCTTGGTTTTCTCTTTGTGCTTGATTATTTGCCGGTCGAGTTTATCGGTTAATGCATCAATAGCCGCATACATATCTTCATGGACAGCGACGGCAAATAGATTCTTGCCGCTAACGTGGATGGTGGCTTCGGCTTTCTGCCTGAGTTTTTCTACCGAGAGAATCACGTGCGTATCGAGTACGTGATCGAAGTGACGACTGAGACGACTGAATTTAGTGTCTACGTAAGCTTTAAGTGAGTCTGTAAGATCAAGATGTTGTCCTGTAAGGCTTAGCTGCATAGTTAGTTCTCCGGAACGTGGTAAGACAGACAAAATGTCTGGGTGAAAGTGGTCGGTGTTTGGTGTTTTGCTGAAGTGGTTTAGTGTGGCGCGTTTGGGTTGCGCCAGAGTGACACTGAAAATCGGGGTTTAAGCTATATGATGCGCTTGCGTTCATTCGACGGTGGTATCTGTAATGCTTCTCGATACTTGGCTACTGTCCTCCGCGCTACTTTAATTCCTTTCTCAGCCCCTAACATAGTCGTGATTTTGTTATCACTCAAGGGTTTTTGTGGATTTTCTTCGTCTACCAGTTCACGAATCAGGGCTTTGATCGCGCGGGATGAGGTGTTATCGCCATCGCTGGCTTCCATCTGGGTCGAGAAAAAGTATTTAAATTCAAGCATTCCGAACGGGGTTTGCATGTACTTGTTTGAAGTTACGCGTGAAATGGTTGATTCATGCATTTCGACGTCAGCGGCGATATCTTTGAGAATCAAGGGCTGCATAGCTTTCTCGCCCTCATCAAAAAATTTCTGCTGACGTTTAACGATGGCATGGGCCACTTTCAGGATAGTGTCATTACGACTGGTGAGGCTATTCAAAAACCAGCGTGCTTCCTGGAGTTTTTCCCGTAAATACTGGTTTTGTTCGCTGCCGTCGCGGCGTTTGATCATGCCAGCATAGGTTTCCTGGATTTGCAGGCTGGGAGCCAACTCGGGGTTGATGCTCGCTATCCATTTGCCATTCGCGCGTATCACATACACCTCAGGCGCGATGTATTCGATATTGCGCGTGCCAATTTGAGAGCCCGGACGTGGGTTGAGTTCACGGATTAATGACAGTGCATCGAGCAGACGTTCTTCATCCAGCCGCGCTTTTTTCATCAGCTCGGCCTGATTTTGTTTGCCGAGTGCTTCGAAGTGATCCTTGAGTAATAATTTGGCGTCTTCGGTGCGTTCCCAGGCTTCGTCTGTTTCCAGAAGTTGCACCATCAAACATTCCTGTAAGTCTCGCGCACCAATGCCGACCGGGTCCAGATGCATGATGAGGTTATGCATAGCCTCAACTTCGTCCAGTTCAATTTCTAGTTCGGCAGGCAAACTTTCGTGCGCATGTTCGAGGGTGTTTTCAAGATAGCCATCATCCTTGACCATTTGCACCAGCGTGTAACAGATAGTCAGATCATTATCACTTAATGAAGTCAGGGCTAACTGGTCAAGCAGATGGGTTTGTAGGTCGGCTTCGCCACCATCCTGGTTTTCGAGGAAGTTGTAATCAGATTCGGCGGGTTTGCTGGCGGCCGGTGTGGGCATCGGCAGGTCAACCACATCTTGCCAGTCGGCATCCATTTGCATGTCTTCGGGAATAGGGTCGCCGTCATGCATTTCGGGCACATCGTAGTCATCGCCATCCGACTCGACAATATCCTGGCTGTATTCAAAGTTTTCCTCATGCTCGAGCATGGGATTTTCCAGCAGCATATTCTGAATCTGGTTTTGTAGTTCTAACGAGGAGTACTGCAACAACTTGATCGTTTGTTGCAGCTGGGGCGTCATTTTTAATGACATTCCCTGTCGGAGTTGTAATGAGCCTTTAAGCATTAATCTTCTTATTGTAGTTCTGGTACGATTATTGCTTGGTTAGTGCTAAATGTTAAGTAAACAGTCCTCGTTTTTAGTTAAAGACCGATCAGAGGCTGAAATTTTCTCCCAAATAGACACGTCTGGCGTCTTCATTTTGTAATATTTCATCGGGCAGACCACTTACCATGACTCGTCCTTCATGCAAGATGTAGGCGCGTTCACAAATGCCCAGTGTTTCCCGGACATTATGATCGGTAATCAAAACGCCAATATTTCTTTCCGTCAGATGTATCACAATGCGTTGAATATCCAGTACGGCGATTGGGTCGACACCGGCAAAGGGTTCATCTAAAAGTACAAAAGCCGGTTCTGTAGCCAGCGCGCGTGCTATTTCTACTCGCCGTCGTTCACCACCAGACAAGCTAATGCCAAGAGACTCTCGTACATGCCCGATTTGTAAATCATCTAGCAAGCCTTCAAGTTTTTCCTGACGCTGGTCTTTATTGAGTTCTTTGCGTAGTTCGAGTACCGCCAGAATATTATCTTCAACACTGAGCTTGCGAAACACCGAAGCTTCTTGTGGCAAATAACCGACGCCGAGTTTGGCACGTGCGTGCATCGGCAGGTTGGTCAGGTCATGTTGATCCAGGGTGACTTTGCCGGCATCGGCTTTGACCAGACCGACGATACAATAAAAGGCCGTAGTTTTACCGGCACCGTTAGAGCCGAGCAGGCCGACCACCTCGCCGCTGTTAACGTTTAGATCGACGTGTTCAAGAACGCGTTTTGCGCCGTAGGACTTTTGTAGTCCGGCCGCTTCCAGTGTGCTCATTCGCCAGTATTTACATTATCGGGTTGCAGCGTCATTCGTACGCGTTCATTTTTCTCTTTGTCGCCAGCTTGCAGGTCGCTGGTTTTGAGGTCATAGAAAATACTTTCGCTGGTCATGATGTTGCCTTCCTGGTCAATCTTGCCATTGCCAGTGAGCTGTATGGTTTCATTATCAACATTATAATCCAGCGCTTTTGCTTCAGCTTTAACCAGTCTGCCATCTGGACGCCGATCTTGTAGCTGGGCGAGTTCACCAAACGCTTCAATGCGCTGTACTTTGCGTTCAACGGTATGAATCTTCAGGGTGTCGGCGGTGAGTTTCATTTCACCCTGTGTGAGTTTAACGTTGCCGGTATAGGTTAAGACACCGGTGATGTTGTTCAAATGTAAATCATCAGCTTCCAGATCTATGGGTTGGGTACTGTCATAGGCAAACGCCTGTGGTGCCAACAGTAATGCCAGCATGAAAGTCAGGAGTATTTTATTGAGGTTGTGCATAATTTCCCTTTACCTGTGAGAGTAAGCGTAGCTCATTCTTTTTAAGTTCAGCGGTCATTCCAACGCCTTCCTGGCGCCCACTGGTGTGCATGATAACGACTTTTTCGGCAGAAGACGCCGTTTGGTCGACTAAATTTATATCAAGTTGTTCGGTTTGTAATTCCAGTTCTTCAGTCGGCTGCTGAACCACTGTGACATTTTCCAGCAATGTCATTTCGGTTTGATCCGCATTGATTGTGCCCGTCTGTGAGTTCAGCTGCCAGGCCGGCTGGGCGTCTTCATAGATGGTAGCGGAAGGGTTTTGTAATTGACTGATGCCACTATCGGTTTCACGCGTCATTTGATCGCCCACGATCATTCTGGAAAGGGCTCCGGACTCATCGTATTGTCGAATCATAAAGTCCTGCATATAAAAGTTGTTACTGCCATCAGTCGCAGGCGTTGCTATGACGCGTTGATTACCGCGATCCATGACCATCACGTAAGCGATCACGGCGCAAAAGATTCCTATTAACAACAGTGTTTTTGCAGACATTCTGCCTTCTTATTTCAGGTAGCTGTTCAGCTTCTCATCAAGTAGACCATGCGATGCGATGATTTGTTCACAAATTTCACGCACGGCACCACGACCACCAACGGTATCTGTGATCCAGTGGGCATGTTGTTTCACAAAATGGTGAGCATCGTTTACTGCTATCGCCAAACCGACCTGATGCATGACCGGTAAATCAATGACATCGTCACCGATATAGGCGACTTGCTCATCGCTCAAACCGGTTTGTAGTTTCAGGTCGTCATAGGCGGGGCGTTTGTCACGATAGCCCTGCATCACATATTTGATGTCCAGATCCTTACTGCGGTGTTTGACCAGTTTGGATTTGCGTCCTGTCAGAATAGCGGCTTCAACACCACATTCCTGCAGCATGCGAATGCCGTGGCCATCTTTGGAGTTAAAGGCTTTGTATTCTTCACCGTCGTTATCCAGAAACAGACTGCCGTCGGTCATGACGCCATCCACGTCCAGAATGAGTAATTTGATCTGGCTGGCACGCTGGGTAAATTCTTCTTTGCTTATTGTCATACCACACCTGCCTTGAGTAGATCATGCATATTGATAGCGCCGACAAGTTGCTGGTTCTTATCAAGTACCGGGATGGCACTGATCGATTTTTCTTCCATCATGTTCAACGCTTCTACGGCGAGTTGAGTGGTGATGGCGGTGCTGAATGAACTGGTCATCACCGTAGAGATTGCCGTCGTGTGCACATCAATTTGTTCATCAAGCGAGCGACGTAAATCACCGTCAGTGTAAACACCGACCAGTTTTTTATTATCCACTACACAGGTAAAGCCCAGGCCTTTTTCAGAAATTTCTAGCAACGCATCTTTTATCAAGGTGTTGCTCGTTACCACCGGGACTTCATCGCCTTGGTGCATGATGTCGTTAACCGTCAGTAACAAGCGTTTACCGAGTTTGCCTCCCGGGTGTGAGCGGGCAAAGTCGTCGGCGGTGAAGCCGCGAAGTTTTAACAGACAAACTGCCAGGGCATCTCCAAGCGCCAATGTCACTGTAGTGCTGGAGGTGGGTGCCAGATTCAACGGGCAAGCTTCTTTTTCAACACTGATGTCCAGATTGATGTCGGCGTAGGAAGCGAGCTGTGATTCGGCGTTGCCGGTCATACTGATTAATGGAATTTGTAAACGTTTGATCAGCGGAAGTATATTAATCAGTTCTTCGGTGCCCCCAGAGTTTGAGATTGCCAGCACCACATCATCCGCTGTGATCATGCCTAAATCTCCGTGCGAAGCTTCGCCCGGATGCACGAAAAACGCCGGGCTGCCGGTGCTGGCAAGAGTGGCGGCAATCTTGCCTCCAATGTGTCCAGATTTCCCCATGCCGGTCACAACAATTCTGCCTTTGCAGTTCAGCAGCAGCTGACAGGCTTGATAAAAATTATCACCCAGTCGTTGTTGCAATGCGTCCAGTGCATTACTTTCAATAGTAATCACTTCGCTGGCGAGTTCTTTTAGCTCTGCGGCTGATATATTCATGGTGGTCATTTATATCACCTGACTCCCATAAATAACATGACCTGGTAAGCAATGAAGGCGGCGAAGAAACCGATTCCAGCGACGCGTCCGATGGTTGCTTGCTCACGACCGAAGCGAAAGGCCATCAAGACCATCACAATAGTCAGTACCAGCATAATGGGGTAATCGCGAGATAGTGCGTCAGCCGGTACCGTCGTTTTGGCGATCAAGCCCGGGATTGCCATAACCGCTAGAATATTAAAGAGGTTGGAGCCAATTACATTGCCAATAGCAATATCTGCTTCACCTTTGCGTGCACTACTGATTGACGCAGCGAGTTCTGGCAGGCTGGTGCCTATGGCAACGATAGTCAAGCCAATCACCAGTTCACTGACGCCAAAATGCGTGGCTACCACGGTAGCTCCCCAAACCAGCATTTTTGAGCTGGCCAATAAGACGGCCAGTCCAACCATAAAATAGAGGCTGGCTTTTCTCATACTTAAATGTTGCTCATCCAGTTCATCGCTCACTTGTGCTGCCAGCGTATCTTCCTCGCCAGTTCGTTTGGACATGGCATCACGCACCAGCCAGCTGAGAATGGCAATTAACACAACAAATAACAAAATGGCATCGAGCGCGGTGATGAAGCCATCGCTGATCATGATGTAACCAAAGAACATTGCCCCGACCAGAATCGGTAGTTCGAGTTTTAGCAAGCGTGATTCAATGGTAACGGCACAGATAATCGTTGTGACGCCGAGAACCAAAGCAATGTTCGCTATGTTGGAGCCGATAGCATTGCCAATAGCCAGTTGGGGGGCGCCTTCAAGAGCTGCAAAGGTCGATATCAGCATTTCTGGTGCCGAGGTACCAAAACCGACGATGGTGATACCAATTACCAGCGGCGAAACGCCGAGCAAACGTGCGATAGCCGAGGCGCCATCGACAAAGATATCGGAACTCCAGACCAGTAATCCAAAGCCGGCTAAAATGGCGAGTATCGGAAGTAGCATGTTTTGCTGCCATCAAAAAACGCGAGTATAACCTGTTGTGGTGAATAGATGTGTTGCAATGCTTTTTATCCAGAACTGAATCCAATAAAATCATTCTTATGAAAAGAATTTTACTGGTCTGTCTGCTGGCGTTTCCATTCAATCTGATGGCACATTTGCCAGAAGACAGTTATCTCTACTTGCGTGAGGAGGGTCAAGGTCTGACCCTGATATGGGATATCGCGGCGGGTAACATTAACGAAATAATTACGATCGATACGGACGAGAGCGAAACCTTTGAGAAAGAAGAGTTACTTTCCCGAGCGGACGAGATTCTGGAGATAGCCTCGAACAACATCAGTTTCAGGCAAGCCGACAGTGATTGTGAGATGACAGCCAGTCCATTGGGTTTGAGTAATTACACCAGCGGTATTCATGCCTCGGTAAGATACAACATTGTCTGCGCCGAACCCGGCGAGGTAAATATTCGTTATACCCTGATGCAGGGTGTTGAATCGGGTCACCGTGGGATTCTTTTATACAACTGGGTAGAGGGCAATTCGGCGCGTTTTGAATTTATCGAAGGTCGATCAAACTTTACCTTCACCCCGGATTATTCTGCACAGGGCTCAGCTGCTGCAGGTGGCCGTAAGAGTACTACCAGTAGTTGGCAAACACTCAAAACCTACTTCAAGGAAGGCATCTGGCATATATGGGCCGGCATAGATCATGTCTTGTTCATTATCACCTTGTTATTACCCGCTGTTTTAGTGTGGCAGAGTCGTACCTGGCAGGGAGTTAGTGGTTTTCGTCCGGCTTTGATCGAGACGATAAAAATCGTCACGGCATTTACCATTGCACATTCAATCACGCTGACTATCGCAACGCTGGGGTGGGTATCTATTCCCGCGCGCTTTACAGAAAGTGTTATTGCGTTTTCCGTGTTGCTGGTGGCGCTGAATAATATCCGGCCGTTTGTGCCGACCGGTCGCTGGTCAATCGCCTTTGCTTTTGGTTTGTTACACGGCTTCGGTTTTGCTTATGTGCTGGGTGATTTGGGTTTATACAGTGGCGGCCTGATGGCTTCACTGGCGGGATTTAATCTGGGCGTGGAATTCGGGCAACTGGTCATCGTGTTAGTGTTATTGCCGTTGATCTATGCTTTACGTAACACCGAGGCCTATCGAAAATGGGTCATGCCGGGTGTTTCATTAGTGATCGCTTTAATCGCATTGATCTGGATGGTAGAGCGAATATTTAACAAAGAATGGCTGGGTTTTTAACGAGTTTGTTATCAAGTCAGGTAAATTTGAACCCCAGATCACATTAGTAATCTTGAAACGAGCTACAATGACCGCATATTCAATGAATGAATAAGTAAAAATAATAGGAGAGAATAATGAACTCGCTAATCTTTACCGGAATACTGGCGTTCATCGCCATCATGATCGCTAGATCAGCAATCAAATTTGTACCACAGGGTTTTGAATACACGGTTGAACGATTTGGGCGCTACCGTAGCACCTTGACGCCGGGTTTGAAGTTTCTAATACCGGGCATGGATCGAGTCGGACAAAAGATGAACATGATGGAGCAAGTCATGGACGTGCCGTCACAGGAAATCATCACCAAGGACAACGCCATGGTGCGTGTAGACGGCGTGGTCTTCTATCAAGTACTGGATGCCGCGCGTGCCAGTTATGAAGTGCGCAACCTGAATTACGCCATCCTTAATCTGGTCATGACCAATCTGCGAACCGTTATGGGTTCAATGGATCTGGATGAGCTGCTTTCAAAGCGGGATGAAATCAATGGGCGCTTGTTATCGGTTGTGGATGAGGCGACTAACCCCTGGGGTGTGAAAGCAACCCGTATTGAAATTAAAGACATCACACCGCCGACGGATCTGGTTGAGTCGATGGCGCGACAAATGAAAGCCGAGCGTGAAAAGCGTGCCGTAATTCTGGAGGCGGAAGGTGTGCGTCAATCTGAAATTCTACGCGCAGAAGGTGAAAAACAGTCTGCCATTCTGGATGCAGAAGCGGAAAAAGAATCGATGTACCGCATTGCTGAAGGTCGTGAGCGTCAGGCAGAGGCAGAAGCGAAAGCGACCCAGATGGTATCAGCCGCGATCAGTGCGGGTAACATGCAGGCAGTGAACTATTTTGTGGCACAGCGTTATATTGAAGCCTTTGAAAAAATGGCCTCAGCTGATAACCAGAAACTCATCATGATGCCGATGGAGGCCACCAACATGATTGGCTCGCTGGGTGGTATCAGTGAGATAGCCAAAGACCTGTTTAAAGGCGATACGCCTAAAGGTAACGGGTAAGCGACATGTTTAGTGGAATAACTTTTTGGCACTGGCTGATTTTTGCCGCTGTCCTGGCGGGTATAGAGCTTACTTCAATGAGTATGTACCTGATCGGACCTGCGATTGCGGCGGGTATCGTCGCTATCTTGAAAGTAATGATGCCGGAACTGGGTTTTGCAGTTTCCCTGACTATCTTTGCCGGGTTAACGGTACTGCTGACTTTTGCGGCCCGTTCAATCATCAAGCGCATTCCGGAAGGATCTGACAAGCCAGCCTTGAATCGGCGTGGTCATCAATACATCGGACGTGAGTTCACGCTAAAGGATCCGGTGGTCGATGGTAAAGGCAGAATCAAGATTGAGGATGGTGGCTGGATCATACGCGGCGCCAATACCGAAGCCGGCAAGAAGATCAAGATAACCGGGGTCGAAGGCACGGCCTTGTCATTTGAAGTGATTGATTAAATCCGGATGAATCAAATGGTTACTAAAAGCGGCTTTGGCCGCTTTTTTGTTACTTAAGAATGCTTCAATTAGTAGCACTGGTATGTCAAGCTACGTCCCATGGAAGAGTACATCGTTTTCGATGACGTGCATTTTTCGCGCGGACAAAGAAAAATATTCAACGGTATGAATCTCAGCGTACCCAAAGGTAAGACCACGGCCATTATGGGTCCCAGTGGCACGGGTAAAACTACCCTGCTAAAACTTATAGGTGGCTTGCTGATGCCCGAGCACGGCACTGTTATGGTTGATGGCAAATCGGTCGGTGAATTAGGTCACGATGATCTTTTTGAGTTGCGTAAAAGTATGGGCATGCTCTTTCAAAGCGGTGCTTTACTGACTGATGAAAGTGTTTATGAAAATGTTGCGTATCCGTTACGCGAGCATACGAAATTATCTGAATCGATGGTGCGCGATCTGGTGTCCATGAAACTCGAAGCGGTAGGTTTACGCGGTGCCATTGATATGATGCCGAGCGAGTTATCCGGTGGTATGGCGCGGCGCGTTGCCTTGGCAAGATCAATTGCGCTGGATCCTGATTTGATCATGTACGATGAGCCCTTTACCGGCCTCGACCCGATTACCATGTCAACCGTAGTTACGTTGATTAAAAAGCTCAATGATGCCCTGGGAATTACCAGCCTGATGGTGTCGCACGATGTGGCTGAAACGCTTTCTATCGCTGATTACTGCCACATTATTTCTGATGGCAAGGTAGTGGTTTCCGGTACGCCTGACGAATTACAACAATCTGATTCAGAATGGGTGCAGCAGTTCTTGCAGGGTCAACCTGACGGTCCAGCACCATTTCACTATCCGGCAGCACCGATCGCGGAAGACCTGGGCGTGAAGCATGGTTAATCTACTCGCCAATGTGGGTGTGTGGTGGTTGGAGATACTGCAACGCGTGGGCCGTGGCTTTCTATTCTTTATTCAGATACTCACGGGCTTGCCTGCGCTGTTAATGCGTCCCCGCTTACTTATCAAAGAACTGTATTCGGTAGGTGTTTTGTCGCTGACTATTGTTTTGGTCTCCGGCTTGTTTGTTGGCATGGTGCTGGGGTTGCAGTTCTTTATGACACTTTCACGCTTTGGCGCTGAAAGCGCCTTGAGTGTGACCGTAAACTTAACCTTGTTGCGGGAGTTGGGCCCGGTCGTGACGGCGCTGTTATTTGCCGGGCGTGCCGGTTCTGCACTAACTGCTGAAATTGGCTTGATGAAAACTACCGAGCAACTCTCGGGCATGGAAATGATGGCAGTTGATCCCGTGCATCGCATTATCGCGCCCCGTTTTTTGGCCGCTGTGATCGCTATGCCGCTATTAGCCGTATTGTTTAGTGTGGTCGGTATTTTGAGCGCCTGGTTTATCGGTGCTGGTTTGTTAGGGGTCGACAGCGGTTCATTTTGGGCGCAAATGCAGACTTCGGTAGATTGGTACAATGATGCTATGAATGGCATCTATAAGAGTATTGTGTTTGGCATTGTGGTGGCCTGGATTGCGGTATTTGAAGGTTATGACACGATTCCAACTTCAGAAGGGGTGGGGCGTGCAACCACACGTACCGTAGTCAATGGGTCTCTGGCTGTGTTGGCACTTGATTTTATTTTAACCAGTTTAATGTTTGGCGGAATTTAATAATGAGAACTACAAGAACTCAGGAAGCATGGGTAGGATTGTTTGTCATATTGGGTATCATCGCGTTATTTGCGTTGGCTCTGAAGATGAGTAACTTTTCTTCCTATAGAAAAGAAGAAGTCTATCGAGTTAGTGTCTATTTCGAAAATGTTGGCGGCTTGCGTGCGCGTGCTCCGGTAACCTTGTCCGGGGTAAAAGTGGGGCGGGTAGAAGAGGTGGCCTATGACCCTGAGCAGCTCGAAGCCAAGGTGGTTCTGGCTATTAATTCAGGTACCGATTTCTTGCCAATTGATACGGCTGCTAGTATTTACACCGCTGGCTTGCTCGGTGAGCAATATATTGCGCTGGAGCCAGGTGCTGAGGACGAAACGTTGAAGGATGGGAGCAAGATCCGGCATTCACAATCTGCCATGGTTTTAGAGGAACTTGTGGGCCAGGTTCTTGTCAATCTTACATCGGGTGATGAAGAGTAAAGGAGAGATTTTATGAAAACCGTACAAACACTGATTATAAGCCTTGCGCTG
>CALIRD010000167.1 GCA_938042355.1 uncultured Thiotrichales bacterium
GTTCTACGTGATAAAAAGCAACGTCCGGGAAGGAACCCCAAGACCGGTGAAGAGATTCCTATTTCAGCACGCAGGGTGGTCACATTCAGACCAGGTCATAAACTCAAATCAAGGGTAGAAGGATATGTTGGAAGCCGGGAATAATAGCGAATTACCAGCGATCCCCGCAAAACGTTATTTTACGATCGGCGAAGTCAGCGATCTTTGTGCTGTAAAACCACATGTACTTCGTTATTGGGAACAAGAATTTCCGATGCTAAAGCCCGTGAAAAGACGTGGCAATCGTCGCTATTATCAGCGTAAAGAAGTCCTTTTAATCAGACAAATCAGACACTTACTCTATGAGCAAGGCTATACCATCAGTGGTGCACGAGCTCAACTGGGTGGTCAATCTTCAGCTGCTGAATCTACCTCAACCGTAGTGCAACAAGATGATCAGCAAGTGATTCAAAGCATGCGAAAAGAACTCGAAGATTTGTTGAAATTGCTCAAATAGTCTCCTATATTCACCGACTGAATACGGGGCGTAGCGCAGCATGGTAGCGCATCACACTGGGGGTGTGGAGGTCGTAGGTTCAAATCCTACCGTCCCGACCATTCAGAATTTCCTACTTAAACCCAGTATGGTTTCTAAATCTGTTCTGCATTAGATCGTGCAAGTAACTCCTCAAAAGAAACAATTGATATTAGTCGGTGGTGGTCATGCCAACGTTCAGGTAATCCTGTCGTTTGCTATGCAGCCGTTACGTGATGTATCTGTACTACTCATATCTGACCAAATCCTTGCCGGCTACTCCGGTATGTTGCCTGGCTGGATTGCTGGTCAGTTCAGTCGAGAACAAACACATATCGACTTGTCCAGACTCTGTTCTGTTTGTGGCGTAACCTTTATCCATAGCCCGGTAACGAATATTGATACCGATGCTCAGCTCGTTATCTGTCAAAACAGGCCAGCATTTTATTACGACTTGCTGTGTATCAATACCGGTTCAAAACCTGCAGCTCTAGCAACAACCTCCGAACAGACCGTAATACCGATCAAACCAGTGGAGGAATTTTTGCTCAGGCTGGATCGGTGTCTGAATCAAAACGACAACAAAGTTTTATTGAGTATTATTGGCGGCGGTGTTGCCGGAGTTGAAGTGATGTTCTCACTCTGTGAGCGTTATGCAAAGCACTCCAATATTCAATATCAACTAATTACGAGCAACACTCACATTGTTCCTCAGCTTAATAATAGTGCACGCAATTATTTACGCCAGGAACTTAAGTCGCGCAACGTAAGCACTAAAACTCAATTCACTTTAGAAAAGGTGGTGGATGGAAAGTTGATCGCACAAAACGGCGATCAACTACCTTCAGATATTACAATTTTATGTAGTGGGGGTAAGCCACCTGCATGGCTTGAAAACGTTAACCTGCAAAAAGACGAGGCTGGGTTTATACAGGTTAATGATTCACTTCAGAGTACTTCCAGCTCAAATGTATTTGCGGCTGGAGATATTGCCTCTATTCAAGGTCAGGATCTTGAAAAATCAGGCGTGTATGCGGTCAGACAAGGTGAGTTTCTAACCAGAAACCTGCGCAATGCCTTACAAGGCGTTTCTCTCAAATCTTACCGACCACAGAAATCCTTTCTAAAACTGATTTCTCTGGGTCATGAGAAAGCATTGGCCGTGAAAGGACCCTTTGCGACCGCCGGTAAATGGGTATGGAAGTGGAAATGGCGTATTGATACTGAGTTTGTTAATCGTTTTAACGATTACAGGATGAAGCAAGAGCAAAGTGGGGATTTTACGCAGGCTCCAGATGATCTGATGCGTTGTAGTGGTTGTGCGGCAAAAATCGGCCAATCTGTATTAACCGATTCTCTTTCCGGGGTTGAAAATACACTGGTTAAAGATGATTCAGTCTTGATATCAAGCAGCGGCGAAGATGGTTTATTTCAGAGTGTGGATTTCTTTAGATCACTCATCGATGATGATTATCTAAATACTCTGATCACACTGAATCATGCACTCAATGACAGCTATGCCATGGGGCTTATTCCTAAGTCAGTCATGTCAATGATTGCTCTTCCTCCAGCGAGCAATCAAATCCAGAGTCATAGACTGGCACACATTCATGCTGGAATTCGGGACGGCCTTGTTGAAAGTGGCGCCAAATTGATAGGAGGGCATACCGCGGAAGCATCTGAAGCCATGCAGGGATTTACCGTAAATGCCAGAAGTGCTAACAACGTACACTGGAGTAATAAGGGAATAAAAGCAGGTGATACTCTACTGCTTACCAAGCCATTAGGAACAGGTGTGTTGTTTGCTGCACACGCGGCGGGGGAGGTTAATGGTGAGGTAATCTCTGTTGCTATTGATTGCATGCAACAGTCACATTATGCAGCCGTTAATTTACTTCATGAGTATCCTGTGAATGCCTGCACTGATGTAACCGGGTTTGGTTTGTTAGGTCATTTAACTCAAATGATGCAAGAGACTGGTGTGAAAGTTGCCTTGCATTTAAACGCGTTGCCAATCCTTGAAGGCGCTGATGAACTACTCGTCAATGGAATACGCAGTAGTTTGCATGAGGATAACCGCTCAGCGATCCATATTTTGAATAACTCCGAGATTATCGATGCCTCCCCGGTTTCCGAAATACTGTTTGACCCTCAAACGGCAGGAGGCTTGTTAGTAAGTCTACCGGCAGATTTTGCCGCTAAAGCCTGTGGAAAATTAGTTGATGCTGGCTATCACGCCGCTATTATTGGCTCGGTTTATAACGCTTCTGATAAAAGCACGGTCTTTCTTGAAGGTTTTGCCCGGTAGAGACTGCCAACTACCTGATTTATAACAAGCAACTGGCCTCGGAATCAGCTACACTGCGCGCCCAGCTTGCTGTAGAAGTTAGATCCAATGAGTAGTTCATCCGAATCAGGTTTCAGTCAATTAGGGTTATCCAAACCATTATTAAAAGCTTTGAATGATATTGGCTATGAGACACCATCGCCTATACAAGCAAAGACGATTCCTCTGGTTCAGGCCGGACGTGATGTCATTGGTCAGGCTCAAACCGGTACCGGTAAAACGGCCGCCTTTGCGTTACCGCTGTTAACTAACCTCGATCTAAAGTCTGCCGTACCACAAGTCCTGGTGTTAACACCTACCCGGGAGTTGGCGATTCAGGTATCTGAAGCATTTCAAAAGTACGCGCGTTATTTAAAAGGTTTTCATGTCACACCTATCTATGGCGGACAAAGTTACGGCGGGCAAATACACGCGCTTAAACGTGGCGTACATGTGATAGTGGGCACCCCTGGACGTGTGATGGATCATATGCGCAAAGGAACATTAAAGCTCAATAAATTATCTACGCTGGTGCTGGATGAAGCCGACGAAATGCTGCGTATGGGTTTTATAGATGATGTGGAATGGGTGCTGGAACAAAGTCCGGAGCAGCGACAAATTGCCTTGTTTTCGGCGACGATGCCGACTCAAATTAAAAAAATTGCCAAACGTCATCTGACTGACCCTGAGCATATTTTAATCGAGGTAAAGACGACCACAGCCGACACTATCAGACAGCGTTACTGGCCAGTCAGAGGTGTGCATAAACTGGATGCTTTGACACGCATACTCGAGGCAGAAAGTTTTGATGCCATTTTAATTTTCGTTCGTACAAAAATGTCTACTGTAGATCTCGCTGAGAAACTCTCTGCACGCGGCTTTGCTGCTGTAGCCCTTAATGGTGATATTGCTCAAACACAACGAGAGAGAACCGTGCGTTCGTTAAAAACAGGCAAAATAGATGTCATAGTGGCAACAGACGTAGCCGCACGAGGCCTGGACGTAGAACGTATCAGTCATGTTATTAACTATGATATACCAACGGATACCGAGTCATATGTTCATCGTGTCGGACGAACTGGCAGAGCAGGAAGAAGTGGTGATGCGATTTCGTTTGTTGCGCCACGAGAAAACAGACTGTTATACACCATCGAAAAGGCGACACGGCAAAAGATAGAAAAGATGGAACTGCCATCGACCAAACTCATCAATGACCAACGCATAAGTCGATTTACTCAACGTATATCAGACACTCTGGAAAAAGATGACTTGAGCAAATACCTCGATATCATTAAACAGTATCAAGCCGAGAATGAACTCGAGCTTGTCGATATCGCCGCTGCTCTGGCAAAAATTGCACAAGGGAATGCACCGCTATTGGTCGAAACCAAACGCTCACATGACTCCAAACCTCAAGCGAGAAAGGACCGAAAACAAAAACGGGAGCACGCAGAACATGATGCACGAAAACGATCATCATCGCCGCGTAAGAGGAAGCCGGCTGCCGAGAATCGAGTTGAAGATGGTATGGTGCGATATCGTGTAGAGGTCGGTACTGAACATGGTGCAGAAGCTAACAATCTGGTTGGCGCGATCGCCAATGAAGCAGAAATAGATAGCCAGTATATTGGGAAAATCCAGTTATTTGAAAAGCATAGCTTTATTGATCTTCCCGAAGGTATGCCAAAACAGACTTTCAAGCATTTAAAAAATACCTGGGTGAGTCAAAGGAAGTTAAATATCACCGTTCATGGTGAAGAAAATACATCCAACGATTCGAAAAAGAAGGGTAAGAAAGGCAAACCCAAAAGACGTCCTGAAAAAGTCAAACACAAGCCTCGTAAGAAAAAAGCCGGTAAACGTAAGGCTGGTTGATCAACGCATTACTCAAATTCAGGCTCAATTGAATCCTTTCATCGTCATATAAACTGTACTGGTCTGTATTTCTGATTAACGGTCAATTCTTAAAAGCGAAACATGACAAAGTTACGGTCAGTTTACAGCTTCACCGTCTACTATGTTCACATGGCGATTATCAAGAAACTCTTCAAGTCCAAACCCCAGCGAGCCAATTATGATGACCCTGAAGTCGTTGCTTCAGAAGTCATTCGGTTCGCGAATAAGCTCAGAGCAATGGATGCAAAAGAAATAGGGCACCTGTTAGCATTTGCTGCTGACATTAGAAACAAGCTATTACATGATGATGCCGAACAGATTTTACAACCCGTACATGTGGCTGAAAATCACCCAGCCAAGTTAGATCGTATAGAACACTCCTTGATTCGTCATCAGATTTGTCAAATCAGTACTGATGCGGCGAACATATGGCTGCAAACCGTTTATATAGCTCGCTTGCCCAGCGTCAGAATGCTGGGTAGACGTTTGTGGACCGCGCTTGAGAAAGGCTTGCCGTATGTTGAAGAACAGGCAGAAGAATATAAAAAGCTCTCCAGAATAGAGCTAAACATCAACGGCTATGACCAACTACCGGAAGGGTTTGCCAAGTAGTCTAATTTTTTACTGCTTCAACTGACTTGATAATTTCCTCGCAAGCTTCCGCTTTATCTCCCCAGCCATCCAGTTTTGCCCATTTGCCAGGTTCGAGTGCCTTGTACTGTTCAAAAAAGTGCGCAACTTCAGCGAGCAACTCTTCTCTCAAATCTGATATATCTTGCATGTTTCGATAGTAGGATCCAATGTTGGCAGAGGGTGCTGCCAGTACTTTGGCATCCTTGCCAGACTCATCCTCCATCCATAATACACCGAGTGGTCGACATTCGATCACACAGCCACTTAACAGGGGTACAGGTGTGAAGACCAATACGTCGAGTGGATCACCATCATCTGACAGTGTGTTAGGAATAAAGCCGTAGTTAGCAGGATAGTGTAGTGAGGTACCGAAAAAACGATCGACTACAATTGCACCCGAGTCTTTATCAAATTCGTATTTTACCGCACCACCATCTTCAGGAATTTCGATCAACACGTTAAACGTGTTTGGTATGTCGTTGCCAGCAGGGATCCTGGTTATGTCCATTGTGATAACCTATTGAGCCTATGGAAAGAGAGCCGAGATTATAGCTAGGTTAATGGCTACGAGCTACTTTCTTGGCGGAGCCGTAGCTATTGAGCCAAACAGTTCCTCTTCGGCTTCCTCTTCCTCTTCTTCTTTAGGTTCAACTTTAGGCTCGAGAGCCAATCCAGCTAGCGCTTCATCTTCCTTATCCGGCTCAGGCTCTTTTTCAATATTCATTCTCACCTGAATGTTGCTGGGTGAATCTGCATTTTTAAGCGCTTCTTCCATAGAGATTCTACCTTCTTGAACAAGACGATACAGGTGACGATCAAAGGTTTGCATGCCTTGTTCTTCAGACTTCTCCATGATTTCTTTGATCGCCATAACCTCACCTTTCTTGATCAATTCACAGATCATTGGTGTGCCCAACAAGATCTCAATTGCGGCGCATCGTTTGCCATCTACGGTAGGTATCAAGCGCTGAGAAATAAAGGCTTTGAGGTTGAGGGATAAATCAAGCAGCAGCTGGTGTCGGCGTTCTTCAGGAAAGAAGTTGATGATTCTGTCCAGTGCTTGATTTGAATTATTAGCGTGCAAGGTAGAAAGACACAGGTGTCCTGTTTCCGCAAACGCCAGAGCATGTTCCATAGTTTCTTCAGTTCGAATCTCACCAATCAGTATTACGTCAGGTGCCTGACGCAGCGTGTTCTCCAATGCATCTTGAAATGAATCGGTATCAACCCCCACTTCACGTTGGCTAATCAGGCACTTCTTGTGCGGATGCACATACTCGATTGGATCTTCAATAGTAATGATGTGCCCAGTAGAATTTCTGTTGCGGTGATCAATTAATGCCGCGAGCGAAGTAGACTTGCCTGAACCGGTACCACCAACAAACAGAATCAATCCACGCTTCTCCATGATGACTTCTTTAAGAATGTCAGGCAGACCCAAGTCGTCAACGTGTGGAATATCAACTTTGATGTTTCGAATGACCATTGCCAATGAGTTGCGTTGCATGAAGATGTTGATTCTGAAGCGACCAATGCCTTCCTTCGAGATGGCAAGATTCATTTCCGGCTTCTTTTCAAACTGGGCAATTTGCTCTTCATCCATCATGCCGTAGGCAACTTCTTTGATGTACTCGCGGGTATTAACGGTTTTAGACAGTGCGCGTAAGTCCCCTGAAAACTTTGCTGCCGGTGGGGCCCCAACCGTCATATATAAATCAGACCCGTCTTTATCTACCAATACTTTAAGAAACTTATCAAATTCCATTTTAAATCCAGATGTTGAGCTATCGCACACATTATATGTCTGTAAATCAGGGTGTTAAGTACGACAGGACAAGCTGATAGTCAGGCGGGACTAGTGGGGCAAGCATGCTCGAGTTTGTCGAGCAGATCACAGTGCACTATGGATTAAAGTCTCGAGATCCTGGACGCTAGTCTGGCAAGCGAGGCCTCATCGAGACTCTCGATTTTTTCAGTGCCGAGGGTCTGACGTTGATTGTTCGCCATAGAACGCTGATAGCTCGGGTCATAATGTTCCAGTAGCAATGACTCCACCAGTTCTTCCCATTGGTTATCGGAAATTAATTGTTGCCAGCTTTCATAGATCGCTCGTGAGACTCGATGTTTGATATAAGCCAGTTTTTGACCAAGTAGTACCGGGTTTTCAGTTAAGTAGCGGTAATCTTTGATGATGTGCTTGATACGGGCACTTACGGGAGCGATGACTTCGATTTGTGGTGCAGACTTCATCTGCGCCCATACTTTTTCTGGTACATGCAAATTACCAATCTTGTTACTTTCTGATTCAACCCAGATGATCTTGTCGGTTGAAAATGCTTTTAGCGTTGCCGTGATTCGTGACTCAAATAACTTTTGACTGGGTTGTGCCTTATCCGGGTTGAAACCCAGTAGAGAGCCTTTATGATGTGCGAGGCCCTCCAGATCAAGTACCTGTTCACCCAGTGCGGCAAGGTGTGACAATATTTCTGTTTTCGCGGTACCTGTCAGACCATTCAATATGCGTATCTGAAATTGTTGAGGCTGCTCACTCAGATTAGCCCGAACCTGGGAGCGATAATTTTTATAACCACCGTCAAGTAAGGTGACATGCCAGCCGACTTGATTAAGCGTAATGGCCATGCTGCGTGAACGCTGTCCACCACGCCAGCAATAGATTAGCGGTCGAAACTCAGCATCCTTGTCTTGTAAATGCGTACCGATAACTTTAGCTATATTGGCAGAAACATAGGAAGCACCGAGTTTTTTCGCTTCAAAGGGACTTTCTTTATATAAAGTGCCCACCTCGATCCGCTGCTGATCATCCAGAACAGGCAGGTTAATGGCTCCGGGTATGTGGTCTTCAGTAAATTCAGACGGAGATCTCACATCGATAATGTCAGTATAGTCAGGAGACAGATAATCCGGACTCGTCTTGATAGGCGGCAAGCTACTTTTAGTCATCGTTTTCTTCATCGGCGAAGAAGTCTTTATCCAGCGTTTGAATAAATTGCCGAGCCGCCGGTGAAAATATTTTTCCGGTACGCGCGATAATTCCGTAGCTACTGGAAGGGAAGAACTGATCCACTGACATTTCTGTAATGTCTTCTTCACCCGTGAGACAGAATTCACTCACCAAAGAAACACCCATGTCCATGGACACATATTTTTTAATAATTTCCCAACCACTGGCTTCCAAGGCGACGTAGTACTCAAGTTGCTTATCTTTGAACACTCTATCTATACTTTGAAACGTACCTCTGTTACGAGGCGGCATGATTAATGGATAACGGCTTATATCATCCAGTTCAATCGTTGCTTGTTGTGAAAGCTCATGATTCATTGCAGTGATCAACATCATCCGATAAGAGAAAACCGGTGTATAGGTAATATCATCCGGGATGTTGTCATGCATGGCGCCTATCATAAAATCAGTCTCGCCATTTCTGATCATAGTCACTGGGTCACGCCCGTCACTGTTATGTAAGCGCAGATTAACTTGCTCATAATCTTGTTTAAAAGACTGTATATATCGCGGCAATATATACAAAGTAGTGGATTCTCCCGCCGCTATATCGAGTGAGCCACTATTAATATTTCCATGTAACGCAGAAAATTCAGCGGGTAACTCATCCAGAGCTTTGACAATCGGCTGGGCCAGTTTGTAAAGATAGTTGCCGTTACGGGTATTACTTATTTTGGGGCCACGCCGTTCAAATAGCGTGGTTTGCAGACGTTGTTCCAGTGACTTGATGAGCAGGGAAATGGCGGGTTGGCTCATCCCCAGTTTTCTGCCGGCAGCCGACAGGTTACAGCTCTCATGGGTTAGACAAAAAGCCTTGAGTTGTTTATGAAAATTCTGGGAAAGCTCTTTGTCGTTCACTAGGCATTGAGGTTGCAGATATAAGCCTAGAGTATACTGGAATCAACGGTGAATCAGGAGGGGCGAAAAATAAACTCTCCATCATTATGCTTGGTCTCTGACAAACGACCATAAACAGGGTGTATACCTAAATTATTAAGCTGATGCCTCCTGACCCGTTTCTCCAGCTCACGATGCAAATCGTCTGATGTAATAAAACCTGTGGATTCTCTGAGTATATCCAGCAACGAGCTGCTAAATAATGAGGCACCCGGATCGTCGTTCGAGACTATCGGTTGGCGCCAGCCAGATGCAAGTACTGTTCTGCATGCCTGGGTTGGGATGGCTCGCACCTGGTTTTTATTGATAATGGGCTTGATTAAATCCACCAGGTTTCGTTTAACCGGCTCAACTTCAGTGAAGCAGGCATCCGCCAGAACGATCATCTGCTGAGCATTGAATAACGATGTGATAGTCGTAATGGCTTGATTAGGTAACCAGCTACTCGGTTGTCCACGAGTGGCTTCTACACCCAGCCAGTAACCATCAGTACCGGAACGGGTAATGATTCCATGACCGCTAAAATATATCAGCAGATTGTCTTTGGCTCTGAATTCATTATGAATGCTGTTCAACTCTCGCAAAATTTCTACAGCGGTGACATTGATCATTTTATGCACGTTGAACTTGTACTTATTCTCCAGCAATTTTGCGAACTCATCAGCATTATTGGCTGAGCAACTGATAGAAGGAAATTGATGATAGTCCGTGTTACCAATGATTAGTGCATGAGTCACTGGGGCAGGTATATTTTCCGTATTTTCATCACTGGACGTACCCGCTTGCGAGTTGAGCAATTTCATGCGTAGTTCTTTTTCGACAATCTGATTATTGATATCGGTAGCAACCAGATGCACTTTACTGGTTTCATTATTCACCAAATGATATTTAACACAGAAGAAACCACTAATGCCGACACTGGTAGGATGACCATTAATGCTGAGCGATTTGATTTCAGCTGCGGTTGTCACCTGTCCAGACAACAGGCATGAGGTGCTGGTTGAATCAATGATGACATTACCATCGATTTGTTTGTTGGTTGCTGGTGTGAGTATGTGTATCCCAGGCTCTATACTCTGGTCGATAGCTTCCGGTGGTCGCGCCAGCTCAACCGTATCATCAACTTCACCATCATTGACTATCCGGTTTTGAGTTTCTTCCGCTGGCAACTCCATGGTGATGACCGCGGCATTCAATTCATCTTCGAGATCATCCGTTGCCAGGCTGCCGTCACTTTCAAGTATGTAATGCTCGGGCCTGGTGTTGTCAGTAAACGCCGCTTGCTCAATTTCAACGTGCTGGTTCAACTGACTGATCTCATCAGCACTGCCTTTCAGAATAATTTCAAGCTCTTTGGCGCGCTGGTTTTCTTCCTGTACCTGCTGATCGAGTTCTTGCATACGAACCAGGGTTTTATCGGAGACCGCGCTGCGATTCTCTCGTTCGGAGATCAGTTGTTCTTCCAGTTTTTTGGTATTGGACTTTTGCTCTGCCAGTTGTTTTTCAAGCTGTACTTGTCTGGCCTGCATTTGCTCAAGTTTGCTTGAAATTGCGTCTGAGGCTGTTGGCTCTTTTAGCAATTCCACGCCAGTGACTTCTGTATCCGCTTGTGGAGATTTTTTGATCACCACAAACCACCATTCCTTTAGTTGTGCAATCAGGTTGTTGAAATAGAGTTTAATCGGCTGGTAGCGTGAAGAGAGAACCTTGGTAAGCTGAGTCTTTTCTTGCTGATTAGCTGGCGACCTTCTTTTAACCAGTGAAGGCATAATACGCGTCGCCGTATCATCGGTTTTTTCCAGGGCGGTAATGAACTCACGAGCATTTTCAAATCTATCATCTTTATCTTTCGCCAGTAATTTATCCAGCACCCGCTGATAATGTTTGAGCTCAATCGGCAAAGCAGGTAGCGGGTCATTGACGTGCTTGTAGGCTATCGCCATCGTATTGTCGGCTGTATAGGGTCTGCTTCGTGTAAGCATTTCATAAAACAAGACACCGAGGCTATATAAATCCGAGCGATGATCGATGCTCTCACCAGTGGCTTGTTCCGGGCTCATATAATGCGGCGTGCCCACCATATATCCCATACGAGTCAAATCACTGGTCTTTGCCTTGGTTTTAGCAACACCGAAATCGGTTAAAATTGCAGTTGAGTTTCCACGGAATAATACGTTGCCAGGTTTAATATCACGATGTATAAAATCATGGTAATGAGCATAGCCAAGTGCTTTAGCCAGCTGTTTGATAATATGCTGGGATTCTTGCGGCGTTAAGCCAGTCTGTATTCTTTCCTTAAGCGTATCACCCGGCATATATTCCATCGCCATGTAGTAGTGATCGTTAGCGATACCGATATCATGAATAGTAATGATGTGTGGGTGTGAGAGGCGGGCAATGATTTGGCCTTCTTGCAGAAAATTATCGCGCAAGACCTTATCGGAGGCGAAAGTAGGGGACATCACCTTTAAGGCAACTTCCCGATCGAGGTTAATCTGGCGCGCAAGATAGACAGTCGCCATTCCACCCTCGGCGATCTCTTCTATAATCTCATAATTCGGAATATTGAGCTTGCTCATAAGTGGGCTCTTGTCCATCAGCTAATTCTAGAGCTGATCGCATTTTTTTACTTATGCGTACCGCACACTTACTTCAAATAAACGCCGTTATTGGTTTAACTATCTGTATTTTTTATCCATTTATCAGGTGTTTAACTCAGATTTTTCAATTCCACTCAAGCGGTTAAGAATTCCACCTAAGCGCACCGCCTGATCTTGTTGTTCTTCTGTATCCAGTGACTTGGGCATTTGTTCTGGCTCACCAATGTGCACAGTCACTTTACTGAAAGGTTTGGGCAATAAAAATCGATCCCATGAGGAAAATTGCCAGGCAGATGAAACTCGATACGCCATCGGCAATATAGGTACCTGAGCCAGTTGCGATAACATCACAGCTCCGGTTTTAAAGTGATAAATCGGGCCGGTTGGACCATCGGGTGTGGTCACCGTGGTGACATTCTCTTTTTTAATGACCATGAATAAATCACGTAACGCCTGAGCACCGGTACGGTTACTGGATCCACGAATGGCAGTGACACCTTTTGACTCAAGAATTGCCGCCGGAATATCACCATCTTTAGACGGGCTTATGAGAAAGCCCAACTTCAATCCTGTACGCTTTAACTGAAGTAGATAATGGGCACAAAAGATATGTTGTTGATGCCAGTAACAGGGAATGAAGGCTGTGTTGTTAGTCGTTAGTTTATTAACATATTCTTCACCCACCACTTCAACTCTGCATGATTTCCATATAAAAACAATCAGCGGGTAAACCAGTGCTTTGATGAAGTGTTGCTTGAGCGATAATTCGGTTTTCATGCTTTTATTATAAGCCATCGCGCGCAATATTGCGGAGTACAGGCGATCGCCTTGATACGCTATAATTAAGCTATTCTATTTGAACATCGCCCGATGCCTGATAATTCGCACTCAAACCACTCATTACCACCAGGGCCCGATACGCCGTTTACGGTGAATACTGACCAGGCAACCTTCGATATCATTCCTGAGTGGCTGGATACCTACGGGCATGTCGTCAAAGTCTACTCAGATGTGCGTGACAGGATCGGTTATCTGGTCAACGACCCGGATATGATTCGACATATCCTGATCAAAAACCCGGCCAACTATCAAAAAGGCCCTGGCTTTGAACGCGTAAAAATGCTCTTAGGTAACGGTATTATTGTTTCTGATGGAGCGTTCTGGCGCCGTCAGAGACGGATGATACAACCGGCATTTGGCAAACGATCAATAGCAAAACTCTGCGAACAAGTTCAACAGTGCAATCAAGACTTGCTGAATTCGTGGCGATTAAAAGCTGAAAGTAATGAGGTGATTGACCTTACCTACGAAACCAACAAATTATCGTTGCAGGTTATCTTGCGAGTCATCTTTAGTGAAGATGTTGATTTTCTGGTCAAGCAACATGGTTCTGACCCCTTTGAATTTCTAACCGCAGACACGACGCGCGATCTGCAGGTCGTGCTCAAATTTCGCGCACTGATCAAACTCTTTCAAGACCTGATTGACTGGCGACGTGAACATCAACCAGAGCGACACGATTTTCTGGACTTCTTCATGTCTGCCATTGATAAAGAGTCCGAGCTAAAAATGCAGGATAAAGAACTTATCGACGAGTTGATGACCGCTATTATTGCGGGTCACGAAACCAGTGCGATTACGCTTAACTGGAGTTGGTATCTGCTCTCCACACACGCTGAGGTTGAAGATCAAGCGCTTACCGAGATTGATAGCGTCATCGCACAACAACCCGCCAGTTTTGAACAATTACTACAACTGAAATACATCAAGCAAGTGGTTAGTGAAGCTTTGCGCTTATACCCGCCAGTGTGGCTATTCAGTAGAACCTCAATTAAGCACGACCAGTTAGGTCAATACGATGTGCCACCAGGCACTGATATATTTTTCAGTCCCTATTACATGCATCGACACCCCGAGCACTGGGAAAACGCTGAAGAGTTTGATCCTGACCGTTTCAATGCTGTTAATGACAAGCAACGCGCTAATCAAGTTTATATACCGTTTTCGTCCGGACCACGTCGTTGTATTGGAGATTTTTTTGCAATTGTGGAATCACAGCTACATTTCGGTATGATGCTGCCTGAATTCCAAATGCAGGTGGTTGAAAACCCGTCACTCGAATTAGAGCCATTCATCAATCTCCGGGTGAAAGAGGGCATTAAAGTGACACTCAGCAAAAGACAGTAATGCAGACATTCACACTTCTTTCTGATGCCCTTGAGCTGGCGGCAAAAGGCACCCACCATATTGGCTACATAGAGGCGCAAGGCAAGGAGCATACGCTCAGCTATACCCAACTCCACAGCGACGCTACTGATGCCTTGGGTACGCTACAAGCCAAGGGTGTACAGCAGGGTGATGAAGTTGTCCTGTTCATCAATAATAACCCGCTGTTTATCAAGATCTTCTGGGCTTGTTTGCTCGGGGGCATCGTACCGGTTCCGGTTGCGGTAGGAATATCTGCTGAACATCGTTCCAAGCTTGGAAAAATTCTCACTAAACTCGAATCACCCTGGTTGTTAATTGATGACAAGGACCTGGGGCGCTTGTCTGATAACCAAAATACACTATTAGCAACTGAGAGAATCCTCTCCCCGCAAGCGGTTGAATATGTTGGTGAGCCGGGTGTGCCTGCTACTTCTGTAACCGCTAATGATACGGCTTTCATACAGTTTTCCTCTGGCTCGACTTCCGACCCAAAAGGGGTAGTGCTAACCCACAGTAACCTCCTCACCAATATTAACGGCATCAGTAATGCAGTTGATCTTGTCGAAGATGACATCAGCTTGAGCTGGATGCCGTTAACCCATGATATGGGCTTGATAGGTTTTCATCTGACGATGTTATGTTCATCAGTAACGCACTACATTATGCCTACCGAGGTATTCAGTCGCCGTCCTTTGTTGTGGCTGGAAATGGCCAGTAAAAAGTCAGCCACCATGACCTGTTCACCAAACTTTGGCTATAAACACTATCTTCGTGCACTCGGTGATAAAGAGCCAAAGATTGACAGCCTTGCCAGCCTTCGACTGATTTTTAATGGTGCCGAACCTATATCGGTAGATTTAATTGAACAATTTTTAAATCGTCTCGCTCCTTATGGCCTGAGGCCTGAGTCTATGAATACGGTCTACGGTCTGGCTGAAGCGTCTTTAGCCGTTGCTTTTCCTTCGCACGCCGAACTCTGGAAACAGTTAACCGTCGATAGACGCTCACTGGGAGTAGGGGATTCAATCAAACAGGTTCAAGGGAGCTCTCAGCACGCGGTGAGTTTTGTGATTGAGGGACAGGCTGTTGATGGCTGCAAGATTAGAATAACGGATCATGATAATCAGTTATTGGCGAACGGTATTGTTGGCAGAATACAGATTAGTGGTGGCAATGTGATGTCAGGGTATTACAAAGATGAACAAAGTAATGCCACGTCTATCACTGCTGATGGATGGGTAGATACGGGTGATCTCGGGTTTATGTCTGAGCATGGCCTGGTTGTCACCGGACGCAATAAAGAAATCATTTTTGCACAAGGTCTGAATTATTACCCCCATGATCTGGAAGCCTTGTTAATCGAAAATGGTGTCTCCGAATTGGGTAAAGTGATTGCAACAGGTTATCGCCCAGTCAGTCAAGATGATGACGAAGTCATCCTGTTTATTCTATTTCGAAAAGATATTGATGAGTTTTTGCCCATCGTTTCAGACTGTAGGCGTATTTTAAACGAACAAACCGGTCTTGCAGTTACCCATGTTATTCCAGTACGTCGCGTACCAAAAACGACCAGTGGTAAAGTACAAAGACGCTTATTACTTAATGACTATCTTGCTGGTGAGCATGGTGAGTACCTGCAACGCTATCAGGAATTAACTAATGTCGAGACAGTTTCGTCTGCAGAGTTAGATCCGATTGAAGCAAAACTGATGGGTATTGTGAATCAGGTGATACCCGATATTGCGTTTAGCCTGGATACTAACTTTTTTGATGCCGGAATCAGTTCATTGGCGTTAGCAGAAATTCATCAAAAGATAGATGATCAATGGCCGGGTAAAATTGATATTGTTGATTTATTTGATCATCAGACCATCTCTGATGTAGCAAGCTTTATAGAAAATGCGACGGACTAATTTGCTTCTACACTGATAATACTGACGTTATCACGTGCGCCTTCTTCAAGCGCCTTTCTCATCAAAACCTCAACCACTTTGTTTTTCTCAAAAGCTGCCATTGCACCTTCAATTGTTTCATCAGACAGTTCTTTGGTTAGCCCATCACTACATAATAGAAACTTGTCGCCAGGTAAGTGTTCATGAAGATTAACCTGTGGCAGGTGCACCTCATCAGAACCGATCGCGCGAGTAATCACTTCCGATCCCGGCATCGCCAAGGCTTTTTCCTCAGAGATCCCCATGCGCATGAATTCACGCACCTGATCATGATCTACTGTAAGTTGGCGCAAACGATTATTTCTCAGTCGATAGACTCGGCTGTCGCCCGCCCAGATCGTGGCGCAGTAATGTGTATCCATCAAAAGGATGGCAACCGTACTACCGATGATCCCCAAACCTTTGGTGACGGCATATTCGGTCAGATCGTCATTCACCTCACTCAGTCTGGTAACGATATTCTTTATATTGTGACCAAATAGTTCGGTTCGTTGATAGCTCTTGATACGATCTGCGATCATTTGACTGGCAATGTCACCGGCAGCATGACCACCCATACCGTCAGCAACTACCCATAAATTTTGTTCGCTCAAATCCAGAACGGCATCCTCATTGAGCTTGCGCACTTTGCCTACATTCGTTTCAGCAGTGGCGGTCCAGTCATTAGAGGTCGCGGCGATCATCCCTCGATGCGGTCCCAGGGATCCATTTCAATGGTTTCTTCACCACTGAGATTCACCAACAAGCTACCCGGGTCATTATCAAACCATCCATGTTTGGACCATAGACCATCATAAAAAGCGCTGACTTTTTTAGCGGGAGGCATTCCTTGCGTTACCAGCATTGAAGGCTGAACGACCTGCGAGCCTTTGGTCCACCAGATACTGTACGCGTAGGACACTTCCTGTAATAAACTGTTTAACAAACTCGAATATATTGAGGCGTTGTTTTGAGTTTCATGCATAGATTGCCTGATTGCGATATAACCAGAGCTATTTGATTCTGTCTGAAACTCATCCGCTGCCGTCGTAAAAGTCGATTGATAAATAATATCAAGCTGTTGCATCGCTGCGGTTAATTCATCAATATCGAAGTCTGCTTCCAATGTACGCAGTGCAATTTGCTCGGCAAAGTCAAACCACTGTTCAAATTGCGCCAACTGCTCAAACGGATTTGCCTGCTGTGGCAGCGGGGTACAAATCATGAAAGGGAAGTAGCGCCCGACTCGATCAACACTCGGGATCATGACACCGAAATATCCTTCTTCACCACAATTACCCGGTGTTAATACAAACCGATAAATAGGGCTGGTGAGATAGGTATTAAGCCAGTCGTCTCCCAAAGCCTCTTTGGTTTCTGTAATAACCGTTTGCAACCAGTCATCCCATGGTTTTACAAAATCGCGTATCAGGTTATAACTGATAAAGTCACCGACGGCTGGAATCTTGCCGTAATAACCTGAATTTATAGAATTGGTGGACATGCAAATTGACTCAGTTCAGTGAGATTAATCGGGTTAAGTGTGCTGTTGGCTCGAAGTTCGAACACAATCTCCCGGCCGCTTAAATTTAATTTAAGAATATATTTTTCCGAATTACCGACCCGGGTGATTTCACCTTGATCAAATAATCTGAATAGTGCCCATGGCCCTTCGAGCTGTAAGCCCGAGTTAGTACCCGCGATGGGGGGATTCAGAGTCATTCGTATAGTACCGCTATTATTTGGCCCCGGCCATTTCATTGGTGTGGTGTTGACCGGCCCGTGTGCGTATTTAAGCTCCGTACCATCAATGTTCAAACTAAGCTGTGTTATCTCTGCACTCATTGAAACCGGTTTAAGACTAAAGCTCATGGCAGGAAGCTGGCCACCAAAACGGAAAAAGGTTTCACGAATAACTTTGGCATATTTAAATTGCTGGAGTGAAGCATCTGATACGCAAGAAGGCTCATCATCTCGTTGAATCCATTTCCAGTCACTTCCTGTTGTATCTACCGCATCAGCAAGGTATTTATCAAAAAAGGTGTGAATCTTCCCGCCATTAGAGAACATTACACCAAAGTCTTCCTGAGCAATCTCTTTGTCGGTTTTGAGAATAGGGTAGCGCTTGTTGATGGCAATATCACAAAACTGTTGCACATCGGATTGCCAGGCAGAATTAATATGCTCGCAGACATCGCCACTGACCATGCTGGAGGTACTGTTAACAATACCTTCCAACATCTTGTTAATTGGATAGGGTTGTCGCTTGGTTTCTGTTCTGACTTTCTGCAATACATTATTAACGTTGTCTCGAGCGCTCAGCATGACTTGATCACCGGTTGCTCGTGAAAGTGAGTTCAGATACAAATAGAGCTCTGACAGAAGCTCGAGGGTACGATCAATCGGAGCAGGGCCACCGTCTTCACTTTTCACCATCGAGTTTAGTCCATCAAAACGATTACCAACGTAATCGGCGGTAACACGCGCTCGGTGCAAGGCTCTTGCACCTGGCACTCTGCGTGCCAATTGGCTGACCTTGTTCTGTATTTTTCGAGTAGCTGTCGATTCAAGTTGGCTGGCAACATCCGTCGCTTCATCTTCCTGCTCTTCAGCCGTATCTACTTGTGCCAAATCGGTTTCTTTTTGAATGGCGGTCAACAGTTTTCTTAATGGCGAGTTGTCGCCAGTAAGGATGTTGAGCACTTCTACTGCTTGATCAAGATTGGCAAATGAAACGATACCAATATCAGCAATCAAGGTTTCCCATTCCCGCGCAAATTCTTCCAGATAGAGCTTTAATACATCTTCTTTTAGCAGCTCCAGATCATCGCCATCAGCCATCAATTGATAATCTTCACCGAGCACCCAGCTTTCCTGAGCGATTCGTTTAGAAATCAGATCGTTCTGTGGCAAGAAGTAATCCTGATAACCGCGGTAGGTATAAAAACCGGCAACTCCACGATTTAACGGTTCACCGCTTTTGCGAATGAATACCAATGGAGCATCGCGACCCGCAGCGTTACTGATTCTGAAGTCTTCAATATCTGAAGATGACTGATCCAACTTAAGTCTCGCATAGACTCGAGAGGACAGTGGTACCGTCGCCAAAGCATTTCTCGCTCGGGTAATTAATTGCTTGCGTAGAGGATACTCAGAAGTATCGGGCTGTTCTTCGGTTAATGCGTTCAAGTGTTCCACTAACGCCTCTCTGTCATCGAGCGTAGTGTCTATGGGTAGATTGTTATCCCAATCCAGGCCAATCCAGGCTCTGACAGTTTCGGCATCATAGTGCTCCTGATCTGCGAGCATCAGATACACTTTTAGTGTTTCAAATAGGTAGTCCGGATTATCCAGATTATTCTGTAGCAAGACCTCAACACGAGCCATAACTCTGGGCAAGAAGGCTTTATCTAACAGGGTGGTGTATTTTGAGCTGGCAATGTCTCCGAGCTTGTCTGACTGATCAAGCCCTAGCTGCAGGCCTCCCGGGCGGGCAATTTCAACACCGCCAGGTACATTACGAGCAATATTTAGCGTCGGCAAGGTGGCCAATACATCATCATTACTATTGGCCAGCCCTGAAGAAGAAATGGTCAACATTTCAGTTGCAGTGCTAACGCCTTCAACATACTTTGCGTTTTTATTGTAGCTGTATAACCAACCGAGCGAGAATAACAAACTCAAACCCAGTAAAGCTGTGAGCGCTATGCCTTGTAGCCAGTTTCGTTTACGCTCAAGTTTTATATTGGTGCCAGCTAGTTCGGACTCCTGGAAAATAACATTGTTGAGCAACTTGTTAATAAAGAAACTCTTGCCACTGCCACTTAATCCACTCAGCTTTTGCGTGGCAACTTGATACTGCTGTGCTAATGCACCCATCATACGATCGATCGGTGAACCTTCTTGCGTAGCGCTGGTGAGGTACACACCTCTGATCATGGTGGCATGTTGATAACGACTTGCCTGGAACACTTCGTTAAGAAACTCACTCAAGGGCTGCTGCAGAGCAGCAAATTGCGTTGGAAAACCATAAATTGCTTTTCTTCGTTCAGCATTTCTTTCACGTTCGAGCTTTTGTATCAATAGGTCATCAAGCCGGCCTGTCAGCAACTCAAACTCATGCTCAAAGGTATCAATCGCGTTCTGTTCAGGGTTTTCATCATAATCAAACGTCATCCCCCAAATCTGACTTCGGTGTTCAGCGTTCAAGTCATCAAAATATTCCATAAACCCGGAAATCAGGTCGGCCTTGGTGAATACCATGTAAACCGGAAAACGAATACCCAGTCGTTCCTGCAGCTCATGCAGACGATTTCTGATGTTGGCAGCATGCTCAAGATATTCGGCACTACTCATTTGCATCAACTCATTCAGGCTGACCGAGACAATCACACCATTGAGTGGACGCCGTTTACGATGCGTTTTTAATAAATCAAGAAAGCCAAGCCAGGATCGGCTATCAACTTCCCGGTTACTGTCCTGAGTAGTGTAACGACCTGCGGTATCCAGAAGCACTGCGTCTTCTGCAAACCACCAGTCACAGTTACGCGTACCACCAACACCTTTGATTGCTTCTTTACCGTTAGCATCACTCAGTGGGAACTTGAGACTGGAATTCTGGAGCAGAGTGGTTTTACCGGCACCAGGTGGACCAATCAGAATGTACCAAGGCAGTTGGTACAAGAATCGTCTTCCACTTTTCTTGCCCAGCTTGGCATTTTTTAAAATGCCGAGTGATTTTTCGAGCCGGGTTTTTAAATGCTTTAATTCTTCTTCGGTAGCCTGATCTTCAATACTGGGCCCAGTGTCTTCAACCATCGAAGCCATAATCAGTGCATCACGTTTTTTATTACGCCAGTGTGTGAAAAGTAATTTGAAAATACAGAAAATGGCAAAGATCAGAATGGCGATAACGCGATTATTAACACTCAGTAGAGGAACACGGCCTGCAAAAGCAAACAGAGGACCGATAAACCAGATCAACAAGCTAATGGCGATAAAGAAGAGTATTGACAACACCCATCCCTGGCTTAAAAATGCTGCTAGTTTTTTTAATGCGCGCATCAGTTGCTTACTCTGCGCAGATGTATTTCTACGCGCCGGTTTTTAGCTCGTCCTTCTCTGGTCGTGTTCGGCATTAACGGCGCCAGATCTGCTTTACCTTCAATATTAATACGCTTGTTATTATCCAGATTATTACGCATCAACTGTGCGACTGTATCGGCTCGGGCACGGGACAAATGCCAGTTGGACGGGAAGCGGGCACTGCGAATAGGTACATTATCACTGTGACCGGTAACCAGGATTGAACCTGGTATCTGGTTCATTGATATTGCGATTCGATCTATCAATGTATTCAAGCCTGACTGCAGGCTGGCAACACCTGAACCAAACAAACCATCACCCTGAATGGTAACGGTACTGACTTTTTCATTCTCGCTAACCGTCAATAAGCCTGCATTGATCTCCTCAGCTAATAAACCACGCAAAGTGAGGACTGGTTTTGGAGGTATTTTAATCGGCTCTGCAACCGGCTCAGGTTCCGGTGTTTTTCTTTGCATGGTTTCAACATCAACCATACTTAACTCTTTAAACACTACATCTGATTGCGTATTCAACTTAATAAGTAAGGTCGTAAACAAGGTCCCTAGCAAAGCGGCAAGTAAGGCACCGATTACCCATAGAGGAATGTATCTCAGTAACGCATTACGTTTATCGGATACCGCATCAACATGAGGTGATAAAGTCTGCTCGACACTGCCCGACTGGGTTTGGAGTATTTGATACAACCATTGTCGTATTCTATTCAGCTTGTCCTGTCCACCATCAACGATACGATAGCGTCCTTCAAAACCCATCGCCAGACAGATGTACATGAGCTCAAGTATGTGTTTATTTTTTGACGGCTCATTCGCCAACGACTTCAGCAAATGAAAGAATTTTTCACCGCCGGAAACCTCTTTATGAAAACTACTCAGAAGGCTGCTTTGTGCCCAGTGACTTTCTTGTCCCCATGGTGTGTTAAGTACAGCTTCATCCAACACAGTACACAACACATAGCGTGCGGTATAAACCGTTTCTCTCTCTACACCCTGAGTTTGTGCCCGCTCTTGAAAACGTCTGATCTCGTGTGAGATATTTTGTTTTAATGTATCTGGATCAGAAATAGGGTCAGCCAGTTGCAAGCGTGATAACAAAGCCATGAGAGAGCTGGCAGCATTTTCGAGTGGGTTATCAATGCCTGAATTACTCAACGCTTGAGTAATGACAGCCGGATTTGCATGGTTATCTGGATGACTGGAAATAGGCGCCTGACTGGCGGTATTCCGTCCGCCGGGCATCGGTCTGATTACCGTTCTATCATCATTATAATCCATGCCGCTACCCGTTAACCTCGAATTGCCCAAAGCTCAAGTTCAAGGGAAGGGTAGTTACCGGAAAAATGTATAGCGATAGACCCTGCCTGTTCCAGCTCTTTCCAGATTTTGTTATTTTTATCCAACTTGAAATAACTGAAACCGGAATGAAAGGGAATTTGTCTGGGAGCGACAGGCATAGCCTGCAGAGTAATACCCGGTGTATGTGTCATTACCAGATCACGCAATGTTTCAACCGTTGCAATAGTCGTTTGCTTTGGAAAATTACTACGTAAGTCTTCTTCTGGAATACTCGCGTTGACCGCTATGACAAATTCAGCATTTTGTAACAAGGTTTTGTCATGTACCGTAGAAGTTTGTATACCGTATTTATGTTGCTCAAGTGGTAATGAGACAGCGCGCAAGTCCGGCACCCAATTGAGTGCGGTACGCAGGTTTTCCATAATCGGTGCGAAACAATTTGCCAGGTTTTCATGTTGGTAGGGAGGCATTTCATCCGGACGATGATCCTGTTTGGCAATCGTGGATAATTCTCCGGCTACTGCAATCATATGCTGGTACAGCTCCAGGGGATGCAAGTTTCTAAGTGTTGAGAGGTGCTTGAATAATGGTTCGTTACGATTAATCACTTGCAAGAACAAAAAGTCAATGACTTCACCTACGCCCCCGGCACTATTGGTACTCAAGCGACTGGCTAATGCATTGCCTCGCTGCTGTAGCAGACCATTAATTTCCAGACAATAGTCTGAGATGACTGATGAGGAACTACAGGCTAATGTCGAAGCAATATACTGCTGGTCCAGTAAGACCATTTTGTCCGTCTGCAACTCGAGAATACGTGCAATCGGAACCAGCGTATAGGCTTCCAGCTCCTGACTTGAAAGTCTTATGGTGCAATTCAGTACAACTGTTTCAACCTCTACTGATTCGCTTTCATGTGGAGAATGTATGTCTTTAACTTCAGTACTGTGACTATCGTATCTAACGGTCTTTTTTAGCTCGTCATCAGCATCGTTGATTTGTCTTTCTGCATGACGACTAACCGGCAGGGACAGGTAAGTAATTTGATCGCGGCAATCACTTTCTATATCAATCACTGGAGGCAATGGAGAATCATCTGGAAGATTGAATGGTGATCCATCCGGAAAAATACCCGTAGCTTTTTTCAGTCCAAATTTACCTATTGCCAACAAGTCTTGATCAATCTCCAGCTCAAGTACACCCCAGGAGTAGGGCTGCGTAGCCGTTGTTTTTTGATCAATATGATGCAGCAGACTGCGCTCCTGCTGCTGGAAATGTTGCGGGCGCAAAAACATGCCCTCAGACCACAGTACTTTGTTTCTATCTGACATGGGAGTGTCCGTTATTGTTTAATGATGGCAACATTTAATGATTCCAGTAAAACTTTTATTTCCGAGCGTTGCCCCTGAGGGATAATGATCTGACTTTTCCAGCCAGCTGAATCTATGTTTCTAAAAGCAGCGACAACGCCCAGATACCTGGCATCATCACTGGGCTCATTTTTATATTGTTGTAACTCACCAGGACGTAAAATATATTCTTCACGCTTCACCAGGTCACTACCCAAAGTAGCGGCATCATTGTTATAGAGGCTGTTGAAATCCGCCGCCTCAAACTTACCGGGCGTTTTCAATTGATATAATCTGACCACGACAGGTGAGGGCCGTGAGTTAACGTCGGGATTGAGATTACTGGTGGCCAATATATCAACACTGATTGCAGTAACTATCTCTTCTGTTTTCTTTTTCAAGCAACCTGCGCTCAATACCATTGCAAAACATAGTAGGGTTATTGTCAGCTTTCTATTCATGAAGCACCTTTTTTACCCGTATTAGACTTTTCAGTTTTCAACTTCCAGATTTGTTTTTCATAGGCTTTTCCAAATGCCTGTCCAAACAAATGATTAAAATCCTCTGTAGCTTCTACTTGAATGTCATGGTAAAGCTCATCAAACAACTTCCAGAGCTTGGCTTGTTTTTGTAAGGGCACTTTTGCACTGAGCGGATTTTGCTTTTGTAGTCGCTGCTCCAGCAATCCTGGTTCAAATTTCTCCAGAATAGAACGTAGTGCAGTCTGCATGCCTGCCAGCATGGCTATCTGATGCGCCTTGAGATCATCAACTACTTCTTCGACAGCAGTCGCCGGGTGCATAAAGCCCTGTTTCTGAGATGCCAGCAAACGTGTGATCGCATCTTCGGTACTTAATGAAAACTTTATCGGGTTATTTCCGGAGGAGCGTATAGTCGTTACGTCCAGTCGCATTTCATTTTTAAGCTTGCTACGTGCCAGAATTATTTCGCGAATACCATCGATTGATGCCTTGAATAATTGACCAACCAGAGCAAAGGTTTCTGGGCCAATATCTTCTGCGTTAATGCTGTCGTCAACACCAGCGCTTTTAAGAAACATTTTCATCGCTAACTCATAATCACGCGGCATAGACTCTTCGTCTGGCGTGGCTTCCATTTTGATGGTTTCTGTTGGTACTTTTTCCACAACTATTTTGGAAGATGGTGGTGCTGGTGTCGGTATAGGTATAGCCGGCATTTCTATTTGTTCAGTCGGGCTTACATCATCAGCCAGATTAATTAATTCTGGATCAGGTTTTGCCATATCTTGACGAGTTGGGTTTGCCGGGGTTTCTGCCCCTGGAGCACTATCACTTTTGAACCAGTCTTCCGGTAACTCATTACCAGAAGCTTTTTCATCGATATCGGGAATGGGAGCACTTGCCCGAGGCTTTATGAAAGCATCATGCAACTCAGCAGAATTATCTTCCGCGATCTCAGCGGGTGTTACCTGACTGGACTTGTTTTTATCAACAATAATTTCCATAGTGGGTCGCTCACTGTGTAACGACTTTTCCCACTCCGTTAACCCTTCGTCTTCCCGATTGCCGATATCCTTAATCGGACTGCTGCCCAGATCTGCAAACGGATCGGTGTTATCAACAGCTGTGTTTCGATTGGTGACGGGTAGTGGCGGGGTGGTAATTAGCGCCCCATCCTGGATTAAGACTCTGATAACATATTCGCCGATATAGATAACATCATTGTTTTTAAGCAGCGTCTGGTTGCCTTTGCCTAGAGGTCTGTTGGTATTATTTATAAATACACCATTGGAACTGAGGTCTTTCAGTTGAAATCCATCTCGGGTTTTATTGATTTGGGCATGTTTCGATGAAAGATATTTTTCATCGTCAGCTAAAACCCAGTCATTACTTTCCAGTCGTCCAAGTGTCATCGCACCGCGATCAACTTGATGCGATAGAGGATAGGCCGGTGCTGAGCCTTTGTACGATGTCACTGTGAGAATCAAGTTCATGTTCTAGACTGGATATCCCTGTTTATCCGGAATTTGGTTTCCAACTGGACGATTTTATCTTGGTGAGAGACCATCACAATTGGCAGCAGGGTAAAGTGTGATTCACTCGACCTGAAATTTCCTAAAGTGTTAGCTATACAGGTTTTTTATTGCCTAGAGCTTGTATTTGAAGGCAGCGGTGGGTTGTAGTTGACAAAGACGATCGAAAACCAAATCGGCCTTGCTTTGTAAATCGCTGCTATTGGGAGATTTTTTCTTGAGAAGTTTGGTATAGCAATTGAGTAATGATTGCAGGACTTGAATTGATAAAGCAGGCTCCCACGATGACATCTCTCTTTTTTGTTGCTCGCTATCTAGTAACTCTAGAATTGGTGTTGCCATATCATAACGTTCGCTGCTGCTGCATAGCTCAGCTTGCAAGATACGCAAACTGAATTTTTGCTTGCCGCTGGATGCCTGATTAAGCTCTTGATCCAGTAGTTGTAACGCTTCTGCCAATTTTGATTTGCCGCTAAGTGTGCGTACTTCAGCCACAATTTCAGGTGGGATCAATTCTCCAGGCGTCATAGATGGGCTATGGCCTAAGTCATGACTCACGCCCGTTTCGCTCTCCATCCACTGCTTGAAATTATCACTGACAAATGCACTGCCATCTGCAAATGTCAAACCAGAAAGACCAGGAAACCTCTGCAAAAATGCGTGTGTAGAACTGATCACAGTAGCCCGTGCGTTAACGAATATTTTACCCAGATCGTCCATCGCTTGAGCGCTGATTTTATTACCCTCAAACCAGAAAGGTGAGCTGGCAAGCATCTCTTCAACCGCGAGTATAACCTGCTCATTCTCGCCATTTTCCAGCTGTGTTTTTAATCCAGATATCGCTTGTTCACTGGGTGGCTGAAGCTGGGTCTTTCCATCTGTATTCAATGGCAATTCAGTCACGGGTAACCACACTGCAACTCGATTAAGATAAAAATGCTGGGCATCATTCAAGCGTGCTGACCTTCCTGATTCTGCTAGTATTTTCAATGATTTACGCGCACTTTGTTGCACTTTACTTAAGTCAGAACTATCTGTTACTGACGGCACTTCAATGGCAGGCGCACTGGTCACATTTGGAACATCACCATTTACTGTCTTCGTTGTAGTATTTGAAGCCTGCTCGACCGATTGACCACTCTCATTTTCTTGTACATCTGGAGCTTCAGGCGAGCTTTCAACTTGTGATCGATAGCCATTCAACAGCCGCAACAGCTCGGAAAGATTAGGTGTATTTTGATCTATGTACTCAGCAGAAAACTGATTAATGGATTCCAGTGTGAGATACATTTCTTCCAGTTGCCCGGCATCATTTTTACCCGGCGGTTTTTCTTGCAACATCTTCACCAACTGCGTGTTTAACCAGTTAATGGCAGCAGCGCGACCACGCATGCGCTTGAGCGGAGGATAGAGATCGTGCCAGAAACTATTTTGTAACTGATCAACTAACTGCACGCCTTCATTAAGACCGGCATAACCTTGAACCTGAAATAAACTTACTGCCAAATAACAGCCAAGTTGTAAGTCTTTGGTTTTTTCCTGCAGTAATTTCTGGCAATTATCCGCGACCAGCTCCCAATTTACCTCCACAAGATCTATTGCACTTAACTTCGAAACCTCAAGTTCTATCGCCTCATATTCATCTTCATAGTTACAGGCTTCGCCCGCGGGATTGTCTCCTTTAATGGGAGTTAGAAGCAGATCTGTATCAAGAATTGTTTGTTCGACAATGGGCTCAGGAGCATTCATTTATTGTTAGCACGCTTATATTTAAATCGTATGTGGCCGGTATTACAGCCTGTGCTGATGCTAATCGCTATGGTATTTAGTCACAGTTTTTAGAGAAAAGGCTGTCAGAAAGCACCCCGTGGTAGCTTTGTGACGTTTATGTGGACTGGTTCTACTGTTAACTTTTTTTTCAAAGCTATGATCCGCTGTGTAATTAACCGCACACCTGAATGGTAGGTGCCGGTTGATAAAACGTAATGACAAACTAGTCGCACCACAACAACTAATAACTATGTGGTTCGCATACTTCATAAGAGGTTAGAAATGGCTAAAGAAGGTTCAGTAGCACCTAAAGAGAGAATCAACATTGTCTACAAGCCCGCTACCGGAGACGGTCAGGAAGAGCTTGAACTACCGTTGAAACTAATGGTGATGGGAGACTTTACCAATAAAGAAGACGATACGGCTATTGAAGATCGTGATGTTTTGTCTGTTGATAAGAATAACTTCGATGAAGTTTTATCAGCACAAAATATTAATCTGAACTTCACCGTCAACAATGCACTGAGCGAAGAAGCTGACGAGGAAATTCCTGTCGAGCTGTCTATCGGTGGCATGAAAGATTTTGAACCAGAGAGCATTGCGCGTCAGGTACCTGAAGTGAATGCATTACTGGAATTAAGAGAAGCATTGACAACATTGAAGGGACCAATGGGGAACGTGCCTGCTTTTAGAAAATTACTGCAATCCATTGTTACAGATGAAGACGCTAGAAAAAAGCTGCTGGACGAGCTTGAGGCGGATGAATAAATGAATAAGTTAAACCTAAGGAGTATGTTCTGATGGCTGAGAAACAAGAAGAAGCCCAGGCAGGCGCTGAAGTAGAAGGATCATTGCTTGATCAGATCATGTCTGAAACCAAGATCAAGCCGGATGACGAGACCTATGACGTTGCAAAAAAAGGCGTCGAGATTTTTGTTAGTGAAATTCTTAAAAATCAAGGTCGTGATCAACGTGTTGAAAAAGCACTGGTCGATAAAGTCATTGCCGATATCGATGGTCGCATTAGCAAACAACTTGATGAAGTGCTACACAATGAAGATTTCAAAAAGGTTGAATCATCATGGCGTGGATTGAAGTTATTGGTCGATCGCACCAACTTCCGTGAAAATATTGAAATCTCTGTATTGGATATCTCCAAAGATAACCTGACAGATGACTTTATGGATAACCCTGATATCACACAGTCTGGCCTGTACAAGCACATCTATACAGCTGAATACGGACAGTTCGGTGGTAAGCCGGTAGCCGCTATGATTGGTAACTACCAGTTTGGTCCGGGTGCCCAGGATATTAAACTGCTACAGAATATATCTTCTGTCTCGACTATGGCACATACGCCGTTCATCTCCGGGTCTTCACCAGAGATGTTCGGTATTGAGTCGTTTGAAGAATTGCCTGATCTGAAAGATGTTAAAGCAATCTTCGAAGGCCCCAAGCATGCTAAATGGCGTTCATTTCGTGAAACAGAAGACTCGCGTTATGTTGCTCTTACTGCTCCTCGTTTTCTTTTGAGAACGCCTTATGGAGAAGAGTCTAACCCGGTCAAAAGCTTTAACTACGAAGAAAATGTCGATGGTTCACACGAGGACTACCTCTGGGGTAACACCGCATTTGCCTTCGCTACCCGTTTAACGGACAGCTTTGCTCAGTATCGTTGGTGTCCGAATATTATCGGCCCACAAAGCGGTGGCGCGGTTGAAGATCTTCCATTACATCACTTTGAGTCTATGGGTGAGATCCAAACCAAAATACCAACCGAAGCTTTGATTTCCGATCGACGTGAATTTGAATTGGCTGAAGAAGGCTTTATGGCACTGACTATGCGTAAGGGTAGTGACAATGCCGCATTCTTCTCAGCTAACTCAGCTCAAAAAGCGAAAACGTTTGGTAATACACCGGAAGGCAAAGAAGCTGAAACCAATTATCGATTAGGCACTCAACTGCCATATCTGTTTATCATTTCTCGTCTGGCGCATTACGTTAAGGTTTTGCAACGCGAGCAAATTGGTGCCTGGAAAAACAAGGCCGATATTCAAACAGAACTGAATAACTGGTTACGTCAGTACATTTCAGATCAGGAAAATCCACCTGCTTCAGTTAGAAGTCGTCGCCCACTCAAATCAGCCAATATTGAAGTTTCTGATGTTGACGGCGATCCAGGCTGGTATTCAGTTTCATTGAGTGTAGTACCGCACTTCAAATATATGGGTGCAAACTTCACGCTGTCATTAAAAGGTAAATTGGATAAAGAGTAAGTTTTAAAATGGATGTGCGCCTCTGTAACAGAGGCGCCTTTTCTCCGTCAAAGGATTGACAGCAGACCATACGACAAACAATCCCGGTTATAACTCCCATCTAACCGCTGTTTAC
>CALIRD010000168.1 GCA_938042355.1 uncultured Thiotrichales bacterium
ATTCGCCGGGTCAGATGACATGGTCGGGTTAATCCACGTTTTTTGTTGTACTTACATGGTTACTGAGATCAACAAATTGTTCAACCGATAATTGTTCAGGCCGGAGTTTAGGGTTGATTTTAAGTGCTTCAATCTCCGAAATTGAGATCAAGGTCTTTAAACTGTTGGTAATGGTTTTGCGTCGTTGTGAAAAGGCGTTTCTAACGACGGTCTGTAAGGTTTTGTGCTCTAGCAGATCAAGGGGGGTGTCATGAGGTTTTAATTTTACTAAAGCCGAATCTACTCGCGGTGGCGGTGTAAATGCTTCGGGGCTTACATCGAGTAGATATTCGGTTTGACAATGATATTGGGTCATGACCGACAATCGACCGTAGCTTTTATTACCCGGAGCAGCGGTCAGGCGGTCAACCACTTCTTTTTGCAATAAAAAAATCATCTCTTGAATAATGTCACTGGATTCGAGGCATTTAAAAATAACCGGGGTTGAAATGTTGTAGGGCAGGTTGCCCACAATCCTTAACAAGCTATTTGTAGCTGGTACCAATGTTTTGAAATCCACCTCGAGGACATCCTGGTTGATAATAGCTAGCTCGCAGTCGGAGCTTGCAGCTAATTTGTTAAGGCCAGGAACAAGATCCCGATCAAGCTCTATCACAGTGAGTTGATTTAAATTGGGTAGCAGATGTCGGGTCAAGGCGCCTGCGCCGGGTCCTATTTCAATGATGGTTTCATGTGCTTGTGGATTAATCGCTGCAGTTATCTGTTGCAAGACATGCTGATCATGCAGAAAGTGTTGTCCAAAGCGTTTTTTATGGCGTCCCATATTTCCAATCATAGCATCGCGCTATGACAATAATGACAGCCATAAAAAAACCCGGTTACTCGGAACGAGAATAACCGGGTTTGGTTCCTTTGGAAGAACTTACGCTTTCGCTAAAGCCTTCTTGATCAGGCCAACTACGACCATCACTACGGCACCACCAATACCACCACCCGCGATATTACCGACCATAGCTGATCCAGTCGCACTGCCGATGGCTGATCCACCGAGTGTGCCACCCAGTCCGCCACCAACCACGCCTGAGAGGCTGTTGCCCAATAAGCCCAGACTGTATTTCTTCATCAAGGCGCCAGCAATGTTGCCGCCGAGAATTCCTGGTACTAGGGATGCTAGTAAACTTACAATATCCATCTTTAACTCCTATGTTGTATTGTTGTTGTAAGAGGAGTCAATATACAACAGATCAGGGTCGAGTCCACAGTTTCATGTGAAATGCTGTCACAGCTGAAAATGTTAAATATATATAAAACAATAGCTTAAGCGGCTATTGCGTGAGTAATTCTACAGCTCGATTATAGTTTTCGCGGGTTTTTTCTATGATTTCTGCGGGTATTTCGGGGCCTGGAGGCTGTTTGTTCCATTTCAAGTCTTCCAGATAATCCCGAATATATTGCTTGTCGAATGAAAACGGCGAGCTGCCTGGTTGATAACGATCTACTGGCCAAAATCGGGATGAGTCTGGCGTCAGCACCTCGTCCATTAAATGCAAGGTTCCTGTTTCATCAAGACCGAATTCAAATTTGGTATCGGCAATGATAATACCTCGCGCCAAGGCATGCTCAGCAGCGCGGGTGTAAATGGTAATACTGGCATGTTTGATTTGCTCGGCGAGTTCGGTACCCACAAGATTGACGGTTTCGTCATAGTCAATATTGATGTCATGGTTACCGACTGCCGCTTTGGTCGAAGGGGTGTAGATCACCTCGGGTAATTTATCAGCCAGCTGCAAGTTAGCAGGAAGACTCACACCACAGACTTCGCCTGTTTTTTGATAGTCCTTCCAGCCCGAGCCAATCAGGTAGCCTCTGACTATTGCTTCAACCGGCAAGGGTTTCAAACGTTTCACGATAACACTGCGATGTTGAGCGTAAGCCAGTTCTTCAGCGTCGGTAACGAATTCTTCAGCAGTATGTTTGGTGAGATGATTCGGAAGTATATCGGCGAACATATTGAACCAGAAGTTTGAAACCGTGGTGAGGATCTCTCCTTTACCGGTAATCGGGGTGGGAAGTATGACATCAAATGCAGAGAGACGATCACTGGCAAGCATCAGCAATAAATCATCGTTGATGGCATAGATATCGCGTACTTTACCGCTGTAGATTTTTTCCAACGAGGTGATTTCGGTAGTGCTCAATGTCTTTTTCCTGCTAACTCTGGCTCGTGTTGAGAGACGTTCTATGTGCTACCGGCATCGTAACTTAGTTGTGCCAGAGGTTCCATATTTACTCGAATAATATGTTATTCTACGCCGCTTTCCGATCGATTGGACAGTGTTATGCAGCAACAGCGTGTCGGCGTGGTCATGGGGAGTGACAGCGATTGGCCTGTAATGGAGAAAGCCGTAGAAGTGCTTGAAGCATTCGGGGTCGAATACGAGGCTAAAGTAGTCTCTGCTCATCGCACACCGGATTATCTGTTTGAATATGCTGAATCCGCCTCTGAACGAGGACTCGGTTGTATTATTGCCGGTGCTGGAGGTGCCGCTCATTTACCAGGCATGTTGGCAGCAAAAACGACGCTTCCGGTATTGGGTGTGCCAGTACCCTCGCGTTATCTGAAAGGTCAGGACTCTCTATTATCTATTGTGCAAATGCCAAAAGGTGTTCCGGTGGCAACCTTTGCTATTGGTGAAGCAGGTGCGACCAATGCGGCCTTGTTTGCGATCAGTATGTTGGCGAATGAAGACGCGTCGCTGAGAAAGAAATTATCCGGCTTTCGTAAAGAGCAACATGACAAAGCAAAAAACTCTTCCTTACCGCCGCAGTAATATTCGATGAACGACAAAGTGTATACCTTAGGCGTCATAGGTGGCGGTCAACTCGGGCTGATGTTTACCGAATCGGCGCATGCGATGGGGCATAAAGTGATTGTGCTTGAGCCTGACCCAGACTCGCCGGCAGGGGAGCTGGCTGACGAGCATATCCAGTCAGCCTATGAGGATGAAGATGCGTTGCGCAAGCTCGGGCTTGCCTGTGATGCGGTTACGGTTGAGTTTGAAAATGTACCAGCTACCAGTCTGGAATATATTGGTCAGTTTTCCGAAGTGCATCCATCGCCGGATTGTTTTCGTTATTCGCAAAATCGAATTGTAGAAAAAACCATGATCCTTGATCAGGGCTTAAG
>CALIRD010000169.1 GCA_938042355.1 uncultured Thiotrichales bacterium
ATGACAATCTCATTGCATTGGATACTGGCTGTGTCTGGGGTGGCGAGCTAACCGCTATTCGAGTTGATCAGAATAACTCTACACCGGTGAGCGTCAAACACAGCGCCTGAATCAATCCAGCATGCAGAAACTCGATACCAATCAAGAGATAGATACCCCTGAAGGCATTGCCATCAGCCTTTCTCCAGTTGGACCTATCGTTCGAGCACAGGCATGGATGATCGACAACCTGATCTATTTTGGTGTGATGTCAGTCGTTGGGACGATTACATCGTTGCTCGGTAGCTTCGGCATGGGCATCTACTTTATTGTACTATTTTTCTTTTACTGGTTTTACCCGGTCTTTTTTGAAGTGTTGTTTAACGGATCGACGCCCGGCAAAAAAGCCATGAATATCAGAGTGCTTCACATCGATGGCACGCCGGTAAGCTGGGCCGCTTCGATGAACCGCAATTTGTTACGTACTGTCGATTTCTTGCCGTTATTTTACGCCTTTGGTTTTATTTCAATGCTGCTGAACAATCGCTTTCAACGACTTGGAGATTTGGTTGCGGGCACTATGGTGGTCTATAACCCGAGTCAAGTAATCTTACCCGAGATAACAGAGACTTCTGCAGTCGCCCCTGCTTATCCTTTGGATGCAGAAGAACAACGGGCAATACTGAACTTTGCAGAACGCCTTGATAATTTAAGTGCAGAACGCAGCGATGAACTGGCGAGCCTGACCGGCCCGCTACTACATAAATCCACGGCTCCGAGACAGCAACTGCTGGCCATTGCGAACTGGATTAATGGCAGGCGCACATGAGGCAGGAACAGTTTGTTTCCCAACATTCTGAGGTTTGGCATCGATTGAGCGAATGGCTCAGACTCAATGGCTTGAATGCGAAGGACCGTCAAGCCAGTATTCAAACCAACAATCTTGACTGGTATGCAGATTTTGATTTTCCCAGTACCTATCGACAGGTCTGCCAGCATCTTGCATTAGCAAAAAGCAGACAATACAGCCAACCCCTGCTGGATAAAATTGGCAATCTGGTGCTCGCTGGTCATCAGCAATTCTACAGGCCGAAAACCAACCTGAAAGAAAAATTCTTTACTCTGTTACTGGTGAAACTGCCCCAGACGATACGTCAAGAATGGATACTGATGACCATTTCCAGTGTGCTATTTATGGGCAGCTTTATTGCAACGCTAATTGCAATACAGATCAACCCGGATCTCACCTACAGCATTGTGGATGCAGGCAATGTCGCACAGATGGAACAAATGTATCGACCTGATAGTCATGCTCGCGCGACTGAAAACCGTGAAGCCGATAGTGACGTATATATGTTTGGTTTTTATATCATGAACAATACCAGCATTGGCTTGAGGACTTTTGCCAGCGGCCTGTTGTTTGGCATTGGTAGCATCGTGATCCTGTTATTCAACGGCCTGACCATTGGCACGGTTGCCGGCCACCTCACCCAGCTAGGTTATATTGAAACCTTCTGGGGCTTCGTCTCCGGACACAGCGCAATGGAGCTGATAGCTATCATCATCTCTGGTGCAGCCGGCCTAAAACTCAGCGCCGCACTATTGCGACCAGGACAACGATCCCGCTTACGCGCCTTGAAAGAACATGCAAAAATCGCGCTGGTGATGATGTACGGTGCAGCCGCGATGTTTTTTATTGCTGCTTTTATCGAAGCGTTCTGGTCTCCCAGAACATTTATTCCAGTTAACATTAAGTATGCCGTTGGAATATTTTTGTGGGTTTTGGTGATCGCTTACTTCTGCCTGGTAGGTCGCGGTAAGGTGCTCGATGAAACTTGAAGACATCACCGTCAAAATAAGGCCTCGTGATGCCTGGGAGGCAATTGACCTCGGATTCAAATTCACCCAGCATAACTGGCGCGTCATATACTTTCCCTGGGCGCTGTTTTTAGCCGCGGTAGTGATTATAGCGACCATTGGCTTGCAGCGTTGGCCCTTGTTTTCTCTGCTCATAATCTGGTGGCTAAAGCCGGTTTATGATCGAATACTGCTTTCGATTTGTAGTCGCACCTTGTTCAATGACAAACCGGGCACAGAAGAAACCTTACGCTCCATTCCTGAAAACCTGCGCTCACAATTATTCAGCAGCCTTACCTATCATCGCTTTTCGTTTGCACGCAGCTTTTATCTGCCTGTAACACTACTTGAAAAACTACAAGGTAGTGAACGAAAAAAAAGATGCAACATACTTTCGCTGCGCACCAGCGGTCACGCTACCTGGCTAACCGTTACCTGCATGATATTTGAACTGATCATGAGCATTACCCTGATTGGTTTTATCTATCTGATGATTCCCGAAAATCATCAGGCCGATTTTATGAGCGTGATATTCAATAATGACTACACCTTCCAACAAAGCCTGATCGTTAATCTCATGTATGGTCTGGGCATATTGGTGATTGAGCCTTTCTATGTGGCTGCAGGCTTTATGCTGTATATAAACCGCCGTACGATTCTCGAAGGTTGGGATATAGAACTGAGCTTTCGTAATTTAAGTAATCGTCTTACCCAGTTGATCAAAGGTTCAGTTACAACCCTGCTGCTATTGATTTCACTTTCGACATTGTTATACACACCTCCAGCATATGCAGAAGAAGACGATGAATACCCTGAGGAGCCTATTGCCCAAAGCCTCAGGCCGGTGACCGACTCAAGTACAGTGGTCGAAAATATATTCTCTCGTGAAGAAATGGGGAAAAAAGAAACGCGCAAGGGACTTAAATATATTGGTGACAATGATTTTGATGATGATGAAGATGGCTTTGACTTTTCAGGCTTTGCAGACCTGATCGTTTATCTGGCACAAACCTTTAAAATTTTACTGATATTAATCATAGTGATATTAATTGCTGTGGCTATATTGCAGCGCGACAAGTGGCTACACTTGCTAGGCATCGGCGATCAACAGAAAAAAGAAGGAGCCGTGATTGAAAGTTTGTTTGGTATGGACTTGCGACCTGATTCCTTACCAGAGGATATCTCCAGTAGTGCCAGACGACTGGCAGAGAACAATGATTTGCGCGGTGCCCTGAGCTTACTCTATCGTGGTGTGTTAAGCATTTTGGTGAACCATGACAAACTGGCCATTACCAGTGCACATACAGAAAATGAAATCCTGACGCTGGCTAACGACGAAATCAAAAGTAGTCGCAAGAGCTACCTGGGACAATTGACCAACGAATGGATTAGAACTGCTTATAGTCAAAGCATCTCTACCAAAGACCTTGTGCTTAGTTTGTGTGATCAATGGCCGCAGTTCAAGGTGCAGCAATGAGCTCGAATCGAATCATCACCTTGATAGTCATCCTGGTCCTACTGGTTTGTGGCTACTGGGTGTCACAAAACTTCCGTATTGTCGAAACAGAAGTCAGTACTGGCTACGATGGTGAAGCCAGAACCAACTCCTATTATGCTGCCAGGCAATTCTTGCGGCGCATGGGTTATGACGCCAGAACCCTGAGTACGCTGGACTTGCACAATCAGGTTTACGATGAAAACTCAACACTCTTGTATTTTGGTAACCGCCAAAATCTGGGCGAACAACGTTCACAACAGTTGCTGGAATGGGTGGAACGCGGCGGACATTTATTACTGACCCCTCAGTCGATACTGGAAGTCGATGACTCGAAGGAAGATGCGCCGCTCGACCCTATTCTCGATGAACTGGAAATCTATGCCTATTATTCCGAGTATGAGGAAGAGGAACTCGACCAGCTAGAGAATGATGAATGGGATACGGATGAAGAACTCGACTTGAGTGAATTGGTGATCGATGGCTACCCAACCAATACCTTTATCTACTCAGCTGAACAACTGGTCGGCACTTTGCCCGGCGATAAAACCGCGAGTGACAAGTATGGTATTCAATGGCTATCTCGAAACATTGGCAGCGGCAATATCTCAGTAATGACTGACTTCACACCCTTTCAAAACTATCAGCTCGAGGATCATCAGAATGCTCAGCTACTCAGGTTGGTCGCAGGCATTCATTCCCGTCAGGGAGATATAATCTGGCTGTTACACGATACGGACATGCCTCCTTTGTGGCGCTTGATAATGAACTCCGCGCTACCTGTGGTGGTGAGCTGCTTAGCTATATTATTGGTATGGTTGTGGGGCTCGTTATTCCGCTTTGGCCCAATCGTACGCGAACCGGAGCCAGAACAACGACAGCTGCTTGAGCATCTGGATGCGGCTGGCAATCATCAACGCAAATACGCTCCTGCTAAACTGTTTAGCGTCACCCAAAGTGCTCTATTACAAAAGATCACACGCCTCTATCCGCAGTGGTCGACGCTTGAGTATCAAGAAAAAACTGAATTACTATTAGACCAGTTAAAGCTCACCGAATCAGGCGCAAGACTGGTATTAAGCAAACCCTCGCAGATGATGCCTAATGAATTTTATGCAGCCATCAGAACATTACAATCAATCAGGAAATCGATATGAATGAAACTCCAGCAACAGGTACTGATCATACCACCAACCCAGAAGCGACACGTGCTGTAAATGCCATTCTTGAGGAAATATCAAAAGCCGTTGTCGGGCAACAACAGGTTATTCGAGAAGTTATAATCGCTTTACTGGCCAGTGGGCATATTTTACTTGAAGGTGTGCCTGGGCTTGGTAAAACACTGTTGGTCAAAGCATTGGCAAAATGCTTTGAAGGTGACTTTTCGAGAATTCAATTCACACCGGATTTAATGCCTGCTGACGTTACCGGTCATGTGATTTATGACATGAGTAACAACAAGTTCAATACCCATAAAGGACCAATATTTACCAACCTGTTGCTGGCTGACGAAATCAATCGGGCACCGGCAAAAACCCAGGCGGCTTTACTCGAAGTAATGCAAGAATATCAAGCGACGATTGAAGGCACCTCTCACCCGGTACCCAAACCGTTCATGACACTCGCGACCCAAAACCCGTTGGAACAGGAAGGTACCTACCCTTTGCCGGAAGCACAGCTCGACCGGTTTTTGATGAAAGTGTTAATTGATTACCCTGAGGAAGAGCAAGAACAATTGTTAGTCAAAGTCGTCACAGGAGAACGCATAGGTGATGCGCTCAGTGTTGATGCCGTATCAAAAATTGTTAATGGCGAGACGATACAAAAATTACAACAATATTGCGCCAGAATTAAAGTAGATCAAGCCATCATTGAATATTGCGTACGTTTGGTGAGAGCGACCCGCAGCTGGCAAGGTATCAGCATTGGTGCCGGACCACGTGGCAGCATCGCACTGGTGAGATGTGCACGCGCTGCTGCGCTGCTGGCCGGTAGAGACTATGTCACTCCGGATGACGTAAAAAACATATCACTGCCGGCTTTACGACACCGAATAGAGGTCTCGCCGGAACTTGAAATGGAAGGACATACTTCTGATCAGATATTGGCCAATCTGGTCAATCAGGTAGAAACACCCCGACTATGATCGCAACCAGTCGTTTCTATCAAGCCGCCTGCATCTTCGTGGTGATGGCATTGCTTGCCAGCGTTAAAGGTGCTGAGCAAGCCTGGTGGATCATGGCTGGAGTATTCCTGTTGCTGTTGGTGGTAGATGCTTTGCTGGTCTTTAAAAACCCCGATATAAGTATTGAAAGAGAACTACCACAATCACTGCCACTGGGAGTATGGCAGTCACTGGCATTAAAAATCACCAACCTCGGAGAGGGTAACTTTACCTTTGATATTCACGACCACCATCCCAGTCAGATTTTAAGTCGTGGTCAACCACAAACCATAAACCTGGGTGCCGGGACTGATGCCCTGTATCGCTATGAGATTCAAGCAGTAGAGCGCGGTGATGCCAGCTTTCCTTTAACCCAAATCAAGTTGAAGTCACCTTTGGGCTTATGGCATCGCCTGATCAAGGTGGAAAATGAAGAAACCTGTCGGGTGCATCCAAATTTTGCCGCCGTTTCAAAATTTTCCTTGCTCGCTCTTGATAATCGACTCAGTCAGATGGGTATTCTAAAAAAACGCCGACGTGGCGAAGGCCAGGATTTCCATCAGCTAAGGGATTACCGCAAGGGAGACTCTTTACGACAGATTGATTGGAAAGCCACCAGCCGCATGCGCAAACCCATCTCAAAAGAATATCAGGACGAGCGCGATCAACAAATCGTCATGCTATTGGACTGCGGCTATCGAATGCGCACCAAAGACGATGATGTCTCGCATTTTGATCAAAGCTTGAACGCAACCTTGTTGCTTTCCTATGTAGCGCTACGTCAAGGTGATGCTGTGGGTTTGGGCACCTTCGGAGGCAATAACCGCTGGCTGGCACCGGTTAAAGGTGTGGCGCTGGTCAAAAGGATTCTTGTATCGATTTATGATTTACGTGCAACGCGCGACTCACCCGATTATTCCCAAGTCGCTCGCGACCTCATTATGCGTCAACGCAAACGATCACTGGTCGTGATGATCACTAATATTCGTGATAGCGACAGTGATGACATCCTTCCCGCCGTTCGCTTAATGAGCAAACAACATCTGGTGTTGTTGGTCAGCATGCAGGAAAAAGTTCTGGATACAGTTTTGGATGCACCTGTTAACAAGCTCAATGATGCCGTGCGGCTGTCAGCGACCCACGAATTCATCGAATACCGCAACAATGCGATTAATAAGTTAAGGGCGCGCGGTGTGGTCTGTATTGATACCACACCGGAAAATTTGTCAGTGAGTTTGGTTAATGCCTATCTGGATATCAAATCATCCGGTAAGTTATAAAAATGAGTGACACTATTAAGATCAATGTTATTGGTATTGCGCACACACCCTATAAACAGAAATTTGGTATCCCTCGTCAACCTGGACTGGCACCCGGAATTCCCGGGACCATTGAAATTCATGCACCCTATAATCGCGAAGAGGCATTCCGCTCGATAGAAACTTTCTCACACCTGTGGGTAAACTTCATCTTTCACGGAATCGAGTCGAACAAGTGGCAATCCATGGTTCGCCCTCCACGTCTGGGTGGCAAAAAAAAAGTTGGCGTGTTCGCCAGTCGTTCAACCCATCGCCCTAACCCGCTGGGTCTCTCCGTGGTTAAACTCGAGCGCATCGAGATCAAACAAGAGCAGTTGCTCTTACACATCAGCTCACATGATTTACTGGATCAAACACCGATTGTTGATATCAAGCCCTATTTACCGTATTCCGATGCGATTAATGAAGCCAGTAATGGTTACGCGCCAGCGCCTGAGAATAATGTCTATGAAGTAGAATTTTCTTCGCGAAGTCTTGAATTTATTGATAACTGGCAACATGAGCAGGCTGCAAATCTGAAATCACAACTTATCAATATTCTCTCTCAAGATCCACGCCCGGCTTATAGCAAGGAAGATCCGCAGAAACAAAATTACGGGATGCGGCTGTATAACCTCGATATTCAATTTTCGATTGAAAACAACTGTATGAAAGTCGTCAATATCACACAGATTTAGCGATTCTAGCTTGTATTCGGGGTACCACCCCTTATTATTTTGAGACGCGGAATCTTCCGCCTTTACATGAATGGAGCTTAATGATGGATTTAATGAAAATCGGCACACAAATGCTGATGCGTAAAATGGTTGGTGGCAATGCAGGTAATGCTGTCTCGGCACTTTCCGGTCTTCTCGGTGGTGGCTCTGGCGAGTCTGCTACTCCAGACCTCGGCGGTCTGCTTTCAAAAATGCAAGGCAATGAAACGGGTGGTGATATCACCGAATTAGCCGCTTCATGGCTCGGCAAAGGTGACAATGAAAAACCGTCACTCGATCAACTAAAAAACATATTTGGTAGTGAAAAAATTGCTGCGTTCGCTGCCGAGATGGGCACGGATGAAGAGACTGCTGTTTCTGGTCTGCAAGAAGCTATACCGGGTATGGTTGACCAGGCGAGTCCTGAAGGCAACTTACTCGACAGCCTTGGTGGCATTGGCGGATTAGCCAGCATGGCCAGTAAAATTTTAAAGTAAGCCCTTTAAAAACGAATCAGGGGCAGCGTTGAACAACACTGCCCCTTTTTTATTGCCTGCCAGTTTTACGCGGACAAGGTTAAAGCCTGATTTTCAATTGAGGCAACCAAATCTGCGGGTAGTTCCAGTAACTGGGCAAGCCTTTCCAGATATTCTCTGTCCTCTTCTACGGACTTGTCCAAGACAACTAATGATGACAAATACACTTCCGAAGCAACCTGCATAGACTGGACGTCGACCGCTATGGTCTCGGCACTTAATAACTCCATGTTGATCGCATTAATCACATCATCATCCAGCCCCAGTTTGTCTGCCAGGTCGTGAATCTTCTGTTGCTCTTCTATCCCGATGTGACCGTCAGTATTAGCGGCTGAAATCATTGAACGCAGCAATAATTTGCCACGAGTCTGAGCTTCTTCTCCACTCAATTCTGCAACCGGCTTATCTTCACGGCCAACAAAGTTTGGATTATTCGATTTCCAGTTTTGAAAGGCGTTATAAGCAAGCCCACTCACTGCTGCCAAACTACCCAGCTTGAGCACACCACCTGTGATCGCTCTGCCACCACGAGTACCAAGCATAATGGCTAACACACCAGCAACTGCAGCACCCTTACTCAGTTTGCTGAGCATGGCATCGCGAGCAGGGCCAGGTTCGGGTAAATCCAGCTTTTCCTCTGCCAGATCAGTGCCTTTTTCAGCCAGGGCCTTGCCTTTGGCTATTAACTCTTCTAACAATAATTGTGCATCCATCTTTTCCATATTGCCTCCAAAAATGGCTCATATTTTAGTGAGCACAAGCCTAGGTGATGAGAACTGGCAAGACAATAGGCTGAAAACATTATTAACCACAATCAACAAGTACCTGGAAGGGCTGATAAGAGACTGATGAAAATTTACTTAAACCTATGTTTTTATTAGTTTTTTTATAATTCAGCCTGTAATACATTCATCTAATATCTTTGAGTGAATGAAATCGCTCGTTTTTAAGCCTCCAGAGAGCGCTCAAAAGCCTGTATTTCCTTGCTTTAACCGGTTTAATCCGGTAAATTAGCGCGCCTTTATGGGGTTAGATGTAACTAGATTAACCCTGCAGATACAGACACTTGGAGCAACGCTCATGAAGACATTCAGCGCCAAACCCGCTGAAGTAAAGCGCGACTGGTACTTGGTTGACGCTACCGACAAAACGCTTGGTCGACTTTCGACCGAAATCGCACGTCGTCTTCGCGGTAAACATAAACCGGAATACACCCCGCATGTTGATACTGGCGATTATATCGTCGTTATCAATGCCGAAAAATTGAAGGTCACTGGTAACAAAGCAAAAGATAAAATTTACCATCACCACACAGGTTATATCGGTAATCTTAAATCAATCAGCTTTGAAAAATTACAACAAAAGGCGCCTGGTCGGGTGCTCGAAAAAGCTGTCAAAGGCATGCTGCCTCGTAACCCGCTGGGTCGAGCCATGTTCAGAAAACTGAAAGTATATGCAGGCAATGAACATCAGCATGCGTCTCAGCAACCACAACCGTTAGATATCTAGGTTAATAATATGGCTACAGAACAATATTATGGAACCGGCAGACGTAAATCTTCTGCTGCACGCGTGTTCATGACGAAAGGCACTGGCAAAATCATGATTAATAATCGTCCGCTGGATGAGTACTTTGGTCGTGAGACCGCACGTATGATCTTGCGCCAGCCACTGGAAGTGACCGAATCACTCGGTGATTTTGATATTGATGCTACCGTCACCGGTGGTGGAAATAGTGGTCAGGCGGGTGCTCTGCGTCTCGGCATCTCAAGAGCACTATTGAAATATAATGAAAGCTTGCGAGGTGACCTGAGAGAAAAAGGTCTGTTGACTCGTGATGCACGTGAAGTTGAGCGCAAGAAAGTCGGCTTTCGTAAAGCCAGGCGTGCTCCTCAGTTCTCGAAGCGTTAAGCTACCACGACTGATACCAAAGCCCGGCAAGTCCGGGCTTTTTTATGACTCAATCATCCTAATCGTCTGTATTTGTTGATAATATCTACCGCTGTTCTTTTACTATTGACGTAACGGTGGCGCCTATGTCATTAAGATTTCCCTTAAATTTATTTATCATGCTACTGGCAGTGGTCGGCAGCAGCCTGATGGCAGAGACCCGGGTACAACTGACTCAAGACCTGCCTAAGCTGGATATCATCTATAATAATTCAGTGGTCACAATTCAACGTGAACAAAACCCGGAGCATATCCTTAGCGGCACCTTCGCCATGACCTCACGCCCCTGCCCGCCAGCCTGTATTAGCCCAATTGAGCCAGTGGCGGGCATCAAAATAATTGGTGAACTTGAACTCTTCAAATTTCTTGAGGATGAGTACCTTAATGAAAGTGGCTTACTGATCGATGCACGCTCTGCTGACTGGTTTAAACGAGGCACTATTCCCGGCTCAATCAATCTTCCCTTTAATCGTTTCGACACCAATAACACGAGTGAAGAAACCGAAAACTTACTTACCTTGATTGACGCAAATGAACGATACGATGTAGGTCGTGTAACGCGTTTTCTCGAAAAACGTGGCTTTATGGAAGGTGATAAAAAAACCGATAAGTATGACTTCACTTTCGCAAAAAAGTTAATCATCTGGGATAACGGCCCATGGTCTGACAATGCGGTAAAAGTCATTTCAGCCTTTGTCAGTACCGGCTATCCAGTAGAATACATTCATTATTACCATGGTGGAATGCAGTCGTGGCAAATGCTCGGGCTGACGATAATCAAACCATGAGAATATTTTTTCGGCGGGTGACGCGCTTTGTGCGGCTGATAATGCTACTACTGCATGCCGTGCTTAAAACCCTGCTATTCAGACATCAAGTAAAAGACGGTATACCGGAACATGTCTATTTCGCACGTGCACAATTATTCATGAAGAATATGTGCCGTATTATTGGCTTGGAGCTGATGGTAGAAGGCGAATTACCAAACGACAATACTGGCTTGCTGGTTGCCAATCACGTTTCATGGTTGGATATCCCGGTTGTTGGCTCAATTATTCCCTCGTTGTTCCTCTCAAAAGCAGAAGTTAGAAAATGGCCCTTGATTGGCTGGATTGCCTCAAAAAATGGAACCCTATTTATCGCGAGAGGAAAACAAGGTGCCGCGACTCAGGCAAATGCCGATCTCACTTATGCCCTCAACAATAATGTCAATGTACTGCTCTTTCCGGAAGGCACCACTAATGATGGTACGCATTTGAGAAATTTCCACCCGCGTCTGTATGCTGCCGCTATCGAGACTGAACGCCCCGTGATACCTATTACACTGCGCTATGAGGCGAGAGATGGCAGTTTGCATGATGATGTGCCATTCATAGATGATCAGAGTTTTATTGCTAATTTATGGCAGGTTCTGGGAAATGAAAAAGTGATTGTGAAAGTAAATGTGCTTGAGCCGATACAAGCTGCTAATACCGCCAGAAAAGCTTTGGCTGCTGATTCTCGTGAAGCAGTACACAAAGCTTTACAGTTATATGATGGAAAAGCTGGGTCGAACTAGCTGGAAACCATGAATAAAGCTATTATCGCGGAACTTAATGTCCTCAATTCGGGACTAAGCTTTACTTATGGAGGGTTGGATTAATGAAATCATTTAAAATTGTTTCTTTATTTGTTTTACTCGCGTTATCTAGCACTGTTGTGGCTGCGGGAAAGATCATTTGGTCAGAAAAGAATGCCTCTGGTAGCAATGACATGCACATGTACGTCTTTTGGTCAGAGACCTGCCAACACTGTGACGTGGCTGTACCTTTTATGAGAGATATGGAAAAGAAGCATTCATGGCTGAATGTAGAATTCAAAGAAGTATCTAAATCACCAAAAAACATGGAACTTTACCGGGCAATGGCCTCAGCCATTGGTGAAGACGCCAGCCACGTTCCTGCTTTTTTATGGTGCGGCACGATGTATTCCGGTTACGGAGATAATGAAACCACCGGACAATGGCTGATTGATGCTCTGCAAGAGTGTCAAGATGATCCACGAGCCTATCAAAACCAATGGGGTAAAAAGTAAGTTTTTAGTTACCTGGATATACCTCAAAAGCCCGCTGTTAATGAACAGCGGGCTTTTTTATGTCTATTGAAACCTGAGTTGACGAAGCATGACTAAGCAGCGCTGCGAAAGGGATAACAGCCAGATCTAACTCCTATGGGGTTTCCCCGCCATCTGGCCCATAAAAAATTGCCCAGGTAACCAAATCATCCATCTCAATAAAACGATGCTTAACACCGGCGGGTACAAACAACACATCGCCTTGCTGACAGCGCACCGGCTCACCAGCAAGCTCTAACACACCACTACCTTGCATAACAACATAGATCTCATCCTGAGTATGAGAGGTTTGATAATCAGTACCTTGCGGTGCAAAGACGATCATGGACATGGAACCATGCTCAAAAACACCTACATCCCAAACACCCTCTGGCCATGTGGTGGTTGAAGGAAGCGGTAGTTTAGCCAAGTGTTCTCGTAGTTCAAACTTCATGATCTAACCTGCACTGTACATTTACGTTATTAAAGTAGTGATAGTAGACCCGAGGAAAAGGACTTGGCAAGTTATATATCGATTGTGGGAGTTTCTACGAACAAAAAAAAGGGCCGCATTAAAGCGGCCCTTCTTGATCAGTAAGACTGATTTAGTTACAGGGTAACACCCAATGACTTAACAGTTTCCATAGTGATCATAGTGGTCTTGACCAGGCCTTTCGAAGACTGGTAAGCCTGCATAGCATTGATAGTCTGACTACCTACTACACCGTCGATAGGACCGTTGTAGTGACCGGCTTTCTTAAGCGCAGACTGGATGCTCTGGATATTGCCGCGAGTCATGTTCTTTTGACAAAGAACTGACATCCACTGCATGGCGCCAGCAGAAGCTTGCTCCTGACGAGTCACAGTACCGTACTCCTCAGGGATAGCGATACGACGCTCTGAAGATGGCTTGACTTGCTTACGTACAGTAACCGTCTTGTACTCAGCAGGAATAACTTCCGTACGAGTACTGGCTGGAGTCTTGACGACACGCTTGGTGACAGTCTTGTACTGAGCAGGAGTTGAAGCACCACAGATTGCGTTACCTGTTGGACGTGAACCTGAGTTGTGACCAGTTGAACAGCTACAGCTGTTGGCATTGCTGCCGCCGTTAGCGCCGTTTGCACCAGTACAAGCAGATCCATCACCACCACCAACTGAACACCAGCTAGTGACTGGATCAGCAGTACGCTTACGTGAAGTGACTGTTTGGTACTCTTCTGGAATAGCTACTGAACGTTGTGTCGCTGGCTTAACCAGCTTGGTCACAGTTTGAGTAGCATACTTGGCAGGAACAGGAGTCTTTTCAACACGTGGTGGAGTCTTCATGACACGCTTGGTAATAGTCTTGTATTCAGCAGGAATTTCTACCAGACACATGATCTCACCAGTTGACTGATCAATACGATCAGCAACACCAGCCACACGAGTTACACCGTCAGCTAGACAAGCACCGCCAGAACACTCAGAGATCTGCCACTCAGTTCGTGCTGGACGAACCAGTACGCGCTCAGTTTCAGTTCCATAGGTAGCAGGAATAGTACGAGTAGTTTCTGAAGCTTCCTGAACCAGTACACGCTCGGTAACGGTCTCATATTGAGCAGGTACAACTTCCAGACGTTCTGAAGCTTGAGACTTCAGTACACGCTCGGTAGTCGTACCGTATTGAGCAGGAGAGTAGTACTCAGCGTAGCAAGAGCCAGGTGTTGGATTTGTTGGTACGCCCATTGAACGAGCAGAACCTAGAATACCAGCATCGGCCATACGCGCACCCATTGAGTTACGAGTACCACCGCCTGAACCAGTACGTGCTGAACGAACACCGGTGTTACTGTAAGACCAGAAGGTCTCACCCGGATCGGTCATGACACGCTCGGTCTCAGTACCGTACGTTGCAGGTATAGCAATCAAACGCTCTGAAGCTTCCTTAACCAGCATACGCTCGGTAGTGTTTCCATATTCTGCAGGAATCACTTCTAAACGCTCTGAAGCCTGTTTAGTGAGTACACGCTCAGTAACAGTTTTATATGTTGGAGCTTTCCATACACGTGCCCAGCATTCACCGGGACGAGCATTTGGTGGAAGCATTTCGCCACCAGCTGCCATCATTGTAGCTGCACCAGCAGAACCGGTAGCACCACCTGATTGTGCGATTGAACTTTCACGAGTTGCCAGAGCTGCTTCTCTTGCAGCCAGCGCTGCTTCTTGACGCTTAAGCTCGGCTAGTCGTGCTGCTGTGTCTGTGTCTGCTCCACTTGATGCACCATCCGTGGTTGAACACGCGCCCAGCATAAGCAATACAGTCATTGAGACTGCAATTGAGGCCTGTTTTAACATTTTGGGTTCTCCCCTTTTCCTAAGTTGATTAATATAAAGCAGACGGATTATAGCCGAATGTGGCGCAATGTCTAAGTTGTTATGGTTAAATATTGGGTAGAATTTAAAACCTTTGTTAACTCAAAATGGCTTGTTTACTTGGTTTTTCAGGTCTTTTTAAATCGCACCCAGACTAAAACGAATATAAGTGACGCTGTTAACACTATTGCTGGCCCTATCACAAGATCAGCCGCTAACGAAACACCTGTACCGAGTATCACTGCCAACATGGCCCAGATCACTCCAGAACCTATCATTTTTGTTGGCGACTGAGCATGAAGACGTGCGGTTGCGGCGGGAATAATGAGTAATGCAGTGGTCAACAGAATCCCGACCACTTGCATTGCCGCTGCTACAAACAAGGCAATTAATATCACATAGATAAGCATGACCTTGTCTACGCTTACCCCTTCCGTAGTAGCGACATCTTCATTGATACTTAATAAAAGCAATTGCTTGTAAATCAGTTTAAAACCCACCAACACAATGCAAGTAACTATTAAGATAAGCAGCAAACTACTTCTGGATACGGCCAGCAAATCTCCGAATAAATACGAGAATAAATCAACATTGGCATGCTCTAATGAGCCCCAGATCACAAGACCAGCCGCGAGCGACCCATGAGCCAATACACCGAGCAAAGCGTCTTCCTGCAACACTGATCGACGCCTTAGCATCACCAATAATATCGCGATGACAATCGAGCTGAGAATTACTCCCAAAGTAATATTTAAACCGCTCACCAACCCCAATACCACGCCTAACAAGGCGCTATGACTCAAGGTGTCTCCAAAATAGGACATCCGCCGCCAGATGATCACAGAACCAAGGGTGCCTGCCATGACCGCAACCAGCATGCCGGCGCAGAGCGCACGTAAAAGAAACTCATCCATAGCTGGAGTTACTCATGGTCATGATTGTGAATAATCTTGCCATCGGCACCGTGCTCATGGTCATGTTCATGCTGGTAGACAGCAAATTGGGACGAGAGTCGGGTATCACCAAAAAGTGCCAAATATTCTGATGATTGGGAAATATCACCCGGCTGACCTTCGCAACAGATATGTGTATTCAAACAAACCACATGATCTGTTGCCGACATCACTAACTGCAGGTCATGTGAGACCAACAAGATACTGCATTGCATCGATTCACGAAGTTCTTGCAAGGTTTGGTAAAACGCAGCCTGCATGACTTGATCATAGCCTTGGGCTGGCTCATCCAGAATTAAAAGCTCGGGTTTGGTCAACAATGCCCGGGCAAGTAATAACTTCTGCAGCTCACCACCGGAGACATCGTGCACAGATTGACTCAGTGAGACCTCCAGCGAGGTCATTTTGATTGCTTCGCACTTACTCAAACCACTTGTTTTTAAACTCGTACCGAGAAAATCAGACACTGTTACCGGCATTGATAAGGGCAGTGAAAAATTCTGAGGCAAATAGGACAAACGTAGTTTGTTACGTCGTTTGACGTTTCCACTGCTAGGCTTAATGAGCCCCGCAATAATCTTGAGCAAGCTGGTTTTTCCGGCACCATTGGGACCAATCACGGTAATAATTTGATTAGGCTCAATACTCAAATCCACATGTTGCAAGATCTCACGCTGCTTCGTTTTATATCCAACATCATCAAGTTCAATGAATGATTGCATGCCTGATTCAACGCCTGTGGGTTGTTTGTTTCAAGGCTGTTAAGATAGTGCATGGCCAACATAAATACCATGCTTAATCCGCTTCGCTCAGGATTAATTCTGCTGCTGTTTCTCATGACAGGTTCTGCAACTGCGGCAGACGATAATATTCAGCTATTAAGTTCCATTCGACCACTGCAAATGTTGGTCTACGAACTGGTAGGCAATGACATCAATCACAGTACGGTACTGAATGCCCAGCAATCACCACATCACGTACAACTGAAGCCATCACAACGCCAACGACTACAACATGCATCTACGGTGTATTGGTATGGTGCTGAACTCGAGCCCGTGATGGCGGCTATTTTGTCCGGAGATCAGTCGCTACAGAGTCGTGCTATCGATTTACATCCGGATACTCCTGATCTGGAACACGATCATGACGATCATCATCATGAGCATCATATCAATGTGCATTACTGGCTGGACCGCGGCAACGTCCTAAAAGCCGCCAGAGCCATTAGCGACAACATAGCCACAACGCTACCGGAAAAGGCAAATGTGTTGACCGGAAAACTTCAGGAACTCAGCAAGCACTTGCAGGAAATGGAAAAGTTACTAGAGTCCGAACTGGAGACAGCGCGAGCTAAAAGTTATCTGGATTTACATGATGCCTGGGAACTACTGGCAAAAGATTTTAACTTACCCGCCTTTTCCTCAATTGACCATCAAGCACTGGAATTTGCTGGCGCTAAAACAGTACTTAACTTACGGCGTGAAATTGCCAGCGGAAAGTTTGACTGCATCATTGCCAGCCCGGAAACCAACCTGCGCCTGGTCAATAATCTGGTGGAGAATTCTAATGCAAAGGTAGTGCTGCTCAACGCGCTGGGAAATGACCTGAACAATGAATCCGGATTTACCGACTTTCTAATACACAACATAAGAAAGCTGGCTGCTTGCTAAAAAAAGGGGCGCTAATGCGCCCCCTTTTCCGACTTAATGTAATGCTTTTACTTAGCCAGACTATCTCTGATCTCAGTCAACAAGTCTTCAGCTGATGGACCTGTATCTTCCTCTTCCTCTGCTTTCTTCAATTTGTTCACAGTACGAACAATCATGAAAATCACAAAAGCAATGATGATGAAATCAATGATCGCTTGAATAAACAAACCATAATTCAACGTTGCTGCACCTGCTTCTTGAGCGGCAGCTAACGTCGAAAACGTGCCGTCACCAAGGTTTTTAAACAGATTGCTGAAGCTGACTCCACCCATTGCCAAACTAATAACAGGCATTAAAACATCGGCTACTAATGATGAAACTATCTTGCCCATGGCAGCACCCAAGATAAGGCCTACTGCCATATCCAACGCATTACCTTTGACGGCAAACTCTTTAAATTCACTCATCATACCCATAATAAACTCCTCATATATGTTGTAAATATTCAGGAAAATAAGACCTTAGGAACGCTCTTCCCGAATAAGGATTATTTACCCCGAGCGCAGTCTTGCAAATGGTCAGGCTTTTTTCAAGCTCTGTTGTAGCATATCAAGCGCTTCAAGTTCTCCCTTGGAGAGCATTTTTGCCTGCTCTGGCCATGAACTCACGTCTGCCAAAGCGTATCGGGGGCCCGCCTTTTGCATGATGGCTGAAAGTGTTGCCACATTGGTTTTGGCCAGATCGTCAAATGAATTGATGTTATCCGCCTGTAACAACTGATGAATCTTGGGGCCGATACCACTGACTTTTTGTAAATCATCCTGGCCACCACTGCTAGTTGAAGACGGGCTGGTTACCGCAGCCGACTGCGTAGAAGCAGCAGGAGCTATATCAACCTTTTCGCTTTTGGTGGTAGTAGCGGATACTTTTTTACCCATGGCACGGGTCGTGTTTATCGAAGTCTTGTCCTGTTTCGTTACTCCCGATTTCTGGTCTGTACTATCGCTCTTGCCCTGCGAATTATCAGCGTTAGTATCTGCCGTATTTTCTTGAGCTTCTTTGGCTGCCATACGCTCGAGAAATGCTCGCCCCTTGGAAACTGCAGGAATTTCCATTACCTTGCTACCAGCACTGGCTGCTGAAGCAGAAGCCGAACCCGCCAGAGAAGTTGCGGTCTCGCTCAAAGCGTCGATTTTCTCTTTTACGGCTGAAGGCTCCTCATGCCGTGCATCAACATTGTGAAATTTTTTCAGATAAAACCATTCACAAACAGCCAGAAATAACACGCCTAGAAGAAAGTAGATTAATGCACCCATTGGGACACCTCGGTGAGCTTGGTATGAGACAGGTGAATACTAGAACTTGTTGAACAGTATGAGAACCCAAACCAGACACATATTACAAAGACTTACAAAAACCGCAGCGGAACCAGCATCCTTGGCATAACCCGAAAGCTCATGGATTTCATCGCCGATACGATCAACCGCTGCCTCAATCGCACAATTGAGTAATTCAACTATCAGCACAAACATGACAGAAAATATCAACAGTGTTTTTTGTACAACACCCTCACCCAGCCAGAATGCCAGTGGGATTAAGATAATGGCTAATACAAGTTCCTGCCGAAAAGCCGATTCATTGGTCCAGGCAGCTCGCAAGCCGTTAACCGAATACCCGAACGCATCGACAATTCTGGGTATTCCGGTTTTACCAGGCTTCATTAGTCGTCAGATTCAGCCAGATAGGATTCAGCATCAAGTAAATCATCAAGGTCGGCAGGATCATCCACTTTTAGTTTGTAAATCCAGCCTTCACCGTAGGGGTCGGAGTTAACCAACTCGGGGGCATCTTCTAACGCTTCATTGACCGCAGTGATACTTCCTGCAACCGGTGCATAAACATCGGAGGCTGCTTTGACTGACTCCACCACCACACAGGCTTGTTCTGCTGCCACGACAAGATCCACTTCAGGCACTTCTACATAGACCAAATCACCGAGTAACTCCTGTGCATGATCGGTTATACCGACGGTTATCGTTCCATCTTCATTAGTCTGAATCCATTCATGGCTTTTCGTGTATTTAAGATCATTGGGCAGGTTACTCATGTGTTTTCCTGA
>CALIRD010000170.1 GCA_938042355.1 uncultured Thiotrichales bacterium
AACGCGATCTTTCCAGGCCAGTGCCAAATACACGACACCGGATAAAACGACTGCATCAATAGCAGCGATGCCAGAAAGCGCAGGCAATATTGACTCAGACATAAGAACTGAAACTACCGCGCCAACTGACCAGGCAATAAATCCTTTTACATTCCAGGAACGGTTGCCAACGAGTGTTTCAATCCGGTAATCACTACGCCGAATCAGGAGATAGTCCACCAGAATAACGCCGGCGACCGGTATGAAAATCACTGACAAGTAGAACAGGAAAGTAATGAAATGATCGAGAAAATTCATTAATGCCGCGATCACACCGATCGCACCAAGAACCAAGGTAAGAAGTTTCGCATCCAATGACGGAAAACTGGCTTTGGTACCAAGCACCGCACTGTAGAGATTAAGTGAATTCAAGACCCAGCTACCGGCAATAACAATCACGAAAGCTCCAAAGCCTAAATTCACATCAAGCAAGATTTCGAGAATGTCGGTTTTGCCAGAAACTCCACCAGCCAAAGCAGCACTGAGCATTACCAAACTTTGTACGATTAAATACGCAATGACAGCCGTATACACAGCTCCAGACCAATGTCTTACGAATCTCGTAATATCAGGCAAGATGATTGCACCAATGATGATCGCACCGACAATCGCAGAAACACCATCACCAATGCTTAACGTGTTCGGCTTCTCGATTGCCATGATTTCAATAAATGACATCGAATTGAGCGCTGACCATGCCAGTAGAAATGTCACAATAACCAGAACAGGCACTAACAATACCGAGAGAATATTGATCGCACGAAAACCGACCAAGGTAGTAAGTGTCATACAAACACTAGCAAATATAGCTAACCATATCGGTGTAATCTCCAAACCCCAAAGAGTCTGTGATAACTGACCCACAGCATCTGAAAACAGATTAATATTTACACCAAACCAGCCGAGCAATGAAATAGCAAAGGCTATATTTACCAGCCGTGCTCCGGTATCACCAAACGCAACTCGTACCAGTAAATATGAACTCATACGAGTATTGGCACCTATAGCTCCCATGATGGCGCCAACGAACAATACAATCAATGAGCCAACTAAAAACACCCATAGTGTAGTGTAGCCGGAAAGTCCCTCTGCTACTTCAAGACCGGTAACAAAAGTCGGTAAGGAAAACGAAACCATAGCAGCAACTGCAGCCACTCGGGGCCAGGCTACAAGACTGGATTCTGGAATTTCTTCTACCGCAAACTCATTACCATGTTCCAATCAGATTTCTCCAGGAAATATAAAAAAATGGGTGAATTTTATTAGCATAATCTAAGCATAGATCCTGATAAATATGCTCTTGAAATTGACGTTTATAACTGTGTAATGTTTTGTCTATGTATACTATAGATGAACCGAGGTAATGCTAACTGCCTGGAAATCGAATGACAAATGATCGACGAAATAACATCAAACTGGACGCAATCAATCGCAAAATCCTAATGATCACGCACAAGCGCTCAAATATCCCCAATCAAGAGCTAGCCGATCTGGTTGGTTTATCAAATAGTGCGTGTTTCCAACGGGTTCGTGCCTTAAAGGATGCGGGCTACTTTATGTCCTTCAGCACTGATCTCGATTTAGATCGAATGGTAGAACATGTGCTTGCTTATGTTGAGTTCACACTTGAAAAAAATGGTGTGAATGAAAGAAAAAAATTCGAAGCGGCAATTGAAGAAATTCCGGAGTTCATGGACTGCCTGCGTCTTTCCGGAGACACTGACTATGTAAGCTTCACCTGTTGCTCCGACACCAGCGCTCTAAATGATCTTGTTGATAAAATCAGTGGTGATGAATCTTTAGGTATCAGACGCGTAGTGACACGCATCGTACTTGAGCGTCCAAAATGGTATTTAGGCTATCCGCTTGAACGATTAAAATGGATAGACGATTAAACAGCAAAACGCAGTTAATATCAGTTATCGTGGTTCATGCAAATAGGCATCTGAGGCTACTCTAGCTCACACTCGAATTGTTCTGTTTTAATTTCTTGTTGGATCGCTGCCGGGTAGCGTCCTCCACTCACCGTATTTTGATTAATCAGCGTTTCGAGTTCGTTAATCAGTTCCAGACTTAATTCAATTTCCAGTGAGCTCATATTTTCTTGCAGGTGTTCAGTAGATGTTGTGCCCGGAATAACATGCATTACGGACGAATTTTGTAACAGCCAGGCCAAGGCTAATTGTGCTGGTGTACATCCCGCGCTCTTGGCGATTTCAGCATACTTATCTCGGAGTGTTGCATTGGCTGTAAAATGTTCTGATTGAAATCTGGGCATACCATTACGAATATCTTTTTCTACAAATTCATTCGGGTTCAACTGCAGGTCGGCCAGAAAGCCTCGTCCCAAAGGGGAAAATGCTACAAAAGCCACATCTAATTCCTCACAGGCTTGCAGCACAGCAATCTCAGCATTGCGACTCCATAATGAGTATTCAGATTGAACAGCGGCTATGGTGTGCTGGGCATGTGCTGTTCTTAGTGCATCGGCAGGAACTTCTGATAAACCAATCGAAAGGATTTTACCCTGCTGTTTTAAATCCATCAGCGCTCCCATACTATCTGCCAGAGGCACCTCAAGATCCCAGCGATGCAGGTAGTACAAATCAATCCTGTCGGTTTGCAAGTTTTTCAGCGATTGCTCGCAACTTTGTTTGATGATCTCAGGCCGACCGTCAATTTTCCTCACACCATCAACCCCGCGCATACCGCCTTTGGTTACCAGAAATATTTCATCTCGATGCGGTTTTAAAACATCACCCAGTAATTTTTCGTTGCGCTCAAAGCCATACAATGCTGCCGAGTCGAAATGGTCAATACCAAGATCCAGCGCCTTGTGTAGCACTTTGGTACCTGCTTCGATCGATAAAGGTTCACCGTAGGCATGTGAAAGATTCATACACCCCAGTCCAATGGGGTTAACCGCTTTTTCAGCTAACAATCTTTTCAAAATCGGGTGTCGCCTGTTTTATGAGTTTTTATAAATTACATGACCCACGGCGGTATTGGAAGCGGGCACATGGTAGTGCCGATGCAATTCAGTAACCTTTTCGTTGAGTGCGCCTCGCATGACGTGCCACATAACCAGCTCAACGCCCTCGGCACCCGCTTGCTCCAGATAATCGATATGCGGCGTCTTTGCCAGTTCCACGGGATCGTTGAGAAAACGATCAAGAAAGTCCTGATCAAACTCACTGTTGATTAATCCGGCTCGGGGGCCTTGCAACTGATGGCTCATTCCACCGGTGCCCCAGATTTGCACATTCAAATCTTCCTCATAGGAATCTACGGCTCTACGAATAGCCTGTCCTAACGCAAAACAACGTTTCCCGGATGGCGGTGGGAAAGTTATAACATTAACCGCCAGCGGTATCACTTTACATGGCCACGCATCTGGCTGACCAAACATCAATGTCATGGGTACTGACAAACCATGGTCTACTTCCATTTTATTGACGATGGTGATGTCGAACTCATCATCAATGACCGAGTGAGCAATATGCCAGGCAAGGTCAGGATGACCCATGACATTGGGTACGGGTCTTCTACCCCACCCTTCATCTGCGATGCCAAATTCCTCGCCACAACCGAGTGCAAAGGTAGGGATAATGTTCATATCAAAGGCTGTTGCGTGATCGTTATAGACCAAGACAACGACATCCGGCTTTTCTTCAGCAATCCATTTCTTGGAAAACTCATAACCTTTAAACAATGGCTTCCAGTAATCTTCCCCGGTCTTACCCAGGTCGACCGCGGCACCAATCGCCGGCACATGAGACGTTGCAACCCCCGCTGTAATTTTTGCCATGGTTAGTTTTTTCCTTTCAAGGTTGAGGGATGGGTAGGTTTGCGACCTCCGCTGATCATCATCGCGCGGTATTCTTCGGGCTTCATGCCTGTCATTGACCCTGCACCCTGTTCAAATGACTTTTTGTCAGTAAAAAACAACTTGCCAAAAAAGTAGACATTTCCTCCGAGCTTTATAATTTCATTGTAGTCTCGTTTCATAACAGCTTGTTTCATTTCTTCCGAGAGCGACCATTCATCCAGGTAGGCTTTTTCTCCAGCGAGAAATCGTTCGCGGTTTTCCGGTTTCATCAATGACATAAAAAACTGGTTAAGGTGATAGCCTTTACGTGCCTGGGTGGAATCAAACACTGTGGTACCGGGTATGTCTGCATAGGGTTTCTTTTTCATAATCGTCCTAAACCTTCAAACGTGAATACACTTTGCGGGCATTACACTCAAATATTTTATAGCGATCTTCATCACTTAGATCAGCATTATCTATATAGCGCTTGGTGTCATCATAATAGTGATTCGATTCGGGATCGATGCCACGCACTGCGCCGATCATCTCGGAAGCAAATAAAATATTATCTACCGGGATCACACGTAGTAGCAGATCAATACCCGCCTGGTGGTACACACAAGTATCAAAGAAAATATTTTTTAATACCTTTTCAGTTAACAAGGGGTAATCGCGATCTTGCGCCAGACCACGATAACGCCCCCAATGATAGGGCACAGCACCACCACCATGAGGAATAATAATTTTAAGATCCGGAAAGTCGGTGAACACATCTGAATGCATAAACTGATCAAAGGCCGCTGTATCGGCAGCTAGATAATGGGACCCGGTCGTATAAAAACTGCTGTTGCAACAAAAACTCACGTGGATCATTGCCGGCACATCTAGCTCACACATCTTTTCATAAAATGGATACCAGGATTTGTCAGCCAGTGACACATCAGTCCAATGTCCACCGGTCGCATCCGGGCTCAGGTTACACCCTATGAAACCCATTTCATTGACCGTGCGTTCGAGTTCCGGGATCAGTTTGGTTGGTGTAATACCGGGTGACTGTGGTAGCTGTGCGACCGGCGCGAAATTTTCGGGAAACAGATCACACACCCGACGGATAATTTCATTTTGATGCTCCGTCCAAAAGCGACTGGTATGTTCATTACCTATATGATGACCCATCCAACTTGCCCGTGGTGAAAAGATACTCAGGTCAGCACCGCGCTCTTTTTGAAACTTGAGTTGATTGGTTTCAATACTCTCGCGAATCTCATCATCACTGACATTCATCGAGCCCTTGCTACCCACAAACGCTGGATCTTTTTCCAACTCTGCTTTTTGCTGGTCGCGATACGCCTGTACACCCGGTGGTGTAGTGGTGTAGTGACCGTGACAATCAATAATCATTCAGATCCTCCGCTGAATCAACGTAGTAAAAACCAGATTCCTCCAACCGCGGTCGCATCTCATAGAGATCCAGACCTAACACACCGGACTCAAATTTTTGACGCTTTTCATCTTCGAAGGAAAACCGTTTTTCTGCTTTTTCCAGCACCTCGTTAGCATCTGCTCGTTGCACCACAACCACACCATCATCATCGGCAACGATCACATCACCTGGATTAATGACTTGACCTGCACAAACGATCGGAACGTTTACCGAACCCAGGGTATTTTTAACTGTACCTTTGATCGAGACCGCTTTTGACCACACTGGGAAATCCATTTGCTGCAAATCCACAATATCTCTCACTCCCGCATCCGTTACGAGCCCACGTACCCCTCTGGCTTTTGCCGAGGTCGCGAGTAGATCGCCAAACATGCCGTCAGTATTTTCAGTGGTGCAAGCGACCACCAAAATATCTCCTGGCTGACAGAGTTCAATCGCGACATGAATCATCCAGTTGTCGCCCGGCTGTGCGAGTATAGTGACCGCACTACCCGAGATTCTTGCTCCAGAATAAATCGGACGCAGGTAAGGATTTAAGTTTCCAATTCGTCCTTGTGCCTCGTGCACAGTGGCAGTACCTAAAGGTCCTAATTTATCAACCACATCGCTGGTAGCGCGCGGTATATTTCTTACAGCTACAGTTTTCATAGGTCGTATCCATATAATTTGGCTGGGTTGGCTACCAGAAGTTTGTGTTGTAGTTCGGCGGTCGTAGCAATGTTCACAATATTGTCTACCAGAGCACCATCATCAGGCATGTGTGAATGCATATTCGGGTGAGGCCAGTCTGTTCCCCACAAGACCTGATCCGGAAAGTTGTCAACCAGATAACGGGAGAACGGAATGACGTCTTGGTAAAGTGGTGGTGCCTCTTTTGCTAAACGCTCCAGACAACCTACTTTGATCCAGGTATCCGGACGGTGTCTGAGTAAATCACAAATACGTTGGAAGTCTTGATTCTCAAGCCCCAACTCCGGATTTGGCCTACCCATGTGATCAATGACCAGTGGCAACGGCAAATCGACAAAGTAATCTTCCACTTCGTGTAACTCTTGCGACTCAAAATAAACAATGAGATGCCAACCAAAGAGAGCAATACGTTTAGCTAACGTGGTGTAGTGATCACGCGGCTTGATATCAACCAGACGCTTGACAAAATTAAAGCGGATACCACGAACACCTACCTCATGCATTTCTTGTAACTCATCATCACTGACATCCGCTGCAACAATCGCGACACCACGATAGGCTCCATTTGATGCCTTAAGCATATCTATCATCGCAGCATTATCTGTACCATGGCAGCTCGCCTGTACCAACACGCTACGATTGAATCCAAGATGTTGATGGAGCGCAAAGAGTGTCTCTTTTGGCGCATCTACGGGCGTGTATTTACGCTCGGGCGCGTAGGGAAAAACATCACCCGGACCAAACACATGACAGTGAGCGTCACAGGCATTTTGCGGCAGAACAAAGTCAGGTTTTTTGGGATCTGGATGAAACGGCCGATAACTCATGATAAAACTCCAGCAGGAATACAAACCTCACCACGACTGATAAGACGCGTGGTTCTGACCAAACCCGCTTTTTTGATAGTCGGGGGAGTAACGCTTTGATCAATATCAAGGCTGACAGAAAATTCGCCGGAAGGATGCTCAACTGACAAGGCATCATCATTACCAGCGTAGTTGGCAATACCATCAGCAACAGTGCCAGTAATCACACAAGCCGTCGCCACCGATACCGCACCCAATACCCCAACCGCTGTATGGCAAGCATGAGGAATGAAAGTGCGGGTATTGACCAAACCACCATTTGACGATGCGGATATTAAGGCCATTTTAGGTACCACCTTGTCACTGACATCACCTAAATTCATTAAGGGACCCAGTTGCAAACGAATCGATTCGAGTTTTTCTTTCAAGTGGGTATTAGCGTTCAACTCATCAGGCGTTTCATTCCCAACTAAACTAAAATCTGCAGCTCGCAAACACACTACCGGCATACCATTATCGATACAGGTCACTTCTACACCATCAACCTCATCGCGCAGATTACCGGTTGGAAATAAGGAACCACAAATCGCACCAGTTACATCTTGGTAGTTACAGATCACCGGGGCCGCCGTACCAAGCACACCGTCTATTGCGGTATCACCAGCATACTCGGGAACACCGTCGGGTGTTTGCATCAACAACTGACAGACTTTGCCCGAATTTTTCATCAGTACATTAATCGGTGTAACTGAACCAGTTGCGGCGAGAATGCCGCTTTCAAGTGCAAAAGCGCCAACCCCTGCCAACATATTGCCGCAATTGGGTGTGGTGTCTACTCTACCCTCGCCTACTACCACCTGTGCGAACAGATACTCAAGGTCTATTGATGGCTCATCGCAAAGACTGACAATAGCGACTTTACTGCTTAACGGGTGAGCTCCACCTAATCCATCAATCTGTCGTTCATCGCCAGGCCCGACACCCTCCATGGCGGCGAGTAATACGCTGTCGCGTGCAGAGATATCCCTAGGAAGATCTTTTTGATTAAAGAACAATCCTTTTGAACTACCTGCTCGAAACTGCATATAAGGAATAGCCGTCTGCATTACTTCAATACTTTTTCTATTCGATCAAGCGTTTGCATGGTTGAGAGTGCTTGCGCCAGACTACTATTGGGCTCACGTTCTTCACGAATAGCGGCAAAAAACTCTCTGTCGCAGAGCTCTATGCCATCATTGCAAACGGTCACACCGGTTAAATCAATCGGCTCATTGTTGCCATCAAACAGATCATCGTAATTAGTCAGGTAAGTGCCGTTGTCGCAGATATAGCGGAACACCGTACCGAGTGGGCCGTCATTATTAAACGACAATGACAAAGTACAAATTGCACCCGAGTGTGTTTTCAAGCCAATACACATGTCCATAGCAATACCAAGCTCAGGATGTATAGGACCTTGAACCGCCTGAACATGTTCAGCTACCTCACCCGTTTGATATTGAAACAAATCGACCGTATGACAAGCATGGTGCCAGAGCAAATGATCAGTCCAGCTGCGCGGCTCGCCTTTAGCATTAATATTTTTGCGACGAAAAAAGTAGGTATGCGCATTCATCTGCTGAATTGCCAATTCCTTTTTTTGGATACGCTGATTGATCCACTGGTGGGGAGGATTAAAACGACGGACATGATCCACCATCGCTACCACACCCGTTTCTTTTTGTAATGCAACCAACGCTTCAGAATCTGCCAGGTTATCCGCCATTGGGATTTCCACCAGCACATGCTTGCCAGCACGCATACAGCGTGATGCTTGTTCGGCGTGCATTTGTGTTGGTGTGGCAAGGATCACCGCATCGATACCGTCATCCGCGAGGGCATCATCTAAATCCAAGGTCCAGTTTTTAATCCCTCGCTGTTCAGCAACTTGACGCGTGTCTGTTTCAACACCACCCGACAGTATTGCGACATCCACGCCTTCGATTCTCTCGATTGCATCAAGGTGCTTATTACCAAAAGCGCCCTCACCAGCCAAACAAATTTTTAAGCCACTGTTCATCTGAAACACTCAAACGACTGCGTTGGCGTAATTGCGCTTGTTAATCTTGTGTCCGTCCTCAGTTTGCCCAATTTGCCAATAGCTGCTCGCATATATGTTCCTTCGATCAATTGCATACTCAGTCTTCAGATACTTACGGATTTTAATCGACTGTGCAAATTCTCCTGCGACCCAAAAGTAAGGTGTTCCGGATTTAGGCTTACACGCCTTAACCGCATCGAACATAACATTGTTGTTTGCGTCTGGATGCGGATTGACCAACCATTGCACGTCTATTCCTTTGGGAATGCTTAACTCCTGTTGATCGTTCTCACTGATTATTTCAATAATTGCATAGCCAATCGCATCGGCGGGCAATGCCTCAAGATTGACACTCAACGCTGGCAGCGCGCTCATGTCGCCCGCCAACAAATACCAGTCTGCGTTTTTGTCGACCATTTTTTTGGGACCGGGCCCACCGATATCAATCTCTTCACCGACCTTGCAATGTTGAGCCCACCAGGCAGCAGGGCCCGTTGCTTCATGCATCACGAAGTCGAGATCAAGCTCAAGTAATTCCGGGTTGAAATTGCGGACAGTATAGGTTCGAACTTTTTGTTCGCCCTTGTCTTGCAAGAATAACTTTACATAGCCGCCGATCTCATCGACTGGAAAAGATGACAAAGCATCGCCTCCCAACGTGATTCGTAACATGTTTTGAGTAATATCTAATTTGCGAATGACACTAACTCGGCGCGGAGTATTTTTGGATCTTTTGTTATTCAACCAGTTCTTCACACCATTCGTTTATTTTGATGATGATGCTTTCTCGTTATCGGGATAACTACCCAAGGCAAGAAATAACAGCATCGAGACAATCAATAGTCCCACCGAGATCAAGAGCATTGTGTCGTAGCCCTGATACGCTTGTGCTGCGGCACCAAATAACGGCGGTGCAATTCCGGCCCCAACCATAAAGAATGCGATGATCCCGCCAAAGATTTTAGGATAGTGCGCCGGCCCGAAATACTTGCTGGTTAAAAAAGCTAACAAGTCGAGCTCAGCACCTGCAGCGAGACCGATCATAATTGCAATGAGCATTGCGCTACCGATGGTAACCTCAGTGTTTACCAACATCAGTAATGCAATGGTCGGCAAAATAAAGAAACAAACAGCAACACCTGGCGCCCAAAAACGATCCACCAGTGCTCCAACCAGAACGCGACCAATAATCACCGTCAGCCCCAGTACGGCTGCAATTTGAGCAATGGTACTTCGCTCAAGGCCCTTTTCAGTCATTATTCTTGGAAAATTTGACAATAGTCCTGCCACCACAATGACCGTCAAAAAAAGTACGGCACCCAGAACCCAGAAGCGGTAACTACCCATAGCTTCCTTGCGCGTCATTCCCCAGATGCTATCTTGTGTTTTTGTCGCTGCCTGCGGATCTTCACTATCATTTGCTGTTGACTCTTTCTCTCTGAACAGCATAAGCACTATAGGTAGAGATATAAGCAACGCAGCGATCCCGATCCCGCGATAGCCTGTACGCCAGCCGTAATTTGAGATTAGAAATTCAACAAAAGGTGGCAATAAGAACGCACCTAGACCAGTACCTGCCATCGTAATACCAATGGCTTTACCTCGATGCTTGCGAAACCAGTTATTAAGAATTCCGGTCCAGATTACCGGTAATGAACCTGCACCAAGAATCGATAACAATGCCCAACTCGCATACCAAAGTGTTAATGAGCCATTATTAAACGACAACAAGAAGTAGCCTAATGAATGACCGATCAAACCAATAACACCAATGGTTCGCAGTCCATTTTTTTGTGCCAGTGAACCGACAACCGGTCCGGTCAGAAGCCCGAGGCACATGAGAATGGTATAACTTAGAAAGAACTGTGGCGGAGTCCAGCCAAATTCGGCTGTGACAGGCCCAACGAAAAAACCCTGTGAATAATTGGTTAGCGTAAAAATACCGCACATAGTGCCGACCGTTGCCGCCAACAATGGTCCCCAGCCCAGTCGAAACTCACTCATCCCTTTTACTCCCCTATTTCGCGTTTGTCTCCACGCGTAAAATTAATTTCAAATTGTGCGCACTAAAATTTTTTAATACGTAATGGTGATTACTACATTTGGATCGTAACCCACTTCCATTCGGTCATCGCTTCAATGTCTTCCTCGGTCCCCTCACGACCAGAACCACTGTCTTTTACCCCACCAAAAGGCACATGTGGTTCGTCATGGAGGATTGCGCCATTGACATGAACCATGCCTGACTCTACTTCCATTACATAACGCATCGCGTCAGAGATATTTTGTGTGTAGATACCTGCACTCAAACCAAAACGTGAATCATTCGAACGTTCGATCGCCTCGTCTATTGATGAGACGGAATACACCGACACAACCGGGCCGAAAGTTTCCTCTGCATAGACCGTCATTTCAGGCGTCACTCCGGTAAGCACTGTCGGCTGACAGCGATTGGACTCCCACTCACCACCGGTGACGATAGTCGCACCCTTGTCACGAGCATCTTTTATATGATCTCTTACCCGCCCGCGCTGGCGCTCACTGATAATGGGGCCAATCACTGTATCTGGATCGCGTAAATCACCCCGCCCAAGTGACGCTGCAATTTTTGAAAATTGTTTGACGAAGGGCTCGAAAATATTTTCATGCACATAGATACGACTCGCACCCATGCACACCTGACCCTGGAACATAAAAATACTCTGGATAGCACCGCCAATGGCATCCTTCATGCTGGCATCTTCCATTATTACTAACGGGCTTTTACCACCAAGCTCCAAGGTCATACGCTTGTTATGTTTGGCGCACAGCTCACGAATATGTTGGCCAACCACTGACGAACCGGTAAAGGTCACCATTTTCACATCCGGATGTGTGGTCAGCGTATCGCCTATTTCGTAGCCATTGCCGGAGACAACATTGAATACACCATCTGGCAAACCGGCTTCCTGATAAAGCTTGGCGAGACGATTTGATAATAGTGGCGCTTCTTCTGAAGGTAACATAACGACGGTGTTACCAAGTGCAATGGGATTACAACTGAGCCTGACACCTTTAATGAGGGGCACATTAAACGGCGTAATTGCGGCGATGACACCGATCGGCGAGCGAATACTCATACTGAATTTACCGGGCACATCTGAAGGAATCGTTTTGCCCGTCATTTGTCGGGTCATACCCGCAGCAGCCCTCAGGAATGCGAGACCTTTTTCGACCTCGAAGCCGGCTTTTTTGATGGGTGAGCCTATTTCGTCGACCAGTATGCTGATAAATTCATCTCGGTCGCGTTCCAATAGTTCAGCGGCTTTACACAAAATACGCTCGCGTTCTTTTGGTAAGGATTTACTAAACGAAGTAAATGCTCTTTGCGCAGTTTCAATTGCTACGTTGATATCGTCCGGGGAGCCAGACGCGGCTGTGGTAATTTCCGCATCGTCCACCGGATTAAGTGTTGGAAAGTACTTTCCTTTGACAGGCGCCGTGCTTTTTCCATCGATCCAATGATCGATCTGTTGATAGCCGACGTTCTGTATTTTTTCTGCTGTGCTCATAACGGTATTCCTCTGCAGCGGACAAATTACTGGTTCATTGCTCCGCCATCGACATTAATACTTTGACCGGTAATAAAGTCACTGTCTTCGGTAGCCAACATCAACATTGTGCCGTTCAGATCTTCGGGCAACATCTCTCGCTGTATAGCGCGCATCGCGAGTGTTGGTGCTTTTAACTTACTCAACTGCTCGTGTTCTTTTACACCCTTGCTTTCGGTCAAGCCAACAATAATCGAATTGACCTGTATATTATGCTGAGCGACCTCTCGACTGATCGACCGCGTTTGGGCAATGATCGCACCTTTTGAGGACACATAATGCAGGAACATCGGCGCACCGCGAAGCATGGTGCCTGAGGAGATGTTGATGACCTTGCCACGACCTACTTTTTGCATGCTCGGCAATACCGCTTTGGTCGCCTGCATCGGCCCACGAACGTTAACGCGCATCACCGCATCCCATTCATCATAGGGGATGTCAGTGAAAGGCTTCAACACCAGCGATGCAAAAATCGACGCATTATTGATCAACACTTCTATCGGCCCGAACTCTTTTTCAACTTGTTCTACCATGGCGTTCAACGAGTCATCGGAAGTAACGTCGGCGGTTATGCCGATGGCCTCTCCACCAGCCGCCTTGATCGCTTCAACGGCAGCCGTAGTGTTGGCAACGTCAGTGACAACCACACGGCCGCCCTCTTTAGCAATGCATTCGGCATAGGCAAGGCCAAGCCCTTGTGCCGCACCCGTAACAACTGCTACTTTTCCACTCATGCGTCCCATAAATAGTCCTTAACTCATTCCAATTATTCGTTTAACGTCCGGCCAGCTTTGCGCACCAAACACCTTGAGATCATTCGTCAATTCTTCTGGACACCAGTCTAGGAATGCAGGCCCAAATGAATTCATCGCTTTTATACGTTCAAACCAGGCTTCGACCTTAGGCAGCCTGCCATCCGACCACATACCAAACATGCTAAGCATATCGAGGCGATTGACGTACGGAGTGAGTGCAATATCTGCCAAAGAGAATTGATCGCCCGCGAGCCATTGGTATTGCTTTAGCGTGTCCTCCATTTTGAACAGGTAGCTGTCGTACAAACGAATGGTGTCTTCAATGCCTGGGGCGTCGAAGCCAAGCCGTACGATTTCCTGTTTACGTGTCTTCCATTTAGATGTCACTGACTGATCTGGAGTGCTGCTTAGAAATTCCTTGAGCTTTTCTTCACCCAGACGCATCACAATATGTCTATGGCAGGAAACAAAGGTCAGTTCACCGCACGCCGGATGTAACTGCTCATCCACAGCCTTTTCCCAGATACGCATTCTGGCACGCGCCAGTGGATCGTCAGGAACCAGTGCAGGCCCATCAAAAGCTTCGTTAACGTACTGACAAATGACAGTGGACTCATTGATGATCTGATCGTCATGAACCATTGAGGGCACTACGGCCTTCGGATTTATTTTCAAAAATTCCGGCGTGAACTGCTCGCCTTTGAGGATATCGACATAGTGCATTTCATCAGGCACCACGCCCTTTTCTGCCAGCGCGAAACGTACTTTGGCTGCACATACAGAAGAACCATGATGATAAAGTTCCAACATTATATATCCTGAAAATGTAATTGTTTATTCATTGGACACCTATAGATTGCTTTGTTTTAGCGGCGTCATCGCCTCAGGCCACCAATCAAGTATTGCTGTTTTATAACTCGGTCGTGCTTCAATACGCTTCGCCCAAGCCGCAACATTGTCCAGGCCATCGAACGAGTATCCTGCCAAAACATCCATGGTGAAATACAAGGGAACCCAGGCGATATCGGCGAGAGAGAATTCATTCCCCGCCAACCATTGACGTGTTCCAAGTTCGGTCTCTAAATCTGCAAATGATTGATCCAGCGTTGCCTTCGCATCATCCAGCTCTTGTTGTGTAAAACCATCGTTAGCACTTTTACGATGAAACTCGAGTAACGATTCGTTGGTTTGCAACTTTTCGTATTGTTCCTTTTGCTCATCGCTTTGCGCCATTTGACCACGCACCCGCTTTTCATAGATATGTGTTTTCACAGCCTTTAGATGAATGGCGGTCGCTCTTCTCAGCCAGACCTCCATAGTTTCTCGTTCTGGACCTTCTGGAGGCCTTAGCGCTGGCTCTGGAAAATTGATGTCGAGATACTCAATAATGTCATCCGACTCGATAATCACCTTGCCATCATGCACCAGTGTCGGTACCAACCCGTTTGGGTTGATACCGAAATACTCCGGTGTAATGTGCTCTTTCTTGAACAGATCAAGATGATGACTGGTCCAGGCCAGCCCTTTTTCCTCAAGCGCGATCCGCACGCGCATCGAACAATTCGAAACCCCGGCGTGATACAAGTGCAGGCCCTTAAGCTCGAGCACGTCCTGATTTGATGGTGTAACTTCAGCCATTCTTAATGTCCTTCTTTCCGTTTTAGCTTAAGAAAATATCTTAGTCGAACCGCGCAGAAATCTTGAGCGCAATTTCACGCGGCGGATTCATAGAAGCCAAGATGTTCGGGCCGGACGGAATACACCATGCACAGTAGGCTTCGTTCCCCAGGTTTTTTCCGATAAGCGAAACCGTGAACGTGTCGCTCGGAGAAATGAGGCGCAAAGATGCATTGGTGATCGAATACGACGGAGTCAGCACTTCACTTCGATAGGAAATATCGGTGTATTGCTCATCCGAATGGGTATAGTCGATGCGACCGCCAACATCCCATCCGCCAAATGCATCACCAACCAGGAAGTCTGCGAAAATCGTGCCTTTAACATCCGGTGCGAAAATCAGCGGGAAACCAGCCAGGTCACAAGTACCGTTTGCTGCCGGTGTTACACCTGCCGGGCAGTTCTCGGAACCCGGGAACGAATCATAACTGGCGTCGGAAAACGCAGCACTCGCGCCGAGGGTCAAGACATCATTGACTGCCCAGGTGACATCGAACTCAACGCCTTCACTGGTTGAGTCTGCCGCATTCGAAACACTGAACGCAGGCACTGACCCAGCCGCACCTGGTAGTTGCGTGGAAAGCTGCAATCCCTGGATGTCCATGCTGTACAAGGCAACGTTCAAGGCGAGTGCGCCGTTAAAGTAAGTACCCTTTAGCCCAAGCTCAATCGAATCAACGTCTTCAGGATCAAATTCAAAATCGGCGGTTGGTGAATCTATACGGTCACTGAAACCACCCGTCTTGTGTCCTTGTGAGAATGCCGCGTAAAGCATGGTATCTTCGGTCGAATGCCATTGCAGCGTAGCAGAACCAGTGAATTTATCTTCGGAGCGACTAGCGTCTGCGGTCAATGGTGGGCCAAACGGGCCGCCACCCATAAATCCACTCGGGTTTTCGGTGCCGTAGTCGTTGTAAAAACGTTCGAAAGAAAAATCCTTATCTTCAGTAGCAAAACGACCACCAACGATCAAGCCGAATGCATCGTTGAACTGCCACCGGGCCTGCGCGAACGCCGCAATCGTCTCGGTTTCTGCTGTCCACGGCTCGTTACGCTGGATATACGCGCCGTTAGGGTCATTGAAGATCGTCACCAGATTGACATCAGAGCGCTGAAAGCGTGAAACCTCACTGCTTTCCAAATAAAGACCGACGATGTAATCAAACGTATCAGATTCCGTTGAGGTATAACGTAACTCTTGCGAGATGTTTTCGTAGTCCTCGTCACGATTGGCGCGGAAGCCACTGGCCAAACCCATATCCAAACCAAGAAAATCATGTTGGTATTCGTAATCCTGATAGGCTGTAATCGATGTAATCGTTCCACCCGGTAAATCGTGCTCTACTTTTACGGTGGCGTTTGACGACTCCTGATCACGACTCGGACAAAAAGCGCCTGCGTTGAAAACCGTATCCGCGACGCCATCACCATCGGTATCTCTATTGGCTAGAATTTCGTCGCAATTAACATCTACAATCCAGTCAAGCTCGGGCGTGAAATTCGGGGATTGCAGCTGGTATACAAATAACGGTGGGCCACCGAGGCCACCGAACTCACCCGTATCCGGACCGATTGCCTCAAATTCATTGTATTCGAGCTTCAAGTCAACACGGGTGTTCTCTCCCGCATCCCACGCCAGCTTACCTCGAATGCCATAATCTTCGCGATCTGGTCCGCCCGGCCCAGGCAAGCGATTCTCATAAAACCCGTCATTGTTTTTGTATTGCACGGCGAGACGACCCAACACGTTATCGCTGAGCGGTCCCGAGATGAACGCTTCGATCTCGTTGCGGCCACCGGTGGTGTCATACTCACTCATTGTCAAGTCAACGCCGTACTCACACTCTTCGGTCGGGTTGGCTGTATTGAGAATCAAGGCACCTGCGACGGTGTTCTTGCCAAATAAAGTTCCTTGCGGCCCACGCAACACTTCGACACCGCCAAGATCCATAAAGCCATGAAGATTGATCGCCGCGCGACTAATGTAAACACCATCGATAAAACGACCAACCGATTGTTCGACCGAGTGCGTGGCACCTGAACCCAACCCGCGCATATAGAGGTTAGGCAAGATTGAGGCACTATTGATCTCGAAGTTAGGTACGTAGAGCGACAGATCTTCCATATCGGAAATACCCAACTTGGTTATTTGGTCTCCGGTAATAGCGCTTACCGAAATCGGAACATCTTGAATAGTTTCCGTACGCTTGGTAGCTGTTACTGTAATCTCTTCCAAAGCACCCTGGGCTGATACCACTCCGCTAATGCTTAATAGTACTGTGATTAAAAATACGCGAAAAACGTGGTGAATGTTCATATCTTCTTCCCCTGTAAATATCATGTACCGCACTGTAAGGCGGCTTAAGCTTTGCTACTCGTTATCCGACAACGAGTAGCGCTTATCTAGTACTATAATTAACTGCCAATCGAATGATAATCATGTGTTTTGTATTCTTATTGTTCGCAAAATGAGTCAAATCCAACTTATTCATTCATCAAATCGATAGCTACACTCGAATCGCACAGGATTTAAACGCTTATATCAATAAAATCAGGCGCTTAGCTGTTAAGTATTTCTACTACCCGCGGCCAGGCCTCTTTACCCTTTTCCTGCATCAAAGCCAGGAAATCATGATTAAACCATTCTGCCAGGCCTGCCTGATATCCTTCGGTTTTCTTCAACCTTTGGTACCAATCCGAGAATTTGAGCCTGTCCTGCCATAAACCTTGCATGTTCAGGTGCTCAAGACGAGTCACATAAGGGGCAAATGCAATATCCGCAAGGGTTAACTGATCACCGCAAATCCATGCATGCGTTTGCAGCTCTGTATCGATTTCTTTGATCAGTTTTTCAAATTGCTTAACCGCTACAATAAATCGTGGTGATTCTGTTCCTTCAAAAACCACCTGACGCTCAACTTCCCTAAGGTAAGGATCGGGCACCGCTTCAATATGTTCGATGACAGCTTCATCAGAACCTTTTACCTTAATAAGCTGGTGCCGAAAGGCGATACCAAAACTCAATGCCGCGACATCCAGATGCAAGCCATCATCCAGGCGTTTGATCCACCAACGAACCTTGGCGCGATCAATCGGTGCATCTGGCAATAGCGGCGGCTCAGGAAATGCTTCATTCAGATAGTCGACAATCACATTGGATTCGACAATCACATGATCGTTGTGCACCAACGCGGGCACCAGACCTTTTGGATTGATTTTTAGAAAGTCTGGCTGCTGTTGATCACCACGGCGTAAATCAAGTAACTTTCCCTCCCAGTCAAGACCTTTGGTTGCCAACACAAAGCGAACTTTTTGTGCGCAGGTAGACATATCATTGTGATACAGCTTTATCATGCTTTTAATACTCCTAATTGGCTCCAGCTTTTTTACGATTCTATTCTTAGTTCGTGTGAAATTATTTGATCACATACAACGTTTATTCCAGTTCAGAAATCCACTCCGCCAAAGCACGTCCAATAGCGTCCGGGGATGTCTCGTGCAAGTTGTGCGCGCCATACACCATCACTTCTTTCTGGTTTCTGAAGGTGCGCACGAAATCCAAAAGTTGTTTGTTGGCCAGCAAGGCACCCGGCTCACCACGCAGAAATAGTTTTGGAATTTCTACGTCTTTAGATAGCCACGTGGAATATTCTTTGATGATCTTGTTGTTAACTTCAGGCTCACCGTCTATGGGCAACTGTCTGGTCCATGCCAGCATCGGGCGGCGGCTTTCGCCGGGTTTCAAATACGGACGTCTGTATTCAACCCTGTCCTTTTCAGTCAGGTAATAACCGAGGCGTTCAATATACCTTTTCTCCAGCATCATATTTTTCTCAAGCAGCAATTCTTCACCTTTCGGCGTTCGTAAAAGAGTAAACATGCCGCCAGTCGGGTCCTCCATCTGAAAATCGGCGGGGAACACGATCGCTTCAAAATAAGCTATGCCCCTAACCTTGCCAGGATTTTGGAAGGCCCAATCAAACCCAAGCGCAGAACCCCAATCGGTAGCGACGAGTAACACATCATCTTCAATACCAAGTTTGTTGAATAAACCGAACAAATAGTCTCTATGTATGAGATAGCTGTATTTCCCCGGTCCGCTGTCTGGCAAAGGATCTGAATCACCCATCCCGATCATATCCGGCGCAATGATACGCCCAAGATGTTGAATATGAGGAATGACCTTTCGCCATTGGTAGGACGATGCTGGATTCCCATGAAGCAGGACAATGGGTCTGCCCTCACCTGATTCGTAATAGGCCATATTGAGCCCGTTAACATTGACCTTGTTTTTGCTCCAAGCCTGGTGATCAATTTCCGTTTGATGGGAAACGCAGCCCAACACCCAAAACAATATTGCAATGAGGCTGGTTCCAAGTATTTTTTTATTCAACGTAGTGTCTCGCCTAAGAGTAGGTTTCTGGATCAATATATCGTACAGTTTGGTTATCAATCGGTTCCGGGGGTACAACACAGATGTACTAGGGGAACTCCAATGGCCCGTCACTGATTATCACGTTATTTTCTGAAGCATATTCTTCCCATGCCAATATCATTTCTGCCAATTTTTCTGGCTCTTGTTTAGCAAGGTCGTATGTTTCTCCCGGGTCATTACCTAGATCAAAAAGCTGCCATTGATCTGTACCGAAAGGTGCATCGAGCAGAAGTGCTTTCCAATTCCCCTTGCGTACACCACGACGCTGGAATAACTCCCAACCAAATATCTCTGTTGCATTATGAATCGGGACACCTGAGCCCTCTAGTTGTGATGCAAACGACTTTCCAGATTGTGGCAAAATCTTACGACCATCGTAGCTGTTAACGGGATAGTTGACACCCGCAATTTCCAACAGTGTCGGAGCAACATCGCGCACCGTAAGTAGCTGATGATTAATAGTTCCTTGATGATCTACACCGGGGCCACTAGCTATAAAAGGCACTCGAATTCCACCCTCTGTCATGTGACGCTTGAAAAGATAAAATGGGGTGCTGCCGGCGGATGCCCAACCTGGCCCGTAATACATCATCGATCCATCACGACCGAGATTGTCGAAACTATTGTCAGCCAACTTAAATCGTTTTATTAATGGTTCACTCTGCCATCCATAAAAACCAGCCGCGCCATTGTCTGACATGAATAAAATCAAGGTGTTTTCGAATTGCCCCGTGTCTCGTAAATGAGTAAGTACTCGTGCGACGTTGTCATCCATATTGTCGATCGCTCCCGCATAAACTTCCATACGACGTGCCTGTATGCGCTGCTCTTCATCAGACAATTGAGCCCATGGTGTGACTGTTGGTGCGCGCCTTCCTACACCTACCGCCTTGTCTACCAAGCCGAGGCGCTTCATCTTATTCAGCCTGCGCTGCAAAATTACATCGTACCCCTCGTTATACCGGTTGAGATAAAGATCGATATGCGACTCCGGCGCCTGAACAGGTATGTGTGGTGCAGAAAATGACAGGTAGGCAAAAAACGGGGCGTCGTTTACTTTACGTTCACCCAGATAATCAATGAGCTTGTCGGCATAGAAGTTATTTGAGAAAAAATCATCAGGAACCGACATACCTGTTCGGTCTTCTCCATCTTCAAAAAAAATTCCTTTGGCACCCTCGCGCGCGCCATTCAGATTGAAATGCCCCCCAGGTGGCCCGCCCCCCGCTTGAATAAAGTAACGGTCAAAACCTTGCGCCGCTGGAAGGGTCTCCACAGTTTTACCTAAATGCCACTTACCGGTCATATAGGTGTTGTAGCCAGAATCCTGCAACAATTTCGCCAGTGACACAGTGCGTTTATTTAGAAAGCCTTCGTAACCAGGTTGACCGGTTTGATTGGGTCCCTCGTATCCATACATGGCACCAAGACCTGCGAGATGACTGTCCATACCGGAAAACAACATGGCCCGCGTAGGCGCACAATTGGAATGGGCGTAAAAACTGGTGTAGCGAATACCGGTTTCAGCCAGGCTGTCAATGGCAGGCGTATTGATTTCACTGCCATAGGCACCCAACTCTGCATACCCCACATCATCAGCAATGATAAACAGAATATTAGGACGTTCTCGTGGTTCGAGCTGACCCTCACCTGTTCGGGTTGACTGCAGCTTGTGCGTCTCTGCACAGGCAAACAGGATCAACAACATGACCGCGATGCACAATCTCAAAGAGTATTTCACCAGACTATTACCGCCGCAATTCTGCTGCTTTTTTCAAATATCGATTGGCAGAGGAATAAGAGTAGTTCCGTGACGGTGCATTAAACGTCCGCTCTGCTACGACCACCAATGCATCCCCCAGAAGTTGATAGGCATCAGCGTTTTTTGGTTGGAGCTGGGTAACATGCCATGCCAACTGAGCCGCGCCAAGCACATCACCAGATGCCTGTTGCGCTTGCGCTTTTTTCAACAATTCATCTGCCCCACCAACGAGTTCAGCAATACGCTGCGCCTGTTGAACAGGGTTTTCACGATGAAGATTTAAGGGATTACCGTCAAACCAACCGAGGTCCTGCGCGTAAATATCTCTGACCGTACCCGAAAGGCTGCCGTAATAATCCTGCAAGTAATCCAGCTCAGCCAGATGCTCTGGCAAGGCCGCATACTCCACTAGTTCATCGGGCGTCAGATATTTTTTAGCGCCTTCTATAGTTTTGTCATGCACCCATTTGAGCGCATCGTGATAGTTGGTCAAAACTGTTAAAGCATCTTCAGTGATTGGCGTCGTATGCCCACCAACTACAGCCAATGGTTTTTCTGCAATCATACTAGCCAGACTCGCAACCCAGTCCCGCACTGATCGCCTAGCAGTGCCTCGCAATGGATAGGTATTGGGCCACGACTGATAAAAATTATCTCCCGCAAAGAGCACGCGTTGTTCTGGTAACCAGACATAGAGTTGATCATTCGTCTCCCCAGGCGCCGAAACTAAATCCAGCTTAATCCCGGCTATCTCCAGTGATAACCTGTCTTGATCAAATGTGTTTGTAGGGTTAACGGTTCCTGACCTACGGGCGGGTTCAGTATTCACGCCGGCAGCATTTACCGAACCACGCGGAGGGCGTGGAGGTGGAATCGCAATACCCACACTTATTTTCTGCTCGTCAGGCAAATCAAATCCCTGAGTATTCGACGGTCTTACTCCGTCTCGCAAACCGATGTCGGTCTGATGTCTGGTTTCAGCTTTAAAATTTTCACGCTGCCAAACTTGAACCCCCGCATCTTCATCATAAAACGCAATAGCACCATTGGTATGGTCGTTATGGCCATGGGTATAAATGATCGCTCGTACTGGCTTGCCGGTTATTTTTTCAAATTCTGCTCTAACCAAAGCTGACGCTGCCGGTAACTGACCCGGATCGACAATAACAACCCCGTCGTCACCAACAATCATACTGTTGGCAGAAACCGTATAACCCAATGCTGTATATACATTGTCTGCGACTTTATAAATTCGCTTTTCAAACATTTTGTTTCTGTCGAGCAATTTTTTAGTGGCAGCACTTTTGCCCGCCTCAATTTGCGCCGGCTCCGTGCTGATCGCGGCGCAAGCTGTTAACATGATGCTGACCAGCACAAATATGACTCCTTTCCGATTGATCATTAAATTTTCCTCGCGATAAACGTATTTTTGTTATTGATTAAAAAAGCCGCTATACCCGTGCAATTGGTATAGCGGCCGGTTCATTTTATCTAAAACCAACAATTTGATTTAGAAATTAAATCGTCCTTGAAGTGCTACTTGACGACCGGGTGCGGTAAAGAAAAAGCTCGGTGCAGCCGGTAATACTGTCGGATCAATCTGACGTGGTTCGCGAGTATCGTTGGCAAAATTTCCCGTGATCTCGTC
>CALIRD010000171.1 GCA_938042355.1 uncultured Thiotrichales bacterium
CGAAATGCAGATTTTAATTTGCTGCGAAATTTCTTCTGTAGTTGCAAATCGTGAAGAAATTTATCAACCGCCGCTTCCGCTGAATTACCAAGACTGATTGCCTGCTGATCACCTTCAGAACGATCCGCTATCTGCTTTAAACGATGACGCATCGCCGTCACCAGTTGATTCAAGCGCTTGGGGTTATTAATCAAGTCATCCTGAATGTAGGGGTTTCTATCTACGACCCACAAGTCTCCCAACACCTCGAACAACATACGTGCTGAGATACCGGTTCGACGTTTTTCACGCAATAGATTCAGTGACTCCCAATTTTCCTCACCCAGAAATCGTCTGACAATTTCATGATCGGAAAATGAAGTGTAGTTGTAGGGTATCTCTCGTATTTGACTCATGCTCAACCCATAAACATGTCATGTAATGCCTGACCAGGGTTATCGGCACGCATGAACGCTTCACCAACCAGGAACGTATTGACCCCGTTGGAGCGCAATAACTCAACATCTTCTTGCGTGTGGATACCGCTCTCGGTCACGACCAGAACATCATCAGGGACCAAGGTGAGCAAGTCGAGCGTATTATTGATACTGGTATCAAATGTTTTCAGGTTGCGGTTATTGATACCAACCATGTTCAAACCCAGTTCAAGCGCACGCTCCAGCTCGTCTTGTGTGTGCACCTCTACTAACACATCCAAGTTAAGGTCTGACGCCAGCATGGCAAGCTCTCGCAGTGAGGTATCCCCCAGAATAGCAACAATCAAGAGAATACAATCAGCACCGAGTACCCTCGCCTCGTATAATTGATAGGGATCAATCATGAAGTCTTTGCGAATAATCGGAAGGTCAACTTCAGCACGAACCTGTCTCAAATAGTCATCAGATCCTTGAAAAAACTGCTCGTCGGTAAGCACTGACAAGCAGGTAGCGCCATGCTCATCGTAACTTTTAGCAATGTGTGCCGGGTTAAAGTTCTCTCTGATGACACCTTTCGATGGCGACGCTTTTTTTATTTCTGCAATGACAGCTGGTTGATTTTGTTCCAGCTTATGTTGTAACGCTTTTACAAAGCCTTTGGTTTTCGGCAGAGCCTGAATCTTGTCCGCCAGGCCCGCCAGAGGCATATCTGTGGCACGCTGAAGCAGTTCTTTATGCTTTTGTTTGACTATCCTGGCAAGAATGTCAGGTGTGTTATTCATTAGATTCTGTGTTAATCCGTTAGCGAAGCTAGCTTACACCAATGCATGAAAAATTGCGTGTGTCGCGCTCGCTTATTTGAGTTGTCTAGCTTAATACTCTGATATTAATTCTATGAATTTCGACTCTGAGTATGTGCGCCCGTTTTCCAGAGTCGTTGTATTCACTGAGGACAGTAATTCCCCAGTCGCCGATAACACAAATATATGGGGATACCCTTTGATTTCAGGATAATTTGAGAGAAATTCCTGATTTTCATTCTCTTCACTCATATTGACTTTAAGCAAATAAAATTTTGACAGCAATAGCTCTCGAACCAGCATATTCTCAGTGAAAAACCGGGTCATCACATGACACCAGCTGCACCAGTCACCACCGACTACCATCATTATTTTTTTATTATGAGCCATAGCGAGTTGACTGGCTGCTTTTAAATCCGACTCAGGGTCTGCAGTCGGATAATAACCTTGACTGAATCGCGGTAAATCCTGATGCCATTCCAGCCCTTTGTCAAAATCTGATCTTTGCTCCATCACCTCAAATTTCAATTCATATTGATCTGTATGTGAATGCTGCTCTTGACCACAAGCGGTGATAAGAACTAGCAGAAAACTAATCAATAGAAGGCGAAGCATATTTATCCTGTTCTTCAAACATAGGGAGTTGATTTTGCTCGGGAGGCATAAAACCAACTCCCAAACCAATCAGACGTACTGGCAGCTCTTTTCTGGAAAGGGCAATTTCCAGCAGATCCTGCGCCACCTCCAGAGTCAAGCTTGCGGTACTCTTCTCGGCCGTGGTTTGAGTAAAGTCATTGAACTTTAATTTAACAAATACTTTCTTTATTGTGTATTTTTCCAAGTGTGGTGCGATGCCTGTCTCAAGATCTTCGTAGATTACACCAAGCGCATCAACACACTCTTCTGCATCAACCAAATCGTGATTGTAGGTTCTTTCTGAGCTATAAGATTTTCTGGCTCCCGAGTTACTGACTTCACGGTTATCAATACCTCGACACAAGTCATGCAGACGCGCTCCAAATGTTCCAAAATTATCAATCAGCCAAAGCTTGTCATAGGCCTGTAAATCGGCACATGTTTCTATGTTCATGCGCGACATTTTTTTGGCAGTGACTTTACCTACACCAAATATTTTATTGACGGGTAGATTAGCGACAAAACTGTCAACATCATCCGGGGTAATGACCGTCAAACCATCCGGCTTTTCCCAATCGCTAGCAATCTTGGCCAAAAATTTATTGGGTGCCACACCAGCAGAAATCGTAATACCGACCTCCTTCAATACCAAACGTTTAATTTCACGTGCGATCAAGGTAGCACTCCCATGATGCAGTGTCGTATCACTGACATCTAAAAAGGCTTCATCCAATGAGAGAGGTTGTATTATTTCGGTAAATCGTTTGAATATTTGTTTAATGATTGCCGATGCATCTCTGTACTTTTGCATTTGCACCGGCATCACCACCAAGTCCGGGCAAAGACGATAAGCTTGTGCCGTTGGCATGGCAGAATGTATGCCAAAAGCCCTGGCCTCATAGTTGCAAGTCGTCAGAACTCCGCGACGAACAGCTGAACCACCCACTGCTAAAGGTTTGTTTTTGAGCTCGGGATGATCTCTTTCTTCGATAGCTGCATAAAAACAGTCGCAATCACAGTGTATTACTTTGCGTTGAGTTTCCATTGCAGCTCATTGTTATTACTATATTTTATATGTCTCAACATTGTTTTACAGTAACAATTGTTTTGTTACAAAGATACCAAATTTGTAGATTTACAGTAGAATCCGCGTGTGTTTGACCGACTGCTATTGTAGCGCGCAAACATCAGGCCAGTGATTCAGCCGAACAGTAGAATTCAGATGCGTCACTGGAACTCGACAACTGAGGCAAGACCTCATTGTCATTCGCATAAACGAGGAGTTAATCATGGCGTTTAATTTAGTTGATCTCGTAAAAGATCAAGTTGGCAGTGCGGTGATGAACCAACTGGGTAGTGCACTCGGTGGTAATTCAGACGTAACTGAAAAAGCAGTTGGTGGTGCGATACCGTCAATCTTGCAAGGGCTTATGGGCTCTGCTTCAACCAGTAGTGGTGCAGAGTCACTATTCAAAGCCGTTCAAGATCAGGATGACGGTATTCTATCCAATTTGGGTGACTTGATTGGTGGTGGTGCTGACAGCCCGTTTGCCAGTGCTGGTAGCGGTGTATTGAGTTCGCTGCTTGGTGGCGGCGCTCTTGGCAACCTTGCAAGCGCAGTCGCTGGTTTTAGTGGACTTGGCAAAAGCTCAAGTAACTCATTGATGGGTTTATTGGCTCCAATCATTTTCAGTGTAATCAAGCGCAAAGTGCTTGGTGGCGGACTCAATGCCGCTTCCCTGGCAAGCATGATGATGGGGCAAAAAGACAATATCGCTGCAGCTATGCCGGCTGGCTTGTCTGAGCAGCTCAACTCATCAGGGTTCCTGGATAGCATTGGCGATACTTTGAAAGGCGGTGCGGGTGCAGTAACAGACACCGCTGGAGCGGCTGTCAACGCAGTCGGTGATACCGCTGGTGCAGCAGTTAATGCAGCAGGTGACGCTGTTGGTGCTGTCGGCGACGTAGCTGCAGACACCGCTAAAGCTGGTGGAAGTCTAATCGGTAAGTTACTGCCATTAATCATTCTTGGCTTACTCGCTTTCTTTGGACTGAAAATGTGTTCAGGCACTGGTACTGAAACCCGAGCTGTTGAAACCACCTCCACCGCACCGGCTGTAGTACAAGAGGCCGTTGTGGTTGAAGAAGCTGCGGTTGTTGAAGCTGCTCCAGAAGCAGTTGCACCAGCAACAACAGTAGCAGCAACAATTGGTACGTATAACATGACGATTGCAACGGCAGAGGGTGTCGCTGAGTCTGTACTTGTTTTAAATACTGATGGCACGGGGTCTTTGACGGATTCTACTGGCAATGTATGGCCAATAGACGGTGCATCAATTACCGGTGAAACAGTATCTTTTGATATCAATTCTGGTGATATGACAATGAACTACACTGGCGTGATCGCAGGCGATAGCATCAATGGAATCATGTCTGGTGCAGCGGGTGAAGCCCAGTTCAGCGGCATTCGGCAATAATCCAGTCTGTTGATAAAAAAAAGAGGGCTCCGGCCCTCTTTTTTTTACTCTATCAGATGAAATGTTCAATAGTGGGTAAAACTTCAATTACCGTTAGAATGGCTTGGTTGCACCTAGAAATGCAACTGTTGCTATACCTATCCAGTAGATATAGGCCAGTTTTCTCGTAAACCTCAATTGCACATCAAGGCGGTTTTCAATCTCTGCGTTACTTCCCTCTTTTTCCAGCTTCAAGAACAATTCACCCCATTCACGCATAACAAAACGCATCTTCAGACCAATAACCAACATCAAACTAAAGAGAAATATTTTGGCGGCAAACCATTTCTGCATCTCGCCTCCAGCAAAGGGACCATAACCCAGAATCGATGAAATTGAAGCCAGAATCAACGCGGGTATTAGCACGAAGCGTATCTTTTCTTCGATTTTGTTTAACGCAAAACCTCTGGGGGTATCACGATGTCGAAAAGCATTCCAACACAACCCAATCCATGGCAAAAATACCAGCCACATAACGATCAGCCACACGCCATTGTAGGGCTGTACGCCCCAGAATGTTCCCATGTGCAAACCTAACGGCAACAGAAACATTATGCCGGTACGCGCCAGAATATCGATCCGATGGGCTGTTTCCATGTGTCGACGGCGCTCTTCCATAGATAAATCACGATTAACTACATTACGCGAAGTTTGAAAAACTCCCCATTCTCCGCCCAACCAGTAGGTCATCGCTAATATGTGTAACCATCGTAGTACTTCCAGCTCTGTAATCGCCATATTATCCCCTGTTAAAATCTCTCGATAATTCACATCAGTCGAGAATAAAGTTATATTGTTATAAGTATATAACTTTTGCATACTCACAACCAGTCACCCTTACATACAATTGGGAGTAGGAGTTGCGCTCATACTGGAGTAGTATGTGCCGCCTGCCTCGAATCAGCATTATTATGCGCATTACCTCAAAAGAAATTCTTAACGACGCTCTTTCACCTGTGCTAATTCGTATGACCATCCCTATGATTCTAGGGATTTTTTTCATGTTTTTATTTACTGCGGTAGATACGTGGTTCATCAGCCTCATGGGTACCAAAGAGTTGGCTGCGATCAGTTTTGCAGCACCGGTTACTTTTTTTATTATGAGTATGGTGATTGGCCTGAGTGTCGGTGTAGTTGTGATGATAGGCAGGGTGATTGGCAAAGGTGATCAGGAACGGTCCGCCAGAATTACGACGGATTGCCTGTTGTTTTCATTATTACTAACGATTGTAGTGGCTGTCGGCGGATATCTCAGTATCGATCCATTATTCAAGATGTTGGGCGCGAGTGAGGAAAGTCTAGTACTCATTCATCAGTACATGGATATCTGGTTTTTCTTCGTTGCACTTTTAGTCATTCCAATGGTAGGAAACTCTGCACTTCGCGCCACGGGTGACACCAAATGGCCCGGCATCATTATGATTGCCGGAGGGTTGATCAATGTGGTACTCGACCCTATTCTGATCTTTGGCTGGGGCCCTATTCCTGCACTTGGTATAGCAGGTGCTGCCTGGGCAACAGTAGGCTCGTGGCTGGTATCTTTTGTTATTGGCATGCTAATACTGGCGGTTCGAGAAAAGTTGATTCTGCTCTCACTACCACAGCGTGATGTTTTACTCAGGCATTGGGGAGAACTGATGCGAATCGGCGTACCTATCTCAGTTGCCAATATTATGTTGCCACTGACACTCGGTATCCTGACAGCTATGCTGGCTAAATATGGTGAACCCGTCGTCGCTGGCTTTGGTGCTGGCGGCCGTATCGAGTCTTTTGCATTGATTGTAGCAATGGCGATAACAGCAGCACTTTCACCTTTTATGGCACAAAATCTGGGAGCCAATCAAGAACAACGCGCACATGATGCCTGCATGCTCATGATGAAGTACGCACTTTCAATACAATTTGCTCTGTGGATCCTACTAATTATTTTCGCCCGACCTTTGGCCAATATATTCAGCAACGAAGAAGACGTTATTTCAGTCGCTACTCTATATCTTAGAATCATGCCTGCCGGGGCCTTGTTTTATACTATTCTCATTATTTTGAATACAGCATTTAACGCCCACCACAACACTAATATCACCTTGCTTTCAAGCACCGCGAGACTCGTATTGTTTGTGGTTCCCTGTGCATGGCTTGGTAGCAACATTGGTGGAATAGTCGGCCTTTTTGCTGGCTGTGTCATTGGTAACATTCTCAGCTCAATTTTCGCATGGTGGTTGTACCGCAAACATCATCACCCAAAATACCAGCAAGCAAAAATTTAAGCGGACTGCTGGTAATGCTGCATGAGAATCTTTGACACTTCTGGTCGGCTGAACTCGACGGGTGGTGCTATACCTTCGCTCAACATCTCACGCACTTTCGTCCCGGAGAGAAAAATATAATCATCTGGCGTATGATCCTCAACCTCTCGCATCATCACAACTTTCTTCAACTTTTTTGACCATGCGGTATGGTCCGCCGCAAATATTTCTATTTCTAATGCTCCGTCTGGCACTTGATCGAATATTGATTGCGCATCAAACGGACCATAGTAATCACCCACGCCGGCATGATCACGCCCAACGATGAGATGTGACGCACCCATGTTTTGACGAAAAACCGCATGTAATACAGCTTCGCGTGGGCCTGCGTAGAGCATGTCAAAACCGTAGCCATTCACTAACGCCGTGTTTTCAGGAAAATAGGTATCCACCATTTTTCGAATACAGGCATCGCGTACATCAGCAGGTATATCGCCGGGCTTCAACTTTCCTAACAGCATATGGATAACCAAACCATCAGCATCAAGCCGCTCGAGTGCCATTCGACACAATTCCTCATGCGCCAGATGCATTGGATTTCTGGTTTGAAAAGCCACCACTTTATTCCAGCCACGCGACTCAATCTGATCTCGCAAATCATAAGCAGTTACAAACGTGTCTGGGAAATCCTGGTCGTAGTAGCTGAAATTCAGCACCTGTATTGGACCCGAAAGTACATAAGCGCCTTGATCTAAAAATACAGCCATACCTGGGTGAGCCATGTCAGTAGTGCCAAAGATATGTTGAGCCATGTGGAAGAGCTGATTAGCTGATACTTCTTCAATATTTTCAAGCTCCATCACTGCCAAGACTGGTGCACCATCAACATTGGGGTCACGCAAGGCAACTGTGTCACCTGAGGCAAGACCATCGACCCGCGCGACAATATTCAAAACTGGCACGGGCCAGAATAATCCATCTGTAGTGTGCATAGTTTCTGCGACTGACAATGCATCTGCTAAATGCATGTAACCACCCAGTGGGCTAAAATACCCTGCGCCCAACATCACAGCATTTGCTGCTGCAGCTGAAGTCAACGTTACTGATGGTAGCGTTTCGGCGTGCTCAAGTAGTTGTTTTCTACGCTTGTCTGAACGCACAAATAAAGGTCGCAACTCACTAGCTGCGTATGGAGAAATCATAATATCTTCCTGGTTAGATCCGTATTATTTTATTGTGTTTTAAGTAATCGAGAATCAAGTCCACCTCTTCATCAACCGACATATTATCAGTACGCAAATGTACTTCGGGTGTGATCGGAGCTTCATAGGGATCATCGATACCTGTAAAGTTCTTGATTTCACCCGCTCGAGCCTTCTTGTATAAGCCTTTGGGGTCACGCTTTTCGACTTCTTCTAATGGACAGTCAACGAATACTTCAACAAAGTTCAATCCGGCATCAAGATGCAGTTGACGAACCTCTTCACGATCAGCTCGATACGGGCTAATAAAGCTCGATAGCGAGATCACGCCAGAATCACCAAATAATTTTGCAACCTCACCGATTCGGCGTATATTTTCTCGCCGATCTTCTTCAGAAAAGCTCAAGTTTTTATTGATACCCAGACGAACATTGTCACCGTCCAGTCGATAACTGAGTTTTCCAAGCTTGAACAGTGCCTGCTCCAGCGCTACTGCAACAGTGCTTTTTCCACTGCCAGACAACCCGGTAAACCAGATAGTCGAGCCCTGTTGACCCATTAACTCGTAGCGATGGTCTCTACTAACTTCGCCATCGTGCCAGGTAACATTAGTTGCTAATTGTGTTGCCATTATAAATCACCTTAATCTAAATAAATTTTGTTGAGCTTAACGCGTCGTCTCAATTAATCCGTGCACGAAATAATCGGCACACTTTTGTACTATTTCAAACATATCCAGTTCAGGATATCGCACCAGGTGATGCCCCCAGGAATTACAAACGCCAATCATGGTTTTCGATACAAACTTGACGTCGATATCAGCGCGGTATGTTCCCGCATTAATACCAGATTGGAGTATTTCCTCGAGTAATGTTCGATAAAGAGTACCCAAACGTTTTAACTCACCGCGACGCTCTTTGGGCAAGTACAAACGCTCATCGTTATGCACTTTCATTGCTTCATTTTTTTCCCGATATGAAGCAAGATGCGAAGTAACAACAGCAAGTAATTTCGCCTCTGAGGACTGCCGACTGCCTGCGATGCTCTTCATACGACTGACATAATCTTCGATACCTAACAGACAAACTTCGTACAAGGCTTCTTCTTTAGATTTTATATAGTGGTACAGACTGCCCTGCTTGATGCCAAGCTCTGAAGCAATATCCGCAGTGCTTGCGCCATGGTAGCCCTTGGCTGCAAAGACACTGGCAGCCGCACGAATCGCTTCTCGGCGATTAGACTCATATTTATCAGTTTTTAAATCTGTTACAGTCGACATTCAATAAATTCTATAGATCTATAGAATTTTATACAAGTATTGATAAATATTCTGATAATTAATTAATTATCAGTTACTTAGGGAATCTATTATTCGATTGGTCGATTTATTTTTCGAGATTAGGATCACAGTTTATAATTATTATCACCATCTTTTCTGAATTCCTAGCTGATAATTAACTGGCTTGCCTGGAAAATACCGCTCTCCGGTGAATCCAGTGAAATCGGCGCGATCGGCGTATCGCTCATCCGCCAAATTTTCCAGATTAAAATAGGCAGACCAACCATCGCCAATCTGCCAATGAGTTCGAAGGTTTAGTAAATCGTGTCCAGGGTATTGATGCAGGTTCTCAGGCTCCAGAAAATAGTTATCCAGATGCAGCCACTCAAGACTGATTTTGATGGTAGAAACCGGATGCCAACCGAGCCTGAAAAATGTATTCAATTGAGGAGCTGTATCCACATGATTGCCAGCGATATCAACACCATTTAAAAAGGTATTATTTTCATACTCATGCTCGGCATAAGTTGTAGAAATATCGAGAGCTATCGTTTCACTTATTGCCCAACTTCCTTCCAACTCAATACCTGCATGACTTGTTTTGCCATTGCTAACGTTAAAGAAGTCTGAGTCCCTGAAAATAACGTTCTTCTTCTGCATATTGTAGATAGAAAATTGATACTGAAAACCATCAGTTACACCCCGCAGTCCCAGCTCAATATTTACCAGACTTTCTGAATCAAGATCCGCAATACTCTGCCCCCTCTGCAACCGATACAGCTCGTTAGCCTGTGGCGCACGATAACCAGAGGAAACATTTGCAAACATTCGATGACGTTTATCAATCTCGAACAACAAACCCAACTTTGGACTTATGTTGCTAAAACTATCAGAGCTATCAGCAGGCCTGCTATAGCGACAGCCCCCAAAACCACAAACACTACCATCCTCACGCGTTCTTCCATTAATCATGCGGTTATCATAATCATAATCCATCAACTCGGCGCGCAAACCAGCAATCAGAGTCAAGCGCTCCGATATGTCATTGCTATATTGTGCAAATACAGCAAGCATTAGCGCATCAACCTCAAAGTCATAATGCCTGCCAGACGGTACTGTTTCCTGCAAAAAAGACGAACCTGTAGTTGGAGCACCTTGTGCTTGCTTCAAAAAACCGCGAGTTAGCTCAGCATCAAGACCGAGGGTCAATGCCGGCGTTACATAAAACTGAGACAAAACACCCAGACTTTTCTGACCATTTTCTTCCAGAGGCTTACCCGGCAAGAAATGCTGTAAAAACTCCATGTCCGTCAATCTCAAATAAGGAATAATCTTCCAAGCCTCACCTTGATTAGGCGAAACCTCACTCCAGAGTCGCAAGCTATCTACATTGCGATAAGCTTCCGGGTCAAAATTTCGCCTGGCAATTTCGACATCCTCGAAAGCATCCAGTCCGACTATAAACCCCGCCGTCTCTTGCTCCAGATGAGATATAGAAATACCAGATTTAATCTCAAGATTACTTAGCTCTTGCTTGAAGTACGCCGTCAATTTTTGCTGGTCATACCCCGATTCTGAGCGCCAACCACCATCATGAGTTGCACTCAGCTTAAAGCCGACGTTTTCACCATCTGTTAGAGTTAATTTTGACCGCCAGTAACCATACGAGCCATGATCCAGCCCTATGCTTGAAGCCTGTGTATACTCATCAGGTACTGTAATCACATTAACAACACCATGCATTGCATTGGAACCATGTAATGCGGTACCGGGGCCGCGCAGCACTTCGATTCGCTCAGCTTGTTCGGTGTGTGATTCAAACAATTCATTGAGATTACAAAATCCTGCAGCCCGAAGAGGCACTGAGTTTTCAGAGATCAAGAACGCACCGCATGCACCCGCCCCGGTTAATACAGGCGAGCGAATAGCAGGCAAATATTCCTGACCACTACCATGCTGTAAATTAACTCCCGCCAGCTGATTAAGTGCTTGAGATACGTGCTCATGATTGATCGAATTCAGATCATCTTCAATGACTACGACACTGGCCGGGACTTTGGAAATTAATTGATCAGCACGAGAGGCAATGGTCACAACCTCTTCCAATTCAGCGGCAAAAGATAGATCAACTAGTAAACTTGCAGAAGCGAACACTGCCAGCAAATTAAACTTCATGGTGATTTGATTCCTGAGTATAAATCTAACAGATATACATTAACTAACCGTGTTCGAGATATAACTCTGCAGACCATCCAGCTTATTTGGCAAAACTTCATACCGCTCTTCTCTCTCGAACAGGTCTTGCATACCTATGGGTAATTCCGGCTCAGCACCTGATTCAGAGGCCAAAATTGCATCCGGAAATTTAACCGGATGAGCAGTAGCCAAACACACCATAGGCACCTCTTTGTTTAGCCAGGTTTGCCTAGCTGCCTCAACGCCAATAGCGGTATGAGGATCAAGCAGGTATCCAGTGTTAGCGTATGTTGAATGTATTTCTCGTACAACCTCATCATCATCGACACGATAACTGCTGAATATTTCCCTCGCTTTTAGTAAGCAATCCTCTCGTAATTCTATGCATTTTTCATTTTGGAGCTGTGACATCAGCGCTGCAATTTGCTGAGCATCACCATCATATAAATCAAACAACATCCGCTCGTAGTTGCTCGAAATCATGATATCCATGCTGGGAGAGAGCGTTTGTTGTAGGGATTGCATTCTATAATCATTGTTAGAGATACTTCGATGCAGAATGTCATTACTGTTGGTAGCAATGACCAACTGTTGAATTGGAAGCCCCATTTTACGCGCCAGATAGCCCGCATAAATGTCACCAAAGTTACCGGTAGGCACAGAAAATGACACCTCCCTATGAGGTGCACCCAAATGTGTCGCTGCGTAGAAGTAATACACAATCTGGGACATGATTCTGGCCCAGTTGATGGAATTAATGGCCGCCAGTGCTCTGCCGGCCGGAAGAAAAGACTGATCCGCAAAGCTGGCTTTGACGAGGTT
>CALIRD010000172.1 GCA_938042355.1 uncultured Thiotrichales bacterium
TATGAAGAAGCCGATGATGGTTTCTTTATTGGCGCCGGCTTAACCAGCAGTGAAGAATATGTCTTGATTGTATCAAGCCAGGGAGAAGTGCAGGAGACCTGGGCGCTTCCTGCTAACGATTTGATGGCAACACCTGTAAAGCTGGTGGGAAGGGAGCAGGGCTTCTCACAGAGCATCGATCATGCGCATGATCATTTTTATATCTTGGCTAACGACACACATAAAAATTTCAGGTTAGCACGAGTCTCTGATCAGGAACCGGTGTATCAGGACTGGGAAACACTGGAACAGGGGTCTGACGAGGTTTACCTGATGGACCTGCAGACCTTTGATCAGTTTATCGCCTTGAAAACTCGTGACCTGGGTGATGAGAAGATCAGGCTACGCTCGTATATGGGCGATCAGTATGAAATCGATTTTCCCGAGACGGTGTTTTCTGCATCTCTGGGGGTTAATCCTGAATTTCAACAAACGACTGTACGCATTAATTATGAATCTATGATTACCCCTGACACGGTGTTTGATTACGACACGGACAGCAAGAAGCTGACTACTCGAAAAGTAAAAAAAATACCCTCGGGTTACGATAAGTCTCAATATGTTACCGAACGCATTATGGCGCCCGCCAGAGATGGAACCATGGTTCCAGTATCTATTGTCTATAAGAAAGGCTACCAGAAAGATGGCACGCAACCGTTGCATCTTTATGGATATGGCGCTTATGGTGCCACCATTACTCCGGGTTTTTCCACGCTAAGATTATCGATTCTGGATCGAGGTTTTGCCTATGCAATTGCACACGTTCGTGGAGGTGCAATGATGGGGTATCAATGGTATCTGGATGGCAAGCTTGAAAAGCGGACTAATACCTTTAACGATTTTGTTGATGTGGCCAATCATCTGGTTGATCAGGGCTATGTTTCAGCAGGAAATATCTCGATTTCCGGGCGTAGTGCCGGTGGTGAGCTTATGGGTGGTGCTGTGATTCAAGCACCGGAGTTATGGCGCTCCGTAAATCTTGGCGTTCCTTTCGTTGATGTGCTGAATACCATGTTGGATGCCAGTCTGCCACTCACGCCTCCGGAATGGAAAGAGTGGGGCAATCCCATTGAAAGTCAGGCTGATTATGAGTTGATTCAGAGTTACTCTCCTTACGACAATATCCAAAAGAAAGAGTATCCCCCGATGTTTGTTTCCGGGGGGTTGAACGATCCTCGCGTTACCTATTGGGAACCGGCCAAATGGACGGCCAAAATGCGACATGAAAAGTCGGATGATAACTTGCTCGTAATGCGTATCAATATGGGCGCGGGGCATTTTTCCAACAGTGGTCGCTATGGCCGCTTGAAAGACTATGCTGAAGAATATGCTTTCATGCTGGTAGCGCATGGCATTAACAATTAGTTTTCAAGACGAAGTATTTAAACGTATCACGCTAGATGGTCAGTATTGCAGGCTAGAGCCGCTTACAAGAGACCATCTTGGTGATTTGGAACAGGCAATCCGGGATGGCGAATTGTGGAAGCTGGTGGTCACAACAGTCCCACATCCTGATGAACTAAGTGGCTTTTTTGAGGCGGCACAATCAAACTTTCAAAAAGGTGAGGGTCTGACTTTCGCTACCATTGATCAAGAAAGTGGCAGAGTAGTGGGGTCGACACGCTTTATGAGTGCGTCATTAGAGCACAAGCGTGTGGAGATAGGTTCGACCTTCCTGGCCAAATCGGCACAACGCACCGCCATCAATACTGAAGCAAAGTTACTCATGATGAGTTATGCCTTTGAAGTACTAAAAGTAAACAGACTTGAACTAAAAACAGACTACTTGAATACAGTTTCAAGAACGGCGATTCTTCGTTTAGGTGCGAGGGAAGAGGGTGTTCTCAGAAACCACATGGTAATGCGAGATGGCAGGGTACGGGATACAGTCATGTTCAGCATTCTTGAAAATGATTGGTCTGCTATAAAGAGTGATCTCAAGGCAAAGCTCAGTCATTAAGACAGTATATTAAAAAGTTAATCCGGAACTAAATGTCGTGGTCCTGCGCCTTGTTCGGCTAGTCTGTCCTCGGGGTTATACAAGCTACAGTTTTTCAGTGATAAACAACCACATCCTATGCAGCCATCGAGTTTTTCATTGAGCAGCTGTAAGGATTTGATTCGCTGCTCAAGCACTTTCTTGAACTGTTTGCTCAGTTTTTCCCAGTCTTTTTTAGTCGGAGTACGTTGTTCGGGTAAACTTTTTAAATGATGTCGTATATCTGCTAAAGAGAAACCCAGTTGTTGTGACACCATAATAAATGACAGACGTCGAATATCAGATGGTTTGAAGCGTCTCTGTCCGCCAGTATTTCTCAGGACTTTGATTAATCCCTCGTCCTCATAATAACGAATTGCCGATATTGCCAGACCAGTGCGTTTCGCGACTTGCCCAATCCCAAGATGATGTGTTTCTCTCTGCATTATTTACTTGACCTAAAGTATACTTTAGGTATTAGAGTACACTACATCAGCAGTTTATTCACTTGAGGTGAAGCATGAAGATGACGACCAGAATTGAACACATCAACGTTACGGTGAGTGATCCTGATAGTACGGCAGCGATGTTGGAGAAGCTATTGGGGTGGAAAGTACGTTGGTCAGGAGTCTCAATTGATAATGGTTATACCGTACATGTAGGAGATGCAGATCATTATCTCGCGCTCTACAATCCCGCTATTACGCCGAAGGCTGCTAATAAAAGTTACTCTATGGTTATCGGACTGAATCATATTGCCCTTGTTGTCAACGATCTAAACGCCATTGAACAAAAAGTAATTGCGCTGGGTTATACACCTATCAATCATGGTGATTATGAGCCGGGCAGACGTTTCTATTTAAAAGATGAGAACAACATCGAATTTGAGTTTGTTTCATATTATTGACTAAAGTCGTTAGTTAGATCCTGACGCATGCAAAACCACATCCGGTGGATGCGGTAAGCCTGATTCCGAATAATTACATTTTTATCTAGAGTTTGTTTCTGTAGCAATACACACAAACTTGGAGAAAGAGATGATTCGTAATGTAATACTGGCAATACTGTTGACACCATTACTGTTTTCAACAGCATCCGCGAAAGGGCTATCCAAAGGGGGCGGTTATACTCTCTGCAAGACGGAGTTAAAGAATGCTCATCCGCAAAAGATCGTAGATACTAAATTGCTAAAACTAAAATACTCGCCTCGAAATAAATCCAGGCAGGGTGTAACGCATACCATAGATTTGCGCGTTTCCGGCGTTGAGGACAGGGCATACAAAGCTACCTGCATTGTTAGTAGAGATGAAGATCAGTACTTTGTTGTAATTACCAAGTGATACCGACGGCGATATAAACATATAGACTATGCATTTATGCATAGTCTATATGTTGTGCATTAATTAAAAAGCAGGTAACTTGTGATTAAATCATTCAAATAGTCAATAAATATGACAGGATGATGCATTAATGCATAAATTTAATTGGGATTACATACGATATTTTCTTGCGGTAGTTGCCGAAGGTTCTGCAACACAGGCGGCGCATACACTCGGTGTTAATCAATCGACAGTATCCAGAAGACTAACCAGTCTTGAAGAAGAACTTGGCGCCAGATTGTTTGAACGTTCGACCAGTCGTGGTTGGGTACTAACAGCGGCTGGTGAGCGTATCCTGAGTGCAGCAGAACAAATGTCTGACAAAGCGCATCACCTCGAGCGTATGGTCATGAAAAACAATGCCGAAATGAAAGGGCTGATTCGAGTGACTACAGCAGATCTACCAAACATGGATTTATTGTTAGAGGTGATTGAAGAGTTTTGCAAAAAATATCCTGAAGTGGACATGCAGTTTACTACGACCAATGAGCTGCTGGATTTATCAATCGGCGATGCAGATGTTGCGATTCGCGCTACCAATCAACCACCGGAAAATCTGGTTGGTAAAAGAATCGGGCAAGTCAAATTCAGCGTTTATGCCAACAGGGAATTACTCGAGGCCTATGAACGCGGTGTCAGAGATCTGACCTGTATTATCTGGACTGATGGTGAGCAAGTACCCGACTGGGTTAAATATAATTTTCCTGACGCAAAGTTATTACGAGTTAACTCAGCCAGAATCGCTTTTGAGATGGCGAAAAGAGGTATGGGTTTGGTTCTCTATGCCTGCGCCTGGGGTGATTTGAGTGCAAAACTCTATCGTGTGCCGGTAGAGCTGATTGAAGATGGCCCTGATCTGTGGGTGCTGACGCATGTCGATGTGAGAACGACAGCGCGAGTAAGACGTTTTCGTGATGCTGTCGTCACAGCGCTTGAAAGTTCTCTGGATAATCTTGAGGGTCGTGCCGAGATACAAAGACCGAAATTAATCAACGGTTAGCCTCTACTTCAAGAATAAAATCACTGACTGCTTTTGACCAGGCTTCTGGTTGTTCATCGACAATGTCGTGGGTACCACCTTGGAGCTCAACATATTTAAACTCTGGTCGCATCTTGTGTGCGTCTTTGGCAAGTTGGTAAATGTCATCTCCGGTGTTGGTCAGTATCATTACCCGTCCCGTCAAGGATTTGAAATCATCAGTCATGTCGTAATTAAACGCTGCTTTATGTCCGTACCACCAGGTGTCGCCCGCCCATAATTGATCAAGCAGTCTGCGATGCATGGCAATTTTGTCGGACCAACCCGGGGAGTATTCCAGTCGACGATTCCAGCTTTCCAGCAAATGAGAGCCATCAGCGTGTATTGGGTGAGGGGCTAGCTCAAAATTTTTGAAGTGAGCTAACATTTCGGGTGAGAATAAAGGCGGACCATTAAGAATCAGGGAGCTAACACGTTCAGGAAAACGGGCGGCAAGATTACATAAGATTCCAGCTCCAGTGTGGTGTCCAAGAAAATGTGCATCTGTAAGATTTAGCTGATTGAGTACATCGATAAATACATCTGCATACTCTTGAATTTCTGGCGGGCTGCGCGGAACATCCGAGTTGCCATAACCGGGAGTATCGATAGCAATTGCATGTATACCAGCCTTTTCAAACCATGGCATGGAGCGCTCAAACATGCGGCCACAAACAGGTGATTGATGCGAGAGTATCAGGGTTGGCCCTTCACCCCCTGTTTCATAATAGTGGATTTGCCCGTAGCGGCCATCAAGATATCCTTTTTTCATTTTAAAAACTCTGCATTCGTTCTAGATAGGCGGGGCAGTCACAGACTGACTCTAGTATGGTGCAACCCGTGGATAGTTTAAAGTCCGCGTCGTTGTGTGTTATTGATGTATAGCCCATGCACCATGAATGTTACAATTTTAGCATTAAGAAATCATAAATCTGGAGATAATGAATATGCCTAGCGTATTAATTACTGGTGCCAATCGAGGGTTGGGTTTAGAGCATACGCGTCAGTATCTGACAAAAGGTTGGGAGGTGTTGGCTTGCTGTCGAACACCCTCGCAAGCTGAAGAATTGAACACTTTAGCTGACGAATATATGTCGCTGGAAATATATGAGCTCGATGTGATCGATCATGACGCGATTGAACAACTTGCCACTCTGCTTGCAGGAAGAAAAATTGATGTCTTGCTTAACAATGCTGGCATTCTGGGTGCTGATTTAACACAAGGATTGCAGCATCAAACACTATCAGATATGTCCTATGAGATTTGGAGAGAATTACTCGAGGTTAATGTCCTTGCGCCTTTCAAGATGATTTCTGAGTTTCAACAGCATGTTGCGAGTAGTGATATGAAAATCATATTGATGATGAGTAGTAGTCTTGGTTCGATCAGTGGGAATACCGTCGGCGGCGTTCACGGTTACAGAACTACCAAGGCAAGCTTGAACATGCTGACTAAAGGATTGGCTGCGGAATTGGAACCATCGGGCATTACAATTTTTTCAATGGCCCCCGGTTGGTGCAAAACGGATATGGGCACTGATCTGGCTGATGTGGAAGTGACTCATAGTGTTGCTGGTCAGCAACGAGTTATATCGGAGATACAGTTTTCAGATAGCGGAAGCTGGTTTGATTATAACGGTGATCTCCTCAGCTGGTAGGGTTTTCCGTATTACTCACAAATCTACCGTCATCCTGATCTTCTGCCTCATCCGGATCAAGCCATTTTTCAAGCATTTTTACCCGGCATCTTTGATCATCCACTAACACTTCGCTATGTTCGCCAAATGATCCAGTTACCCCTGGAATAAAGCTCACGGTGCGAGTAATGCTGTCATCCAGATTAAAACAACGTCGTCTGAAGGTTGCACGGTACCACTGGTTGTGTCGTGCCTTTATAAGCATTGCTTTTTCACTTACTGCTCGCCAGTCTTGTATGCCACCATGATCGACAAAGGGTATTGAGGCTCTTCCTACTAGTGAGGGATTAGCTGCAGAGGTTGTTGTGCATGCATACAAGGCTAATATGATCATTGCTGCAGTGACTATTTGTAGATGTTTCATGGTGGACCTCATGGATCAGGGTACGAGGAAACCTTACGCTATATTTTTATTTGGCGCACCCAGTTTTTCTATAGCTCGAGTTAAATTTTCACGTGCTTTTAACTCCAATTGTCCATAGAAAAAGTCACTGTTGTAAATTCGTTCTCGATCGAGAAATCCCTGTAAGAGTTGTGCTCGTTTTGTTGAATATAAGAAGAAAGGTATTCTTTTGTATTCCTTTCTAATCGCATTTTCATACAGATCGTAGTTGCCACTGGATTGCCCGAGAATAGATAAATCAATATCCAGCATCAAAGTTTGATCATTTGAGATGCTGGAAGAGTTGTGCTGTGTCACCATGATTAATTCTTGAATACGTTCTTGTACGGTGACAAAACTGTTACTTTCTTGTAGAAACTCGGTTGCCCATTTTGCACTGTGTTCTTCGTTATTTGAGGAATAGGGTTGATAGATAGCGTCGTGAAACCACAAGGCCAGCTCTATTTGGTCAGGGCTGTCAGCCAGGTCCAGTACCAGATCAAGATGTTTCAAACAGGCATCAAGATGAGTGATCGTATGATAATGACGATGACGTTCCAGGTGGGCGTCATAAAGCTTTCTGAACGTGTCAGAATTATCGTTGAGATCCATTCGCACCAACAAAGATTGCCAGCGCTCTCTGGTCACATTGGCGACATTATTTTCCATAGTTTCCATTAAAGTATTAGTGATGGCTCGATATCAAGGCTTTATGTGTTAAATAGGGACTTTGAGTAGATTAACGGCACCATCACAACGCTACGATGTGACCAAGTACCAAGTTATACTTAAGCTAATTTATAACCCTGGATTTGACTATGTTGATCCGACAAAAGCTCGTGTGTTGTTTTGTTATATCAATTCTCATCATGTTTTTAGGAGTTGAACCAATATTTGCAAAACTTATAACTGCTCATCATTACCAGCAAGGTTCTTTGATCAACCCCGCTGTAACGATTCAGGATAGTTCCGGAGCACAGCGGCATCTATTAGAAATCGTCAGGTCGCAAGAAAAAGCACTGTCAGTAATTTATCTTTTCGGTGGCGGTGCGATGGGTGCCAAATCGATTAAACGCGGCATATGGTGTCAGGATTCCTTTGAAGATCTACATATACTGCGAACATTAGTGAATAGTTTTTCAGAAGAGGTGACATTTATTGCAATTGCCTCACCACCTGTTTTTCATACTGGACAAATGGGTTTTCAAGACCGGGCTCTATTGGACTTCCCTCGAGATTCTGAAACTTATCAAGCAGCCTATAAGGCATTTATAGCATCCACGCAGTTGGCAGTTGATAGAGGCTTGATACCGATGGAACCTTATCTGGATATGGGTTTTCAGTTATTGATGAGCGACACCCAACAAGCCAGCTTAAATGAAAACTATGGTTCTGTTCCTGTTTGGCAAGGGGTTTTCAGGGCGCCGAATGAAGAGCAAATGTATGGAGTCCCGGCATACTGGATCGTCGATAAACATGGCAAAGTACTGGAGCAACCCATCAGGGGAAATATCTACCATCCCCATGGCGATGATGTTATGCGTCTTAATTACTCTTTAACGGATCTGGTTGAAGCGATCCATAAACATTTGGGAGATCAGACAACAACTGATGTTGATTAAAGCCGCAACGATACTACTTGGACCGCTTCTTTTGCTGCAAGGCAAGCACGTAAGAAAGACTACGCCGATATTACCCGAGGCGAAGGGTGAAAGAGAAGGTGTATGTGGGGCAGGGCAAGAACTTAGATTGCTTATTCTTGGTGACTCGGCCGCCGCAGGGGTTGGAGCTGAACTTCAAGAAGAGGCTTTGTCGGGAAAGCTGGCTGCTTTATTGCAAAAATCGTGTAGATTGCACTGGAAGTTAATTGCCAGGACCGGAGCAACGACAGCAAGCACTCTCAAGAAACTGAGTAAGCAGGATTCAGCAAGCTATGATGTGGTCGTGGTAAGTCTTGGTGTGAATGACGTTACTGGTATGGTTGGTTCTGAAAAATGGCTGGAGCAACAACAAGGATTGCGAGAAAAAATACAATCACTTTATAGCCCACGGTTGATGATTATTAATGGTATTCCTCCCATGCATCTTTTTCCGGTATTACCTCAACCATTACGTTGGTATCTGGGTAAAAAAGCAGCGTCAATGTCGGGCTTGTTGCAGTCACATATTGATGGGCTTCCAGATGTTGTATTCATGCCGCTGGATTTTGCCACTGATCCTTCGTTAATGGCATCTGACGGTTTTCACCCGGGACCAAAAGCTTATGCGATCTGGGCCAGAAACCTTGTGGAGCTAATTCTATCCATTGATGCAGCAGAGCCACGCAGCTTGGTTAAAAGCAATGAGTAATCAGAAACTATTTATTGAAGGGATAATCGCAACCATTCCGCTGGTTATCGCGGCGTTTCCTTTTGGTGTTGTATTTGGCGCAATGGCAGAGAACATAGATCTGACTGCGTTGGAGACGGTAGGCATGTCTGCAATTGTATTTGCGGGCTCATCACAGTTTATAGCGGTGACCTTGTTGTCAAGCGCTGCATCTTTTCCGGTGATTGTTTTCACGATCTTTATTGTTAACTTGCGCCATATGTTGTACACGGCAAGTTTAATCACCAGGGCGAAGAAGTGGCCTCAGTATTGGCGTATACCACTCGCCTTTTGGATGACGGATGAAACCTTTGCTGCGGTTTCGGGAAAATTGCTCAGGCAGCCGGAAACGTCAGGATTACGCTGGTTTTATTTAGGGTCTGCCATTTTTATGTATTCATTTTGGCAATTGTCCAGTCTGACAGGTTATTTACTCGGACAAAAATTACCGGGGTTAGCTGAGTGGGGCCTTGAAATTGCGATGATTGTTGCCTTTATTGGTATTGTGGTTCCAGTCTTGAAGGCCAGGGCAGACTGGGCATGCGCTAGTACCGCCGTAGTTATGGGTATTCTCAGTTATGACTGGCCGCATCAATCCGGTTTACTGTTTTCTGCTGCAATTGCAATACTGGTTGGATTGCTGGTTGAAAGGAGGCAAGTATGAATTATTGGTGGTTGATA
>CALIRD010000173.1 GCA_938042355.1 uncultured Thiotrichales bacterium
CCTGTTGCTATCGATCAGGGCTTTGTTTTATACCGGGACGAGCGGGATTGGGGTGACACCCTGCGTGTTAATGAGGATTACTGCATTACCACCTCATCCGAGATACTCGAAGCATTGGCAAATGGCGAAGGACCTGAGGACTATCACATCCTGCTAGGTTACTGCGGTTGGGATGCAGGTCAGCTGGATGCAGAAATCAATAATAACGTCTGGCTTACCGTCGATGCAGATGTCGAAACTGTGTTTAGCACACCCGCAGAAAAGCAGTGGACGGCTGCAGCAGCGAAACTCGGGGTAGATCTGAATTTAATTTCCAGCGAGCACGGTCATGCCTGACGGTACGATTATCGCTTTTGATTATGGCAGCGCGCGCACCGGTACAGCAGTGGGCAATACAGTAACCGGCACAGCAACACCGTTACAAACCATAGCTGCCAGTAATAAGGAACAGCGCTGGATGGCCATTGACACCATCATCAAGGATTGGCAGCCCGCACGTTTATTACTGGGCTTACCACTGAGCGCCGCGGAACAGGCACCGGAATTACTGGGAGAGATAAAAAATTTCGGCAAACAACTCAAGAAACGCTATGCTTTACCGGTCGACTATATTGATGAAAGCTACTCATCGGTCGATGCCAATCGGCGACTCAAACAACAACGCCAACAAGGACGACGTAAAAAAGTGAACAAGCTGGAAATAGATCAACAAGCAGCGGTCATCATTCTCGAACGCTGGCTGGAACAACGTCATGCCGAGTAACCCCGAAACATTAATTAAAACCCTGGCACTTGAGGTACAAACGCTACTTGATGAGCGCCTGCAGAACCCGGCTATGATCGGTATTCACACCGGTGGAGCCTGGGTGGCGGAACGCCTGCATCAGGAACTAAACAGCAACATGCCACTTGGTACGCTGGACATTAACTTTTACCGGGATGACTTTAGCCGACGCGGTTTCAATCCAGTGGTGAATGCTTCTGAAATTAATTTTGATCTCGAAAATAAAGACGTCTTGCTGATCGACGATGTGTTGCAAACCGGTCGCACCATACGAGCAGCCATGAATGAAATTTTCGATTATGGCAGGCCGGCCAGCCTTAACTTGGTCGTGTTATTTGATCGAGGCGGCCGTGAACTACCTATCGCACCAACCTTGTGTGGTGAAACCATTGAACTCACTAAGCAACAACAACTTGAGCTAAGCGGGCCCACACCGCTAGGCATTGAGGTGGTGTCAAATGACTAGACCACAAGTAGGTTCACTGGCAGTGAATCAACAACTAACCCCTGATGGCAAACTCAAGCACCTGCTCTCTATAGAAGGCTTGAATATCGGGATACTGAATGAAATCCTCGACACCGCTGAATCTTTTAGCAGCATCGCCAATCAGTCCGTGAAGAAAGTCCCGCTGCTGCGCGGTAAGACTATTTTTAACCTGTTTTTTGAAGACAGTACCCGCACCCGCACTACCTTTGAACTGGCTGGCAAAAGGCTTTCAGCCGACATGCTCAGCATGAACCTGAAAGCATCCTCAACCAATAAAGGGGAAACCTTGCTGGATACGTTGAACAACCTGCAAGCTATGTACAGTGACATGTTCATCGTGCGTCATCAGGACAGTGGTGCCGCACAGTTTATTGCTCAAAATGTAGCGCCTCACATCAGTGTTATCAATGCCGGTGACGGGCGGCACTCGCATCCCACCCAGGCGCTGCTGGACATGTTTACTATTCGTCGGCACAAACAGGATTTCACGCGCTTACGCGTCGCGATCGTTGGTGATATTTTGCACTCGCGAGTGGCACGCTCACAGATTCATGCCTTGAATATGCTCAATACCGGCGAAGTCCGGGTGGTGGCACCGCGCACTTTGCTACCGGCAGCGATCGAAAATCTGGGGGTGAATGTCTATCATGATATTGACGCCGGAGTGAAAGACGCCGATGTGATTATTATGCTGCGACTGCAAAAAGAACGCATGCATGGCGCCTTGATACCCAGCGAAAACGAATACTTTCAACGCTATGGTCTCAATCAAAGACGACTCAAGCTGGCAGACAAAAAAGCACTGGTGATGCACCCGGGGCCCGTTAACCGTGGCGTAGAAATCAGTTCGGCAGTGGCCGACGGACCACAATCCACCATCCTCGAACAAGTCAGTCACGGGCTTGCAGTACGCATGGCTGTAATGAGCTTGTGTCTGGGATCCAGCGGAGGCCAAAACGAATGAGCCTGGCCATACTCAAAGCACGACTGATCATTCCTAACCTGGGTCTGGATGAAACCGGCAACGTCTATGTCAAACAAGGCAAAGTCGTAGCGATCGGCCGCAAACCTGCCGGCTTTAAAGCCAAAAAGACCATCGATGCCAAGGGTTTGATACTGATACCCGGCATTGTTGATCTGGGCGTACGACTGGGACTGGGCGGTGAAGAATACAGTAGCGGTATTACCAACGAAGGCAAAGCAGCCGCGAAAGGTGGCATCACTTCAATAGCCTGTTTCCCCGATACCGGCCCGATTCTGGATACTGTTGGCGAGGTGGACTTTTTATTGCACCACCCAACCACCAAAACCAAAATCAATTTATTACCCATCGGAGCAATCACCAAAGGACTCAACGGTAGCGAACTCACCGAAATGGCGAACCTCAAGCACGCTGGTTGTATCGGTGTCGGTAATGCGTGGCAACCCCTTAAAAACACCTTGGTTACACGCCGCGCCTTTGAATATGCCGCTTCCAATGACTTGACCGTTTTTATCCACCCTGAAGACCATTCTTTGATGGCCGGCGGTTGCGCCCATGAAGGAATGGTCGCCACCCGGCTGGGTTTACCCGGGATTCCTGAAGCGGCTGAAACCACAGCGATTGGTGGCTTGTTGCCATTGATAGAGCAAACGGGCGTAAAAGCACACTTTTGTCGGCTCTCCACCCGCATCGGGCAAAACATGATAAGACGCGCACAATATGATGGCGCCAACATCACGGCTGACGTCAATATCAATCAGTTGTTTTTAACTGAGATGGATTTGATGGACTTCAATCCACTGGCACACACCCGACCACCATTGCGCACACAACTGGATCAACAAGCCTTGCGCAGCGCGCTGGAAAATAACAGCTTGCAAGCCATTTCATCCGATCACTTGCCACTCTCGCGCGACAACAAACTGGATGCTTTTCCCTCTACCCTGCCGGGTATCTCCGGCTTTGAGACGTTATTGTCACTGACTCTGAAACTGGTTGAAGAAAAGGTACTAACGATGTCACAGGCTATTAATCTGCTGTGTACCGGACCAGGAAAAATAGCGGGAGGAGATGCAGGGCAATTGAATGTTGGTGACAGAGCGGATATTACTTTGTTTGACGCCAGCGATGAGTGGATGTGTGAGCCACAAAGCTTTGTCAGTAACGGTGAAAATTCACCTTATGCGGGTTGGTCGATGCCAGGCAAAGTCACCCACACCATCAGCAATGGTCGGCTAATTTATACGGCCTGATTATTCGACCTTGGATTCATCGAAATCCACCAGGTCATCGAGAAAGCCGTCAGCATCCGGGTCATCATAGGAATCATTGCTGGTCAGGTTTTCGAATAACTCGGCATCATCATTTTCAGTTGAACTGGCTGACTTGGCAGCTGCTCCATTTGCACTGCCATTAGCACCCTGTTTAGATTCGCCAGGCATACCAGGCTCATACTCGGGCGTATTATCACCACTCTTACCGAAATTCATTTGCCACTCCAGGTTGGTTCTTGAGTCAGCATTCGACAGAGCGGTTTCTTTTTCTATTCTTCCTTGTGTATAAAGTTCAAACAAGGCGGAATCAAAGGTCTGCATGCCGCCATCGGTGGACTTGGTCATAATTTCCTTGATTTCGTTGAGCTCACCTTTACGGATCAACTCGGAAATATAGGTTGAGTTAATCATGACCTCTACCGCAGGCACACGCTTCTGTTCGACATCTACCAACAATCGTTGCGAGATGATCGCACGCAAGTTCATCGAGAGATCCATCAGGATATGGTTACGAGCTTCAGGCGGGAAAAAGTTAATAATTCGATCCAGTGCCTGATTCGAGTTCACCGCGTGCAAACTGGACAGTACCAGGTGACCGGTATCAGCAAACGACAGTGCCGACTCCATCGTGTATCGATCCCGTATCTCACCAATCAGAATGACATCCGGCGCTTCACGCATGGCTTCACGTAAGGCATTTTGATAACTCTTGGTATCGATACCCACCTCACGCTGGCCAACGATGGATTTGGCGTGGGTGTAGGTAAATTCGATCGGGTCTTCAACCGTTAGAATATGGTTGGCACATTGATGGTTACGATAATTCAGCATTGCTGCGAGGGTGGTTGATTTACCAGAACCGGTTGAACCTACCAACAAAATCAAGCCGGTTTTATGCATTACC